>JANNEY010000325.1:0-3942 GCA_031379235.1 Opitutaceae bacterium | reverse complement strand
GGCCGGCTCGGAGAGCCAGCCCCACCTTTTTCGACGCTCTCTGAGGCCGTCGAGAAGGGCAGAGCACGCAGCGTGGCCGGGAGATTCGCGATGGTCTTCACGTTCACCGTCACGTCGTCGCCCTCCTCGCCGTCGCCGCGCGTGACGGCGCGGATGAGCTGCCCGTGCTCGTAGGTGAGACTGATGGAGGCGCCGTCGATCTTGGGCTCGACGGAAAATACGAGGTCGTCGCGGCCGCAGAGCTTGGCGAGGCGCGCGCAGAACTCGCGTAGCTCGGCCTCGTCGTAGGTGTTGTCGAGCGTAGTCATCGCCTGCCGGTGCTTCACGCGGGAAAAACCCTCGGTGCGGTCGTCGCCCACGCGGGCGGTCGGCGTGTCGGCGCCGAGGGCCGCGGCGGCGGCGGGAAACTGTTGCTCGAGCGCGGCGAGCTCAGCCTTCAGGCGGTCGTAGTCGAAGTCCGCGATCTCGGGCGTGGACCGGCGATGGTAGAGTTCGTCGTGGCGCGCGACCTCGGTGCGCAGGTCGGCGATGCGTTGGGCCGCTTCGGCGGGGGACATGGAAGCGAGTGTTGCGGGGAGGCTTTAAGGCGCTTGGTGTATACCATAACCTTAAGAAAACCTGAATCGCGGAAGGGCTTGGACGGTTATTCAGAACTCAAGCCGAGTTTTGCGCGGCGCTGTTTTTCGATTTCAATAGCTCTCTGCACTTGAGCTGCATTTTTTGCAGCCCATTGTTTTTGTGCTTCAATTTGCTCCCACGTTAGCGGTATTGGCCGAAGCTTAACTCTGGGAATTTTTTTGGGGCCGGAAAACTGTGCATTAATTCGAATAACATACACCGCAAGGCCTCCGAATATGGCTACGATGACAGCTATCCAAAAAAGCTCCGCCGCGGCCTTTTCACCATCTGAGAGCCTACTGTAACGTTCCCGCTGCTCTCTTTCATCAGCGCGGTCTTTCGCTGCCTGCCGTTGCTCCTGATCGTAACGCGCCAACTTCTCCGCCGCACGTCTTATTTCTTCTTGGCGGTCGTAAGTGGCTTCACTTGCAACCACGATCGTCAAATTAGAAAGCACGCAGATTGCGGCGATGGCCAACAGAGTGCGACATGTTTTCATGGCGGGAGGCAGTGAGATCAAAGCTTTCGTCCACGATTTGCTTTGGGTCAGAAAAATTCAAGAACTGAAACGTGTTCGACAACGTCCAAGGCATTTCGCCACAAGAACTGCGTTTCAACATGCGCGGCCAGTTAGGCGCATCTATCCGAATTCTAATTCTATGACCCTAAAATTTGGTGACTACGTGAAGCAACGAAGCGAGGCCGCGCGCTGGTTATTCGCGCGTCGCAACGCCTCGCAATTCTGGCGCTGGCCAGTTCTGACGGCGCGCAACACAACAGATGCAACAGCACTCAAGCTCTCAGACGCCACCGCTTGGAACGTTTTCACTGACCTCACTCAGCGCGGTTTACTCGTTACATTCGTTCATCCAGACGGCAGTGACGCCTACAAACTCGACCTCGGCAAGGAGTCCGAGTGGCGTGCGGTTGCCAAGCCGCCCGGCTTTTTCCGCAGCTACGTCTTTCCCGTCATCGGCTGGCTGTTCAATAAGGGTTGGGGCATCATCGTCTTCCTTCTCGGCGCTGTTGCCCAAGGATGGATTCGTTCACTTTTCTCGACTCAACCTTGAGCGTCTTTTCCAAATGGCCGAAAGCGCTTAACATCAGAACAAACAACCAAGCGCGGGCTGAAGCACCGCGCTACTTGCCCGACTCGATCGCTTGCAGCCACCCGCGCGCCTGCGCGTGATCGGGTTTTTGCTGGAGGGCGGTGCGCAGGGCGCGGAGGGCTTCGTCGCGGCGGCCGAGGCGCGCGAGGGCGAGGCCTAGGTTCGCGTGGGCGTCGGGGTTCACGGGCTTGAGCGCGAGAGCGCGCGAGAAATTGTCCGCGGCCTCGGCGAATTTCTCCTGCTGGAGGAGGAGCGCGGCGGCCTGGAGAAAACCGAAGCCGTCGCCGGGTTTCAGCTCGGCGGCGCGGCGGTAATGGCGGACCGCGGCGTCGAACTCCTTGAGCATGGCGCAGACGTTGCCGAGGTTATTGAGCGCGCTGGCGTTGTCCGGCGCGAGGCGGAGTGAGCGCTCGAGGCGGGCCTTGGCCTCGGCGAGGTTGCCCTGCATCGCGAGTGCGACGGCGGAGCCGTTGAGGGCGTTGACGTGGTCGGGCGCGCGCGTGAGCACGAACGCGTAGTGCTCCATCGCCTCCGGGAGCTGGCCGAGATCCGAGAGGGCGTTGGCGAGGTTGTTGCGCACCTCGAGTTCGAGCCGGCCGGAAGGCGTCCGCAACGCCACGCGGTAGAACGGAATCGCCTCGGCCGGGCGGCCGAGTTCGGCGAGCGCGTGGCCGAGATTGTTGTTCGCGTTGAGATAGTCGGGCTTGATCGCGAGCGCGCGCTGGTAGTCGGCGAGCGCCGCGTCGGGCTGCCCGGCATTGTAGAGAAACAGCCCGCGATTGTCGTGCGCGAGGTAGTTGCCCTCAGTCGACGCGATGGCCTGGTCAAACAGCGTGAGCGAGTTTTTCCACACGCCGAGCTGGTCCCAGGTGCGCGCTGCGCAACCGATCAAAACAACGGCTGCAATGGCGGCCCACATCCGACGCGCGCCGGGCCGGGCCGCGAATTCCGCGAGCGCCCACACCAGCGCAATCTGCACGCCGAGCATCGGCACATAGGTGTAGCGGTCCGCCATCGATTGCAGCCCGACCTGCACGAGGCCGATCACCGGCACCAGCGTGCCGAGAAACCACAGCCACCCGATCGTGATCCACGGCCGGCGCCGGTGCTGCCACCACGCCAGGGCGGTGAGCGCCGCGATAATCACCACGCTCGCGATAACCTTCTTCGCCGGCCATTGCCCCGGGTGCGGATAAAGCACCGCGAGATCGATGGGCGCGGCGAATTTCCCAAGATAGCGCACGACCGCGACCGCGGCATTCTCCAACCGCTCGGGATAACTCAGTGCGGCCGTGACCGAGCCGCCGCCTTTCTGCACCAGATAGGTCACGTAGGACGACCCGGCGGCGAGCGCGAAGAACGGCAGTTTTTCCAGCACGAGGGTCGCGGCGGCATTTTTCGTCACGCGCCGCAGCGGCCAGAAATCCAACAGGAGCAGCACGCACGGCAGCGTCACGAGCATGGGCTTCGCCATCAACCCGAGCGCCATCGCGACCAGCGCGAGCGCGTAGAAACGCCAGGCGCTCCCCGCCCCGTCGCGCCGCCGTTCGGCATAGCCCGCATAGGCCCACAACACGGCGAACCCAAAAAACCCGCTCAGCACGTCCTTCCGCTCCGCCACCCACGCGACCGACTCGACCCGCAGCGGATGCCACGCGAACAGCGCCGCGCACACCGCGCTCGCCCAGAGCGCGCCGGTGAGCCGGCGCAGCGCGAGAAACGCGAGTGCAGCGTTGAGCGCGTGGAGCAGCACGCTCGTCGCATGGTGCCCGCACGGGTTTTCGCCGAAGAGCGACGCATCCGCCATGTGCGAGAGCCACGTGAGCGGATGCCAGTTCGACGCCTCGCCGGAGCGCAGCGCCCACGCGACGCCGTCGGCCGTGAGGCCCGCCTGCACGTGCGCATTCGCCGTCACGTAGTCGGGGTCGTCGTAGTTGACGAAGTTGTTGCCCAGCGTGCGCGAGAAAAGCAGCGCCGTCAGCACGAACAGCGCGCCCGCGATCGCGATGCGCATACGGAAATTGTCTCGGGTCGACGCCACCGAATTCATCGGGCGCGACAGTGGCCGGGCCGTTTAGTTTTTCAATCGCCGCGTGCAATCACCCACGACCGAGCGGTATGCCGCCGAGTGGGGCGCGCTTGAATGTAGGGCGGGGTCGCCGAACCCCACCGTTTGGTGGCTTGCGGCGGTGCGTTCAACTCGGCGGGGTTCGGC
>JANNEY010000527.1:0-6676 GCA_031379235.1 Opitutaceae bacterium | reverse complement strand
ACCGGCGCCTCACCGTCCCCGTCATCCTCGTCACCGCCCGCAGCACCCTCAACGAGCGCCTCGAGGGCCTCAACCTCGGCGCCGACGACTACCTCTCGAAACCTTTCTACGTCGACGAGCTCATCGCCCGCCTCCACGCCGTCACCCGTCGCGCCGCCGGCAATGCCCTCACCCTCCTCCAGCACGGTCATGTTTCCATCAATCTCGTCGCCCGCGAAGTCCGCCGCGACGGCGCGCTCGTCGAGCTCACCGCGCGCGCGTTTGCGCTCCTCACCTACCTCCTCCGCTCGCCCGGCCAGACCTTCACCCGCGCCCAAATCTGCGAGCACGTCTGGAACTACCACTTCGATCCCGGCACCAACCTCGTCGATGTCTACGTCCAGCGCCTCCGCCGCAAACTCGCCGGCGCCGAGGGCGGCGACGATTCGCTGATCGAGACCATCCGCGGCGTCGGCTACCGCGCCCGGGCCCTCGCCGCTTCTCCCGCGAAGCCATCGTGAATTCGTTCCGCCTCCGCCTCGCGCTCCTCGTCGGCCTGCTCACCGCCGCGCTGCTCCTCGCCGCCGGCTTCGCGGCCTGGACCGTCACCTCGCGCTTCAACCTCGAGCGCCTCGACCGCGAGCTCCACCACCTCGCCAAGACCAACCTCGACCGCGTCAACGACGGCAGCCACTGGGCGCGCCTCGACGCCGCCCTCGCCTTCGTCTCCGGCAGCGACCGCCCGCCCGCCTACGCGCTCTGGGTGAAAAACTACGACCGCGTCGAGTTCCGCTCCCGCAGCTGGCCCGACGGCCTCGCCCCCGACTCGCTCGCCGTGCCCGGCACCTACGAGGGTGGAGCCACCTTCGAACGCCCCCCGTCGCCCCCCAGCCGCGGGGGCCTCTCCCCGCGCAATCCCCGCCTCCCCATCCGCGAAACCGCGTTCTCCACCGTCACCGCCGGCGGCAGCACGTGGCGCGTCGCCGTCACCGGCAATCCCTACACCACGCTCGTCCTCGCCACCAACCTCGACGAGCTCGACGCCGATCTCCGTCAACTCCGCGGCCGCTACCTCGCCGCCCTCCCGCTCATCCTCCTCGTTGTCGGCGCGGGCGCCTGGTGGCTCGCCGCGCGCGCCCTCCGCCCCGTCGCCTCGCTCACCCGCGCCGCCGAGCGCATCACCGCCCAGGGCCTCGACCAGCGCATCGCCTCACCCGGGAACGATCACGAGTTCCAGCGGCTCGTCACCGTGTTCAACGAAATGATGGACCGCCTGGAAAAGGGCTTCCACCAGGCCACGCGATTCAGTGCCGACGCTTCGCATGAGCTCCGGACGCCGCTGGCGCTGTTGCAGGTCGAACTCGAACAGGCCCTCGCCGCCACGCCAGCTGGCTCGCCCCAACAGCAAACCTACACGAGCCTGCTCGACGAAGTGCAGCGGCTGAAAGCCATCGTGCAAAAACTTCTGCTCCTTTCCCTCGCCGACACCGGCCGCCTCCAACTGCACCGCGAGCCCACGGATCTCTCCCAGCTCCTGGCCAACGTCCTCGAAGATTGCACTGCGCTCGCTCCCGCTTTGGCCATCGAGCACACCCTGCCTGCCGGCGTCACCGTGCTCGCTGACGCCGTGCTGCTTGAGCAGGCGCTGCAAAACCTCGCGGGCAACGCGATCAAATACAACCGCGAGGGCGGCCGCGTGCGCTTCGAACTGCGGACCGATGCCGATGCCGGCACGGCGACGATCACCGTCGGCAACACCGGCCCGGGCATCGCGGCCGAGGACCGGCCGCGCATCTTCGAGCGGTTTTTCCGAGGCGACCGCGCGCGCACCCGGCAGGACACCACCGCCAGCGCCGGCCTCGGCCTCAGCCTTTCCCGGGAAATCCTGCGTGCGCACGACGGTGATCTCGCACTGGCGCCCGCCCCCGAAGGCGGGGACTGGACCGAGTTTGTCGCGACCCTGCCGCTCGCCTCCGCCGGCGAGCCGGCTCACGGCACCAAATAGAATTCCACGAGCACCGTGCCGGTCGTGTTGTTCTTGCCGCTGACCTGCACGGTGTAGCTCGTGCCGGCGGGCAGCGTGGTGAGCAACGCCGCATCGCGACTGGCAGCGTCGAACGCGAAAGCGCCGGCAGCCGTCGACGACGTAATGATCTGCGGGGCGTTGGTTGCGGTGCCCCAGTCGTCGTTGGTCGCGATGAGGTCGTTGCCCCGGTAGAGCGAGAGCACGGGATCGGCGAGCGCGCCGGTCACACCGAATTTCCCGAGCGCGGGGCCGGCGGCGCGGATGAGGAGACCGGCGGCGCCGTTGCCGCCGACGACGATGCCGGGGATAAGAATCGCGGCGCCCGTGCCGACGAAGGCGCGGGCCGAGGCGTTGACCAGGCGCGCGGCGGTGCTGCCGGTGCCGGTGTCATAGATTTCCAAGAGGGCCACGCCGCTCGCGCCGGCGACCGCCGAGGAGATTTGCGCGGTATAGGCCGCCGCGGAGAGGGTCGCGACGAGCGC
The DNA here is from genome assembly GCA_031379235.1 of Opitutaceae bacterium. Classification (GTDB taxonomy): domain Bacteria; phylum Verrucomicrobiota; class Verrucomicrobiia; order Opitutales; family Opitutaceae; genus ER46. Next base: position 4,189 of record JANNEY010000527.1, on the reverse strand, counting down.
GGCGTCCTTGCTGCCGGCCGGCAACGCAAACGCACCCGTGGCGGCGAACGTGGCGGCATCGGCGGAGAGCCAGTCGTCGTTGGACTGGATTAGCGTCTGGCCTTGGCGCAGCTCCACGAGCGGGTCCGGCAGAAATCCCGGGACGGAAAACCCCGCGAGCGCTGGGCCGACACCGCGCACCACGAGGCGCTTTTCGCCGCCCGTGACGACAAAGCCGAGAATGGGTGTGCCGGCGGTTCCGCCCATGGCCGCGCGCGCGGAAAGATTCGTGACGCGGGCGTCGCCATTGGGCTCGGCGCTGAGCGAGCGGGTGACCGCGGCGGCGAGCGCGGCCTGCAGGCGCGCGAGGACCGTCGGCTGGGCGGCAGCGAGATTCGTGGCCTCGGACGGATCGGCGACGATGTCGTAGAGTTCGTCGCGGGCGCCGATGCGCACGAGTTTCATGCGACCGTCGAACTGGGCGTAGTTCACCTCGGTGGCGAACGTGAAGGCGCGATCAACTACGGCGCCGCCGGTCCGGAGCGGAGTCCACACATTCACGCCATCGAGAGGCAAGGAATTGCGCGGTGTGACGCCGACGGCGGCGGCGATGGTGGGGAAAATATCCTGCGCGGCGACGAACTGATCACTGGTCGCGCCAGCGCGCACGATCCCGGGCCAACGGAGGATGGCAGGCACGCGGATGCCACCGTCGTAGACATTGCCCTTGTTGAGTCGCAGCGGGGTGTTGCGCGCGGGGGAATTGCCGGCGCCGCCGTTGTCGGAGACGAAGACGACCAGCGTGTCGTTGTTGAGCCCCTGCACCGTGAGCTCGGTGAGGATCGCGCCGACGCCGTTGTCGAGGCTCTCCAGCATCGCGGCGTAGGTCTGCGCGTCACCGGTGAGCGTCGGGTAGTTGGCCTTGAGTGCATCGGGCGCAGCGTAAGGCGTGTGCGGGGCGTTGAAGGTGACGACGTGGAGAAACGGTTTCGTCTTGTCGCGCGCGCGCAGGAGACGGACGGCCTCGGCCGCGATGAGATCCGTGGAGTAGCCGCTTTCGTTGAGCGTCACCCCGTCGCGCTGCCAGTCGAGGCCGCCGGCCGGCCCGGTGAACAAGTGCGTGTAGTAGTCGACCGCTGGCCCGAGGAAACCGTAGAAACGGTCGAAGCCACGGGCGAGCGGACGCCGGTCAACGGTGGTGGAGCCGAGATGCCACTTGCCCGTGAGGGCAGTCTGGTAACCGGCGGCGCGGAAACTTTCCGGCATGAGGTGCTCCAGCAACGAAAGGCCGTTGTCGTTCGGCGCGAATTGATCGCGAATGCCCTGCTGAAACGCCGAGCGACCGGTCAGGAGCGCGGCGCGGGTGGGACTGCACACCGGGCTCGCGTAGAAGCGCAGCAACTCCGTTCCGCTCTGGCGCAACGTGTCGAGATTCGGCATCCGCGCCGGGCTGCCGCGCCACGGCACATCGCCCCAGCCTTGATCATCGGAGACGATGAGGAGGACGTTGGGCGTCGCAGCCGGGGCGACCGCGAAGCAAAGCAGCGACAGGGCGAGCAGGAGCAGACGCGGGAAGCTGATCATGGGATGGGGTGGAAAATCTTACGGGAAAAAATCAGGGGACCACGTAGAGTTCGACGAGGGCGGTGCCGGTGGTGTTGCCGACGCCGCTGACGATCGCGGTGTAGGCACCGGCAGGGAGCGTCGTGACGAGCGCGGCGTCGCGGCTGCCCGCGGGCAGCGCAAACGCCGCGACGGCAGAGGCAGTCGCGGAGATTTCCGTGGCGTTGGCTGCACTCGACCAGTTGTCGTTGGTCGCGAGCGCCGTCGTGCCGCGGTAGAGCGTGATCGTGGGATCGGCGAGGACGCCGGTGACGCCGAACGTCGTCAGCGTGGGGCCGACGGCCCGGATGAGGAGCTTCAGCGAACCGGTGCCGCTGATCACGAAGCCGGGAATCAACACGCTGTCGCCGGTGCCGACGAAGGCGCGCGTGCTGGCGTTGATCACGTTGAGCGAGCTGGAAGTCGCGGCGTCGTAAACCTCGAGGAGCGCGACGCCGCTGCCGCCATCCGTCGCGGTGACCGGCGCGGTGTAGGCACCCGCGGCCAGCGTGCTGACGAGCGCGGCGTCCTTGCTCGCAGCGGTGAGGGCGAAAGCACCGGTGGCCGTGAACGTCGCGGCATCGCCGGCGAGCCAGTTGTCGTTGCTCGCCACCGTGGCGCTGCCGCTCACGAGGCTGAGGCGCGGATCGGCGAGGAAGCCGGTGACGCCAAAGCTCGCGAGCGACGGGCCGACGGCGCGAACGAGCATCGATTTCGTGCCCGTGCCGCTAAGGACGAAGCCGGGGATCGGAGTGCCGGCCGTGCCGCCGAGCGCGGCGCGCGTCGCGATGTTCACGAGCCGCGCGGTGCCACTCGAGCCGATCGCGGCGGTGGCGTTGTTGCCAACGCCAGTGAGTCCTGCGGCTCCGCGCGTGTCGTAGGTCGCAAGCGCGGTGAGCGTGACGCGGTAGTTGGCGACGACGGTGGTCGTGGAGAAGCTCGTCGTGTCGCCGCCGCTGCTGGTAAGAGCGCTCGCGCCTGAGAGTGGCAACCACGTGCTGGCGTCCGTGGAGGTCTCGATCTTGTAGGTCGCGCCTTCGACCGAGGACCACGTGATCGAGACGGTGCCGCCGGCATTCGTGGCGCTGACGGAGATCGGCGAAGCCTGGCTGGCGCGGACGAACTCGGTGACGGTTTCGTTGATGGCATTCACGTTGCCGCCCGTGGCAGCGCCGTGAAACGACCGGCCAACCATGTTGGGATATTTCGGCGTGCCGTCGGCTTCGATCGTGAGGAAGTAGGCCCAGGTGCCGGCCGGAAACTCCGGTGTCACGCAGAAGCGGACGTTGCTCTCGTTCAAATCGAAGTCGGTCCCCTGCGTCTTGCCAAGGTCACCGAGGTAGTCGAAGTCCTCGATAAAATGGCCGAGCGCGTAAGCGGCACTCACCGCAGGGCCGTAAGCGGTCGTAGGCAAAGTGGCCGCGCGGTTTTGCGTCCGGGCAGCCCACGCGGGCAGAATGGTCCGACCGGTGACGGCGAGGTTGGTGGTGCCGTTGGTGGCATCGCGTTTGACGTAGCCCGAAATCATGCGCCGGAGGCCGCTCTTCGCATCCAGCGGCGATGAATAGCCATAGGGGCCGTAGACGGGCAGACCATCCTGCAGCCACGCGACGATGGGCGAATGCGCGGTCACTGGACCGGTGCTCTCGGTGTAGATCTTGGTCGTAGAATTGAAATCGACGTGGTCGCCGAGTTGGTAGCGGACGGCGGGCGCGTTGGCGTGATAGTGGTGATTGGTCATCGCCTGGTGGGCGAACGCGGGGTCGAAGGTCTGGCCCTCGTTGTGATAGGCTTCGCGATTCCACACGCCATCGCCGCGCAGGCCATTAACGGGAGAGGCGTCGGTGCTGCTCGCCGTCGAGTAGGAAAACGCATCGCGGTTATCGAACGCCGCGACGCCATCGACGAAGTAGCCGATCGCCCCGAGGCCGGTGAGCGACTTCGTGGTCGGGATCGTTGGCGTGCGCGGGATCCGGAAGAGCACGCCCATGTTGGCTGGATAGCTGGGGAAGGCCTGCGTGTGGGCGGCGTTGCCATACCACGGGCCCATGACGTGCGTGCCGAGGCCGGTGGAGCGCAAGTAGACCCAGTTGGTCGAGTAGGAAACCTGGATGACGCCCGCGTAGCTCGGCGTCGGCTGGGAAGTCGCGCCGCGTGTCCACGTCGTGACGGCGGTTCCGGCGAGACGAGCCGCGTCGGTCTCATAGATGCGCGCATAGCGGCGGGTGCTGGCGGTCTGCCAGGATTCGAGCTGGGGATCAGCGGCCAGGACGTTGGCGGGGAGCAGTGCGGCAAGCACAGCGGCGGAAAACGCGAAACGGAGGAATGCGTGTGGCATGGAGATTAGGGTTGAGCGGGACGGACGCATGAAACCACGGCCGCGTTAAGCGCATATGCGGCGGCGCGGCATTTTTGTTAAGCCGAGGTTAACGTTGCGGAAGTTCCCCCTAACCCGCAGGGATTTTTCGCGTCCTATCCTCTGCACCGATGAAAGTCTCCTATCCGCTTTCGCTCAAAGTCTCGCTGTGGCTGATGCTGAATCTGCTGCTGCTGGCGGCGCTTGGGATCGGATTCTTCGCCGTGCAGGGCGGGCTCGGCTGGGGCGCAC
>JANNEY010000524.1:0-9148 GCA_031379235.1 Opitutaceae bacterium | reverse complement strand
TGCTCTCGAGGCGTTCGCGGACGTTGACGCCGATGTCCCAGTTGCTGCGGTAGGCATCGGTGCTGCGGAAGTATTCGTTGAAGTAGCCCGGGAAGGGACGCGCCGGCGCGGACGGAGCGTATTGGGCGTGCGCGGCGGGCGCGAGCGCGGCGAGTCCAAACGCGACGAGCGCGGCGCGACAGGACAGGTTTGGGCGGTGGAATGAGTTCATGGATGAGCGTGGTGTGGGAGTCGGTGCGTGGGCGTAAACCTAGGCGGCCGGGGTGAGCGCGCGGAAAAGGCGATTGATCCCGGAGCGAGGCGGCTTCGGCGAAACAGGCGGAAGATAGGCGGGAGTCGGCGGCGCGAGCGGCCGAAGATGCGAGCGTTCCTCGAGGAAGCTGATGAGTTGCTCGCGCAGCCGGTAGTATTCGGGATCTTCGAGCAGCTGCTTGCGCGAGCGCGGCCGGGGGAATTTCACCTCAAGGATTTCGCCGACGGTGGCGGCGGGGCCGTTTGTCATCATCACGACGCGATCAGAGAGGAACAGGGCTTCGTCGACGTCGTGCGTGACCATCAGGGCTGTCTTTTGATCCTTCTGCCACAGATCGAGGAGAACCTCCTGGAGTTCGTAGCGCGTGAGTGAGTCGAGCATCCCGAAGGGTTCGTCGAGCAGGAGCATCTTCGGCGAGAGCGCGAAGGCCCGGGCGATGCCGCAACGCTGGCGCATGCCTTGCGAGAGCTCCGCGGGCTTGCGGTGCATCGATTCGGCGAGCCCGACGACCGCGAGGTAATACTCCGCAATCTGGCGACGTTCGTCCGCCGCGGCCGTGTAGTATACCTGATCGACGCCGAGCATCACGTTTTCGAGCGCGGTGAGCCACGGCAGCAGGCACGGCGCTTGAAACACCACGCCGCGATCCGGGCCCGCCCCGGTGACTTCCTTGCCGGCCAGAATCACGCCGCCCGACGTCACCTCCGTGAGGCCGGCGACCATCGAGAGGACCGTGGACTTGCCGCAACCGGAGTGGCCGATGAGCGTGATGAACTCGCCCTTGCGGATGCGCAGATCGAAGTTCTCAACGATGACGGCGGGTTTACCGGAGGGAGTGGGAAAGACTTTCCCGAGCTGGGAGATTTCAAGGAAGGCGCTCATAAAAGTGGGAAATAGAAGGAGAGGAAAACCGGGCGAGCGCGTTTTGGCCGTGAATGGCGGGCGAGTGATATCATGGTTAAGAGCGGTCGTGCGTGACTACGCACTGATTGTGATTTGCTCCGCCTTGGCTTCGTTCGGCCGCAAGGGACGGCGCCGCGTCGTCCGCGGTAGATCGAGATCCTCCGGGAGGATGTCGGGTAGGATAAGTTTTTTCGTGACGGTGGAGCGACGGCGCGCGCCGTAGCCCAGCAGCTGATTCGTCACCAGGGCGCGGAGGCGTTTGAACTCGGGGTTGTGGTTGAGCGCCTTGCGCTCGCGCGGGCGGGCCAGGGTGACGGTGACGGATTCGCCGAGCGTGGCCCCGGGGCCGGGCGTGAGCGGGATGATGCGGTCGGCGAGAAGGAGGGCTTCATCGACGTCGTTTGTGATCAGGACGACGGTCTTTTTGTCCGCTTCCCAGATGCGCTCGATTTCATCCTGCAGGGTGGCACGCGTGAGCGCGTCGAGCGCGGACAGCGGCTCGTCGAGCAGCAGAATCTGCGGGTCCATCGCGAGGGCCCGCGCGACCGAGACGCGCTGGCGCTGGCCGCCGGAGAGCTGGCGCGGCAGCTTTTGGGCGTGGTCGACGAGGTTGACCGTCGCCACCGCCTTGGCGACGAGTTCGGCGCGTTTTTCCGGCGCGTGATTCGGGAAAACCTGATCGACGGACAGAGCGATGCTCTCGGTGACGGTGAGCCAAGGCAGGAGCGAGTAGTTTTGAAAAACGATCCCACGGTCGGGGCCGGGCTCCGTGATTTCGAGGTCGTTGAGTTTGACCGTGCCGGTGTCGGGCTTTTGCAGCCCGGCGATGAGCGAGATCAGCGTGGTCTTGCCGGAGCCGGAGTAGCCGACGATGGCGACGAATTCGCCGCGCTCGATGGAGAGGTTGATGTCGCTCAGGACCGCCGGACCGCCGAATCCCTTGCTGACATGAGTGAGTTCGAGGAAAGGCATGGGGCATCAGGCCGTTTTGAACCGCGCCTCGAGCAAGCTCATCAGGCGGTCGAGCACGAAGCCGACGAGACCGATGACGACAATCGAGAGGATGATGTGCTCGTAGATGAGCGCGTTGTATTCCTGCCAGAGAAAGCCGCCGACGCCGGGCCGGCCGGTCAGCATTTCCGCGGCGACGATCACGAGCCAGGCGATGCCGAGGCTCAGACGAAAGCCGGTGAACATGTAGGGCAGGGTCGCGGGAATCAGTATCTTCGTGAGCGTTTTCCAGCGGGAGAGTTTTAGCACGCGGCCGACGTTGAGATAATCCTGCGGCACGGCGCGCACGCCGACCGCGGTGTTGAGCACCGTCGGCCACATCGAGCAGATCGCGATGGTGAAGAGCGCGCCGAAGGTTCCAGCCTGTTTCCCGGTGTTGAGAAACAACACCAGCCCAAGCGGCAGCCACGCGAGCGGTGAGACCGGGCGCAGGATTTGAATAATCGGGTCGAAGATTTTGGTGAACGTCTTCGAGAGCCCGAGAAAAAATCCGATCGGCGTGCCGATCACGATGGCGAGGGCGTAGCCTTGGGCGACCAGGATGAGCGAATACCACGTGAAACGCAGGATGCCCTGGTCCATCTCGCCGCGCTTGGCGAACGGCTCGAGCACGTAGTCGCGGCTGGCCTGCCAGGTTTTCAGCGGCGAGGGCAGGTTGGTCGCCCATGTGACGCTGGAAAGCGCCCAGAAGACAACGATGAGACCGATGCCGACAAGCGGCAGGATGAGCCAGTCGAGTTTGAATTTTTTCATGATGAGGGAGGCAGGCGAAGGGCCTCCGCCCGGGTAGAGGCGGAGGCAAACAGGACGACAAACACGGCGAACAGGACCGAGGAGATGGACTTGAGGACGATGGTGCGGGTCACCTCGCCGCGCGCCCAGTGGTCGCCCTGATTGAGGGCGACCTGCACCAGGCCGACGAAGATTCCGAGCCGCGCCGCCCGCTGCCAGACGGCGGGCTCGCGGAGAGCCCGGGCGTAGCGCTGCGGAAGGGAGGCGCGCATTTGGGGGCGAGGTGGAGCGTCAGCCCTTGAGCGATTTCACGGCGAAGCTCTTGGCGTGACCCTCGGGATCGGCGGGATTGAACACCGCGCCGTCGAAAAGCGTTTCGGGCGAATTGTCCGCGCCGCCGTGGGCGTAACCGATTTCCTTCATCGCCTGCTCGTAGAGGTCGCCGCGCATGACGCGCTTGGCGATGCCGTCGTAGTCGGGGGCGCCGGTGACCATGCCCCAGCGGCGATACTGCGACATGAACCACGTGGCGTATTTCGCCTGCGGGTAGTTGCAGTTGCGTTTGCTGAAGTGCATGTAGAACTCGTCCTCTTTCTTGCGGCCGTCGCCGTAGTCGTAGTGGCCTTGGAGGCGGCCGAGGATCGTCTTGGCGTCGCAGTTGATGTAGGTGGCCTTGGAGACGAGGTCGCACTGCTCGGGCCGGTTGCCCATCTCGTCGAGCCAGACGCTGGCCTCGTGGAGCGCCTTGAGCACGGCCTTGACGGTCTTGGGGTTCTTTTCGGCGAACTCTTCGGTGAAGGCGCAGACTTTCTCCGGATGATCCTTCCAGATGTCCTGCGTGGAGACGGAGGTGAAGCCGATGCCGTCGGCGATGGCGCGTGCGTTCCATGGCTCGCCCACGCAGAAGCCGTCCATCTTGCCGATCTTCATGTTGGCGACCATCTGCGCCGGGGGCACAGTGATGAGGGAGATGTCCTTGTCCGGATCGATGCCGCCGGCACCAAGGTAGTAGCGCATCCACATGGCGTGCGTGCCGGGCGGGAACGTCATCGCAAAAGTGAGCGGCTCGCCGAGCTTCTTGGCTTGATCGACGAAGGGCTTGATGGCCTTGGGGTCGGCGCCGACCTTGCCCTTCCATTCGGCCTTGAGACTGATGGCCTGGCCATTCCGGTTCATGAGCCATGGAATGACCATCGGCTTTTTCGGCGAACCGAGCAGGCCCATGGTCGACGCGAGTGGCATGCCGATGAGCATGTGTGTGGCCTGAATCGAGCCGCTGGAAAGGTTGTCGCGGATTGCGGCCCAGTTGGCGCCCTTCGTGACGGTGGAGTTGATGCCGTATTTTTTGAACAGCCCTTTTTCGTGCGCGATGACGATGGGCGAGCAGTCGGTGAGCGCGATGATACCGAAGTTCAGATTCGGCGACTCTGGCCCATCGCCCGCGCTGGCGGCGGTGGCAGCCCACGAGCGGTTGCCTAGGGCGGACCAGAGCGCGACGGCCCCGACGCCGGTGGCGGCGTGCGTGAGAAAACGGCGGCGATTGAGCGAGACGTCAGCCAGATTGGCTGCCGACCCCGCGGAGGTCTGATGGCGTGGTGATTTCATGCAAGTCATGGTGGGTGGCAAAAATCTCGCGATGGAGATCCTCGCGAAACAAACGGCGGGGTAATTGGGGATCGGCGGCGGCCCCGGGCAGGAGCCCACCTTCGGCGAGGGCGCGTTGCAGCGCAGTGGCCGCGGTGACGGTGGGCACGCTGGCTTCGCCGCGGTGAAACACATGGAAGTCCGGCACGGATTCGATCCGGCCGTGGCCGCAGTCGAAGCGGCCCAGTAGCGCCGGCGCGATCGCGGCCGCGGGGAGATCGAGATACTGCGGTTGCGCGAGCAGGTCGGCGAGAGGCTCGCGATTTTGCGGCTCGTCGCACCACGCCGCGGCTTCGGCAATCGCGCGGACGATCGCGGCGTGTTCGGTCGCGCGGGTTTCTGCGAAACTCTGTTTCACGAGCAGCACCTTCTCGACGTGGCCAGGGTGCAGGGCGGCGCTCCATGCCGGGCACCAGCCGGCGCCTTCGCGCACAGCGTGGGTGTTCCACGGTTCACCCGCGCAAAAACCGTCGATGGTGCCCGCCGCCAGATTCCGAAACATCTGTGCGGGTGGCACGACCACGAGGCGCACCTCGCGTCCGGGCTCCAGGCCGCTGGACTGCAACCAGCGTGCGAGCATCAGGTGGTGCGTGGAGTAGGTGAACACCATGCCAAAGGTGAGCGGCGTCCGGTTCCGGCGGGAGCGGGCGTGCTCCTTGAGCGAGGCGCCGTCGCGCACACCCGCGTCCCAGAGCGCGCGGGAAAGCGTGATGGCGTTGCCGTTGCGATTGAGCACGAGGGCCGTCAGCACGTCGCACAGTGGCGTGCTGAGCCCGAGTTGCATCGCCCAGAGCATCGGGGCCGGGGCCTGGGCGGCCTCCAGCTCGCCGTAGGTGATCTTGTCGCGCAAGGTGGCCCAGCCGATTTCGCGGCGGAGTTCGACGTGCAGGCCGTGGCGGGCAAAAATTCCGCTGGATTGCGCCACGATGAGCGGCGCGGCGTCGGTGAGCGGAAGAAAGCCGAGACGCAACGGCCGCGCCCGCAGGGGCGGGTTCGGCTGGGCTGGTGGCATTGAGGGCTTCGTCACTGCGCACAGACTTAGCCGTCGCTATGCCACGGTGTGTGGCTGGCCTGATTACTGCTCTTCAAACATTTCATCGCAGAAATGAAGTCCACTCATCCATGAAGCCGACGCTCGATAGCCGGCAGCTCCACGCTTTCACCGCGCTCGCGCGGCGCGGCAGCTTCACGCACGCCGCCAAGGATTTGTTTCTCACGCAGTCCGCGGTCAGCCACGCCATCAAGGCGCTGGAGGATGATGTGGGCACGCGGCTCGTCGATCGGATCGGGCGGCGCGTGCTGCTCACGCAGGCGGGCGAGCAGTTTCTGCGGCACGCGGAAAAAATCCTGCGGGAGATGGAGGCGGCACGCGCGGGCATCGAGACGCTGACGAAGTGGGGCCACGGCCGCCTGCGCGTCGGCGCGAGCACGACGGCGTGCCAGCACATCTTGCCGACCGTGCTGCGCGAATTTCGCCAGAGCTATCCGAAATGCGTCATCCGCATCGAGCCCGGCGACCACGGCCAGCAGCTCGAGCTCCTGCGCGGCGGTCAGGTCGATCTCGCCGTCGTGCTCCAGCCGCCGACGCACGGGAGCGACGAGTTCACCTTTGTGCCGCTGTTTCAGGACGAGCTTTTCTTCGTCGTCGCGCCGCTGCATCCGTGGGCCAAGGCCGGCCAGGTGCCGCGCGAGGCGATCGAGGCCGAGACGCTCGTGCTCTATAATAAGACGAGCCACACCTTCCGGCTCGTGAACGAATATTTCCGCGAGGATAAGATCGCGCTCAGCAACTTCATCGAGCTCGGCAGTATGGAGGCGATCAAGGAGCTGGTGAAAATTGGCATCGGCGCCGGCATTCTCGCGCCGTGGATTGCGCGCGAGGAATTGGAAAGCGGATCGCTCGTGTCGCTGCCGCTCGGCCCGCGCAAGCTGTGCCGGAGCTGGGGCGTCGCCCACTTGAAGGGCCGCCGCCTCGCGCTCGCGGAGGAAACGTTCGTCGGCCTTTGCAGCTCGGTCTCGGAATCACTCGGGCTCAACGCGCCGCGGAACGCGGCGTGAGGAACGGATTTATTCAGTTTGCCGTGCGTCTCTTCCTTTGAACACGAAGAGACAGCAACAGACCAACGCCAGCGCCAAAAAACCAGCTGATGGTGGAAGTCACCCAGAATGCGGAGGCGCCGGCCTGACTGCTTGCGATGATGTCAAATCCGCCAGCCGACAGGCAGAATGTAAGGCCGAAGAAAACGAATGCGACTGCCTTGCCTGAAGTTGGAGCCGTAAAAACGCCAGCCAGGGCAAAAGCTATGTTCGGGAGGATTGCCGCTAAGATTAGAGGCAGCAGGCCGAGAATATTTTCAATCAGGTTGCCGCCAAAAAAAGCGGAGGGTGAAATCTTTTTCACCGCCATCCAAACAAGCAGCGATGCGATCATAGCGAGCGGCCCGCAAGCAATCCAGCGCAGGAATTTCATGCTTCTCTAGATCGCGAAATCAAATCTCCCACTCCCCCGGCGCACTGCTGGCGTCGCCGTTGCCTTTGCCTTGGCCGGTGAGCGCGTCGTTCTTCTTGCGTGGGCGCACGACCACGCTGTCGCCCTTGAAGTAGGCCACCGACTCAGGCGGGATTGATTTCATCAGCCACACATTGGACCCGACGATGGAGCCTGCGCCGATCGTGGTTTCGCCGCCGAGGATCGTCGCGTGCGCGTAGATCGTCACATGGTCACCGATATCGGGATGGCGCTTCAGGCCCTTGACCAGATTGCCGTCGGGATCGGTCTCGAAGGATTTCGCCCCGAGCGTCACGCCGCCGTAGAGTTTGACGTGTGCTCCCACCGTGGCGGTTTCGCCAACGACGACGCCGGTGGGGTGGTCGATGAAAAAATGGCTGCCGAGCCGCGCGCCCGGGTGGATGTCGCAGCCCGTGCGCTCGTGGCCGAACTCCGTGAGCATGCGCGGCAGCAGCGGCACGCGCAGGTGGTAGAGGACGTGCGCGAGGCGTTGCAGCGAGATCACGAGCACGCACGGGTAGGCGAGGATGATTTCCTCGACGCTGCGTGCCGCGGGATCGCCGCTGTAGGCGGCGTCCACGTCGGTCTTCACGAGTTTGCGCAGCTCCGGGAGCTGCGCGAGGAAAGCGGTGGTGGTTTCGCGCGCCTGCCGCACGGCATCGGCCACCTTGGCGAAGCGCAGGCACTTCTCGATTTCGGCGGCGAGGCGTTTGTCGATCTGTGTAAGCAACCGGTCGACCAGCTTCGGCAGGTCGCGCTCGGTGAGCGCGGACTCCTCGAAGTAGCCGGGGAACAGCAGGTGCATGCAGTCGGCCGCGAGTTGGTTCACGGACTCCTGCGAGGGCAGGTTGACGCCATCGAGGTGGTTGATGCCACCGTGGCTGCGGTAGGACGCGAGGAGGGCCTGCTTGATTTCTTCGAGGTGCATGACGCGGAACCAGCGAGCGGTGAATAGACTCGCGCCCCGGCACGCGAGCAAGAATCTCCGCCGGTAGTGGCTCAGTTTGAATTGTCATTGCGAGTCCGGCGTAGCCGGGCGTGGCAATCCAGCTGGAGTTTCAGATGGATTGCTTCGTCGCGCGCTCCTCGCAATGACAGCAAAAAATCAAACGGAGCCACCACCTCTGCGCCGGGTGTTTGCGGCCGCTCGAAGGTTCCGTCCGGCGCAGAGAAATTAGCGCTTAATCTTTTTGTGTGACGATCCGATTAATTTCCCAGCGATCGATCTTCTGGCATCGACAAAGCCCGTGAGCTTCGCACCGTATCGGCCTAGAAAATAATCCACACCCTGATGGAAAACCTGCGCGGGGCGACAGCCCCCATCTCGCGGATCAAGGTATCGGCCAAAGTGAAGACCTTCGTGCTCGACACGAATGTTCTCCTTCATGATCCGCAATCGATTTTTAAATTCGAGGACAACAACCTCGCCATTCCCGTAGAGGTCCTCGAGGAGCTCGACGCGATCAAGGGCGAGCAGTCCACCGAGCGCGGCCGCAACGCCCGCCGCGTCCACCGCATCCTGCAGACGCTGCTGCCGGACGCCCGCGCGATGCACGAAGGCGTCGAACTCGAAAACGGCGGCACGCTCTCGATCATCATCAATCCCTATCTGCTCGATCAGTCGCGCCGATCACCCGCGATGGATCGGCTGCGGGCGATCCTGCCGGATCTCACCAAGAAGGACATCCCGATCATCGCCGCGGCGCTGTTTGTGCAGGAGCGTTTTCCGCCGCCGACCATATTGGTGACGAAGGATGTCAATGTGCAGCTCAAGGCGCGGGCGGTCGGGCTCGAGTCGGAGGACTATCTCAACGACAAGGTGCCGGCTCTCGATGAAGAGGCGAGTTACCGCGAAATCGGAATCAATATTTACGAGCTGCAGCGGTTTTGTTCCGAAGGTTCGTTCGCGATCGATGCGGGCGAGGCCAAGCAGCTCTATCTAAACGAATACGTCCTGCTGCGATCCGATGAAGGGAAGACCATGCCAGCGCGCTATTATGGCGACGGCGTTGTCCGGCGGTTGCGGTTGCCGGACTTCGTGAAAGCCCCGGGCGGAATTCCGATTCGCGCCCGCAATCTCGAACAGCAGTTTTTCA
>JANNEY010000491.1:0-12804 GCA_031379235.1 Opitutaceae bacterium | reverse complement strand
GTGCATGACTCGCTCAAGCGGGCGGCCGCCCATCTGCCGCGCGTCGACGCCATCGGCGGCAGCGCGGCGGGCGTGTATGTGAACAACGAGGTGCGCGCAGCCTCGCTGTTTCGCGGCGTGCCGGCGGGCCTCTTCGAGTCGCACATCCGACGGATGTTTTTCACTCTTCAGGAGCGCTGGGACGGCGTGCCTTTCGAGGTGGTGAACGACGGCGAGGTCACCGCGCTCGCGGGTTCGATGGAGATGAACGACAACGCCGTGCTCGGCGTGGCGATGGGCACGAGCCAGGCAGGCGGCTACGTGACGCCGGCCGGTGGCATCACCTCGTGGCTGAACGAGCTGGCGTTTGCCCCGGTCGATTATCGCGCGGATGCGCCGCGCGACGAGTGGTCGGGCGACCGCGGGTGCGGCGCGCAATATTTTTCGCAGCAAGGCGTGGGGCGGCTCGCGGCGCGCGCGGGCTTCAATTTTCCGGCGACGCTGCCGCTGCCGGAGCAACTGATCGCCGTGCAGGCGGCGATGCATGCCGGCGATGCGCGCGCCCGCAAAATCTACGAATCGATCGGCGTGTGCTTCGGCTATGCGATCGCGCACTACGCGGAGATCTACGAATTGAAGAACATCTTGGTGCTCGGGCGCGTGACTTCGGGTGAGGGCGGAGAAATCATTTTGGCGCGGGCGGCCACGGTGCTGAGCGAGGAATTTCCTGCGCTGTCCGAAAAGATTCGGTTGCGCACGCCCGACGAGAAAAACAAGCGCCATGGGCAGGCGACCGCCGCGGCGAGCCTGCCAGCGCTGCGGTCGACGCCCTGAGCGTCGCCGCCGGCTGCGGCCGTCATGCATCCCGACATTTTGATCGTGGGCCAGGGGCTGGCCGGGACGCTGCTCGCGTGGCAATTCGAGCGCGCCGGGATTCCGTTTAAAATTGCCGATGCGGGGCATGCGAGCGCCACGAGTGCGGCGGCGGCCGGCATGATTAATCCGATCACCGGTCGTCGGTTGGTCAAGGGTTGGCAGATCGAAACCCTGTTGCCGATCGCGCGCGCAGCCTACACGGCGATCGAAACCGTGCTGGGCGTGCCGCTGTGGCGGGAAATGCGGGTGCGGAGGATCTTTGCCGATGCGCGCGAACGGGAGATTTTCTCCGGGAAGTTTGCCCGCGGCGAACTGGCGCCGTTTGTCTCGGATTACGACGAGCAAGGCTGCTGGATTGGCGGCGCGGCGCAGGTGGATGTCGGTCGTTTGCTGGCGGCGTCGCGGGCGCGCTGGCTCGTAGCCGGCCGGTTGGGGGAGCGAGCGGTGGACCTCGGCGCGGAATTTCCTCCGTGCGATCTCGTCGTGGATTGCACCGGGCTCGCGGCCGCGCGATCGGAGGCGTTTCGCTTTGTGCCGTGGGAATTTTCCAAGGGCGAATTGCTCGCGGTGGCCGTCGCAGGGCTCGCCCCGGAGGTGATTTTGAACCGGCGCCAGTGGGCGTTGCCGGTGGCGGCGGGGGCGGCGTGGATCGGTGCGACGCATGAGCCCGGCGTCACCGATCCGCGAGTGACGGCGGCGGCCCGGCGGACTTTGACGGCCGCGGCGGTGGAACTGTTCGGCGCTGACCGGGAGTTTATGGTGACCGATCAACGCGCCGGCATCCGCGTCGTCTTGCCGGATAAGAGACCCGTGGCCGGTCGGCATCCGGGCAATTTTCACCTCGGGTTGATCAATGGCCTCGGCGCGAAAGGCGTGCTCTGGGCGCCGTGGCTCGCGCGGCAGTGGGTGAATCATCTCACGGAAGGCGTGCCGTTCGACCCGGCGATCGATGGGCGGCGATTTACGGGGTAGGCCTTCATTCGGCGCAGGCTTCGTCGCGTGCAAATGTCATTCGTCGCGAAATAGGGTCGCTTCGTCGCAGCGCGGATGTTTCCCGCTTGAGTCGTGCCGCCGAGGAAAGGATGAACCCGGCTGCCATGCATCACCGCTGGATTCGATTCGCCGTGTTTGTGACGGGCTGGGCGTTTCTCGGCTTGGTGCTGACGCTGGAGCTTTATTTCAACCTGCGGGCGGGCGGGCCGATGCTGCATGCCGATGCCAATGGGCAAACGATGGCGGTCAGTTTCCACGAGGTGGCGGTGGGCCAGTTTGGGCGGACTTTGCTTTGGGCCTTGCTCGCGCCCCTGATCCTGCGGATGCGCAAGGCGATCCCGCTGAGTCGCGGCCGCGGGTGGGGCGGGGTGGGCTTCCATCTCACGATGAGCTTCGTCGTGATGGCGGCCTATTATCTCGGGCGTATTTTCGTCTTCCGCAAACTCTGGGACGAGGAAGCCGATAATTTTTGGGAGATCGCGCTCAGTGGCTTCTACGGGCGAAACATTATCGACATGGCCTACTACTGGGCGGTGATCGCCGTCGGCTACAATCTCGAGATCTACCATCGCTACAAAGATCAGGCGGTGAAGGCGGCGCAACTGGAGGCCCGGTTGGTCGAGACGGAGTTGAAGGCCTTGCGCGAGCAGCTCCGGCCGCACTTTCTTTTCAACACGCTCAACACGATTTCGGTGCTGATTCGGGAAAATAAGAACGACGAGGCCGTAACCTTGATCGCGCGGCTGAGTTCTCTGCTACGCATGACGCTCGACAACACCCGCCTGCAAGAAGTCACGCTGCGGGAAGAAATCGATTTCCTCAGCCGCTACGTTGATATCCAGAAGGCGCGCTTTTCCGACCGCCTCGAAGTGGCCATCGCGATCGAGCCCGCCGCACTGGAGGCGCGCATCCCGAATCTGCTGCTGCAACCGCTGGTGGAGAACGCGATTCTCCATGGGGTGGCACCCAAATCGGGCGCGGGTCGCGTGGATGTGATCGGCCGTGTCGACGGCGGGCGTTTGCACCTCGAAGTGCGGGACGACGGGGCCGGTCTACCCACGACCGTGAAGTCCGCGCGAGAGGGCGTGGGCTTGGCGAACACACGCGAGCGGCTCGCAAAAATCTACGGCATCGAGGGCCAGCTGACCATCAACAGCGTGCCGGGCCGCGGCGTCTCCGTTCAAATTGTCCTTCCGTGCCGCACATGAAAATCACCCCTTCCTCCGTGCCCCCGGGAACCGCCCCGGCGTTGCTGCGTGCAGTCATCGCCGACGACGAGCCGGCGGCGCGGCGCGGCGTGCGGCTGCTGCTGGAGCGCGATGGCGAGGTGGCAATCGCCGGGGAGGCGACCCATGGGCCCGAGGCGGTGGCGCTGATTCGCGCGACCAAGCCGGATCTGGTTTTCCTCGATGTGCAGATGCCGGGGGCGGATGGATTTGAAGTGCTCGCGCAACTGCCACCGGAAGCGCTGCCCGTGGTGGTCTTTGTCACGGCCTATGACGAACACGCGCTGCGGGCGTTTGAGGTCAACGCGGTTGACTACCTGCTCAAGCCCTACGACGACGCGCGGTTTGCCGCCGCCCTCCAGCGCGCGAAGGTGCAGGCGCGACGCCGGCAAGCTGACCACGTCGGTTCCCGCCTCACGCAGCTGCTTGATTTTCTGCAGCGCGGTGGCGGCAGGACCGAGCCGGCTCCGGAAAAACCCGGCGAGCGCATTTTGCTCAAATCTTCCGGCGAGATTTTTTTCCTCAAGGCGGAAGAGATCGACTGGATCGAGGCGGAGGGCGACTACATGAAATTCCACGTCGCCGGTCGCGCGCACCTCATGCGCGAGACGATGGCGCGGCTCGAAGCGCGACTCGATCCGAAGCGCTTCATCCGCATCCACCGTTCGACGATCGTGAACATCGATCGACTGAGGAAACTGAGCCCGTCGTTTGCCGGCGAGTATGTCGTGGTGTTGCACGACGGCACGAAGCTGAAGCTCAGCCGCGGTTATCACGAGCGGATCGCGGCGATTCTGAAGCAGGCGTTGTAGCGCCGAGAGCGAGCCCTTCGTCCGGGGCGCTGGCAAAGGCGTGTTTTCAAAATGACTGTCATCGCGAGGTGCGCGCAGCGCGCCGTGGCGATCCAGCTGGATTGTTTCGTCGCCGCGCAGGGCGCGGCTTCTCGCAATGACAGAATTTGAAAACACTTGCCGACGTAGGGCGGGGCCCAGACCCGCCCTGCCTCTGACTGCGGCCTGACCTCTTCACCGGTCGCACGCGGCGATTTTCCTGCCGCGATTTTCCGCCCGTTCGTCGCATTGCTGAAACTGTCGGGCCTCGGCGGCGCTTATGTTAGCGTGCCGAAGCTCGTGCGTCATGTCTCGCTCGTGATCCTGTTCCTGCTCGCGCTGGCGTTGCGCGCCGAGCCTTCGCTGGAGCAAGCCAGCCGGGCGCAGGCTTTGCTCGGGCCGGAGGTTTGGTCACGAATCTTGAAAATCGAAAACAGCGGGCGCGCGAGCCGCTATCCCCGCTGCCTCCACGCGCTCGTTTTCGAGCTGGCGGGCATCCTCTGGTTCTACACGGCCGTGGACGGCACGCAGAGTTTATCACTGAACCAAGGCCGGCTCGCGGAGGAGAAGGCGGATATGGGGCCGCTGCTGCGCGACATCGAGCCGGGCTTCACGCGCTGGTCGATCGTGCGGCCGAAGTCCCCGGTGTCGGGGGTGCAGCGGGGCGCATTGAGCAATGGGTGCTTCATTGAGAGCATCGCCGAACTGCGGCTGCGTCTTGCGCGCGGGGAAACGCTCGAGCGACCGCAGCTCCTTTCTTACTACGATGAGACCCCGTCCGGGTTGCACGGCCACACGGTGCTCGTATTCGGCCGCGACGAAAACTGGGAGCTCTTCGATCCGGGCCGCCCGCAGGCCCGGCTGCTGGTCGCGAAGCAGCACGGATCTGATCCGCTTGCACTGGCGCGCGCCTTGGAAGGGGAAACGGTGGTTAAGGCTCGCTACGTCGCGCTCGATTTTGCTGGGCCGCGTGTGGACGCCTCAATTGCCTCCGCCCCATCTTCCGTCCGGGAGCGTGGAACCGAACGGGAGCAGGATCGGACTTAGCTCACGCTGTAAATTTGGCCCGGCCCCGTGCGGGGGGTGCAAGCTAGGCCCGTAAATTTCCAGCCCGTGGTTTGTTCGCAGCAGTAGGCCGTAGGGTTATGTGTGAACCTGCGCGGGGTTTTTGCGCCCGCCATTTGACACCGGTGGTTAGCGCCCTAATTGTCCGCGCCTCCACTACGATGCCTTACACCGAAGATCGCGCCACTTGGTTCGAAGGCCAGGGGCTTTGGCAACACATCCCTGAAAGCGACTGGCGTGATTGGACGTGGCAGCTCAAGAACCGGATCACGACGGTGGAGCAGCTGGAGAAATTCATGACGCTCACCGCCGACGAAAAGGCCGGCTGCGCGCACGCCAACCAGAAGCTCGCCCTCGCGATCACGCCGTATTTTTTCAACCTGATCGACCGTAACGATCCGAACTGTCCGCTGCGGAAACAGGTGATCCCGCGGTCGGGCGAACTTGTCGTGAGCGAGGGCGAGCAGCTCGATTCGCTCGACGAAGACGGGCACTCGCCGGTGCCGGGGCTGGTGCATCGCTACCCGGATCGCGTGCTGTTTCTCGTGACGGATCGGTGTGCGGCTTATTGCCGCTACTGCACGCGGAGCCGGCTGGTTTCGAACGCGCAGGACTACAATTTCCATCCCGAATACGAGCAGGGGCTGCGCTACATCGAGGCGCACCCGGAGGTGCGCGATGTGCTGCTCTCCGGCGGCGATCCGTTGCTGCTTTCGGACAAGAAGCTCGAGCACCTGATCTCGCGGCTGCGGGCGATCAAGCACGTGGAGTTTATCCGCATCGGTTCGCGCATTCCGGTTTTTCTGCCGCAACGGATCACGCCGGAACTGTGCGAGATTTTCAAAAAATACGGCCCGATCTGGATGAGCATCCATGTGAATCATCCCAAGGAAGCGACGGCGGAGTTGAAGGCAGCGTGCGAGCGGCTTTCGTTTGTTGGCGTGCCCCTGGGTAACCAGAGCGTGCTGCTCGCCGGCGTGAACGACGACGTGGACGTGATGAAGGCGCTCGTGCACCGGCTGCTGCGGATGCGCGTGCGGCCCTACTATCTTTACCAGATGGATCTGATTACGGGCGGGGCGCATTTCAAAGTCGATGTGCGCAAGGGGCTCGAAATCATCCGCGGGCTGCGTGGCCATACGACGGGCTACGCGGTGCCGCAATACGTCATCGACGCGCCGGGTGGCGGCGGCAAGGTGCCGATGAATCCCGACTACGTGGAAAAAATCACGGACGACGAAATTGTCTTCCGCAATTACGAGGGGACACGCTTCACCTATCCGCTGAAGCAAGCGCCGCTCGCGACCACGGACGGGCAGGCGTTGCCGCCGAGCGGAGTGGAATCGATGATGTTGAGCTGATGGTCGCTGGCGCGGCCGCGATCCTTAGTTGAGATCGAACGTCGCGCTGATCGTGGCGGTGATGGTCTTCTCCAGAGAGCTGCGGTCGTTGTTTCCCTCCCAGCTGGTTTCAGAGGAATACATCGGGTTGATCTGAATCACACCCATGCGGGCGGCGCGGAGTTGCCGGATGCGGCGACCCCCTTGGATGCCGATTTGCTCGGCGCGGGCCCGGGCGTCCTTGGTGGCTTCGGCCATCATCTCGACCTTGGCCTCGCCGGCCTTCGTGTAGAGGAAGTCGATGCCATCCTGCACGAGCGCCACCCCTTCGTTGAGGAGTTGGGCGCATTCGCGGCCGAGGCGCGAGCCGGCTTCGATATCGGTCGAGCGCACGATCACGGATTGGGTGAGATGATAGCCGACGCGCCGACTGACGGTCTCGCCATCGTCGTCTTTGACGCGATTTGTGACCTCGCGAATCTGCACGGGGGCAAGCGTGTAGGTTTCGATTCCCTTCAGGCGAAAGAACGCCTCAACCTTGGCCAAGTCGGACTTGAGCCGCTCGTTGGCACCGAGCAGCGAGGCATCTTCGGCCGCGAAGCGACCGCGCCAAACGACGAGATCGGAGAGCACGTTTTTGCGCGCGGAGCCGGTGACGTTGACGACTTGGGACTCGGCGATTCGGGTCCAGGTGTTGGCGCCGACGAGAGCGGCGAAGGCGATGCCAGCGGCCAGAAAGAGGCCGGCGAGCAAACCGAAGAGATGAGGGCGAGGGAGGGAGACGGTCATGTGGTGGGTGGACCAATCTCTCATGCGCGCGCGCAGGCGGCACTGTCCAAGCAAACAAATTCACAAAGCACTAGCGGCGATGGGAATTGTTTGGGGATAACCAAAAAATCCCAGATTTTTTTGAGCGTTTCGAAAACAGCGCCGTCTATCCCCGCGCAGTCAGCACTGTTCGTAGGGACAGTGGCAGTTAGTGGTTCAATACGGTTTGCTTGGTGTTAGGTCACACGAGCCGCTCCTTCATGGGGGCGGCTCTTGTGTTTTTAGAAACCACCCAAGGCGAGGTTCAGGGAACCTCGTAGATTTCCAGGAGGGCAATGCCCTCGCTCCCAGCTTTGCCCTTTACCTCGACCGTATACGCTCCAGGCGGGAGCGTGATGAGGACGGCGGCGTCCTCACTCTTCGCCGCCAAGGCGAATGCGCCCGCATTGGCTCCCGCGGTCGCGATGGCCGTGGGATTGTCGGCGAGTTCCCAACGGTCGTTGGTCGCGACGATGGTTTGGCCGGAATAGATGGCGAGCACGGGATCGCGGAGGGCATCGGTGAGACCGAACGCCGCCAAGGTCGGCCCGACTGCCCGGATTAGGATGCGCTTGTAGGCGGTGCCCTGCACGACAAAGCCGCCGATCAATGCGCCGTCACCGGTGCGCACACGAGCGCGCGTGGAGAGATTCACGGTGCGACCGTTGGCGTCGAGTTCGTAGAGTTCGGCGAGCCCGATGCCGGGCTGGTTCGACGGGGTCGTGATTTGCAGATTGTAGGACCCTGAAGGCAGGGCGCTGGCGAGAGCAGAGTCCTTGACTCCCGCGACGAGTGGGAACGCACCGACGGATCGGTTGTAGCCGGCCATGCGCGACGCGTCGGCCCCGGATTCCCAGCCGGTGTTGCGGAAGAGCTCAGTGCCGCCGCCCGATAATATCTTGAGCTGAGGATCGGGGACGATACCGGTCGCACCAAAAGCGCCCAAGCCCGGCCCGATGGCGCGAGCGAGATAGCGTTTTGACTCGGTGTCGGCGATGACTACGCCGGCAAAGAGGGCGTTTTCGCCGCTGCCAATGACGGCGCGGCTCGATAGGTTGACGATGCGGGATTGAGGTGAAAGAGGCGAGGTCGCTTCACCACCTGCGGCCGAACTCCACGGGCTGCCGGGGAACGTGCCGCGCAGTTCCGCGCGGTAACTCCGGATGTGAATGTTGGCTCCGGCCGGGAGTGAAACGGGTGAAGCGGCGACGATGGCGTTGGGTGCGACTTCACCGCCGAGCGCGCGGGGATCGGAACCGTCGAGGGTATAGGCCAGTTTGGCACCGCTTGGGGCCGTGAACGTGATGAAACCATTCGCCACGGCCGTCGTTGGGGCCCGGAGAAATTGATCGTCGATCCATTGGGCGCGTAGTGTGACCCAGCCCTTCAGCCGATCGATTTGCGCCGGGTAGCTGCCATAGGGACTTTGATTGTCGGGCCAGCGCGCGGCGTCGCGCGCGGCAGCTTCGGGTCCGATTTGGCCGCCGAGTGAGGCCACCAGGGTCATCAGGTTGGAATTCGAAAGGCCGCCGCGACGCAGTGCCTGCCAACGATCAACCCACTCCTGCATGAACTCGGGGTCGGTGGCGATGACGCCCCACCAGCCGGTGCGCCAGAAGTCAGTGCCACCGATTCCTGACCAAATGTCCCAACGAAACGAGCGTTCGTCCCAGTAGGAGCCGAGAGCGCGGTCAAAGTCCCAGACGGGGCCGGCGGCCAGCTTGCCATTGCGATTCTTGGTAAAATACGCGCTGCGCAGGAAGGCATCCGGATTCGAGGCAAAGGTGTTGAGGATGTGGTGATCGATCCAAGATGCCCGATCGATGTAGTCGAGGTAGGTGCGCTGGGCCCAGCCGGTGGTGCGGTCGGAATAGAGCGCGGTTTCCATCCGCTCAACGTAGTTGCGGATATAGTCGACCTGAGCAGGAGCCACTTCGTCGGCTTTAGGTGATACGAGGATAACCGATGAACCGCCCTCGGGAATCCCATGGCGCGTCTGCCAGCCGATTTCATCTGGGTCTTTGGCGTCGATCTTCAGAATATAGCCGCCCGTGATTTCCGACGCGCCAAGATCACCCGGATCGAGAGACTTGAGATCGACGCGGTCGTTGTTGACCTCAATGCGGTCCGTGATCGCGTAAACGCCGTGGTAGTCGGCGGCATCGACGTCGTTGCCGTTGGAATTGAGGAAAACCTCGGCAAATCGAACGCGTGGCGCCCAGCGCCCGATCTGGTTCGAGAGCGCATAAACCACTGCATTATTGATATGCGTGTGATCGTATTTCCAAGCGCCGACAAGCGCCCAGCGTTCGAAGGCCGGCAGATCCGAGAGCGCTTGCTCTCGATTGTCTCCGTTGCCGTCGGTGAATTCGAGATTGTAGCTGTTCTTCGGAAACGTGGCGGATGACGAACCGCGAACAGACGTGCCGAGGGCGCTGGTCGTTTCGGGAGTCGAATTCAGGAGCGACGCACTGGAGGTGGTCGGCGAGAACGAATACAGCCACGATTTTTGTTCCGCGGCACCCTTGGTCAGCGGACCTGAGCCGAACGTGTCGATCACGAGGACCGGGAGTTTGCTGGCGAAACTTCCGATGGTCGCATCCATTTTAGCATAGTAGGTGGTCGTGGTTGCGCCCCGGACTGAATCGCTCGCAGAAAAGACCGCAGCTTGGACGATCGCGGAAGAACTGATTGTGATCGGCCCGGTGTATTCCGGAGAAGTCGCCGTGGGTGCCGCGGCGGTGCTGCCGGCTGCCGCGGGAGTCACGACGTAACGAATTCGCTGGTCTGCGCCGGCACCATTGAGCTGAAGCTTGAAGGTGCTGTTGAACACGCCGGCAGCTCGGGAAAACGCCACGGTCTGTGGCAGCCCGGCGGCAGCAGCCTTTGAGTTTGCCGCGCCCGGGGTAGGCTTGTTGAGGAAGCCCTGGGTCGGCAGTGCTCCGTTGAGCCCCGGAATTAGTCCATAAGAAGAATCTGGCTCTTGCGCGGGAAAAACGGGGGCGTATTCCGAAGTGACGGTGGATTGGTCCGGCATCACGAGCCCGAGGTATTCGCCTTGGGAGCTAAGCGAAAAATTAGTGTGGAGCGGACGCGCCGGATCACGGCGGTCCTTGTTGGAGGCAAAAACGACGAGATAGCTGCCAGCCGGAAGGACGACCGCAGGGAACTTCCATTTCGCTTTGTTCGTAGCTGTATCGGTCAAATACCATCCGTTTAGATCGATGGCGGTGCCGTCGGGATTGTGAATTTCAATCCAGTCGGAGAACGCGCCATTGTCATCCGCTAGGACCGCAGTGTTCGACGCCATGAATTCGCTGATAACGGGGGCGGACAGCAGTGGCTCATCCATCGCTCCCAAGGCGATAACGACGGGTAGAAAAATATTGAGCAGGCGATTCATGGCGGCGTTGGCAAACCTATGACGACCGAAGTGACCCGCTGGTTAAACTCATCTTGCTGCAAAATCTTGAGAAAGGATGACTAGAGTGCTGGTTAGGGGATTTCACCGTGCGTAGTTGCGCCCGTTTATCGCGGGAAAAAGGCCGATTTGCTACGTAGCGGGCGTGGGAGTTTATCAAAATATTCACTTGCTGAAATTGCCGGTCGAAAGAGAGTAGGGCCTATACCCCTGATGAAGCTCGCGAACTTAGTTTTCGTCTTCCTTGCCGTTTGTTCGGCGCTTTTGGGGCAGTCGCTTTCACCGGTAGTCGGCGGCGTATGGTCGGGGAACGTGAGCTCCACGAGCGCGACAGTCGCGGTGCGGCTCAATTCCTCTGGTTTGAAAGTGCGGCTGCAAATCAGCCAGAGCGAGGCGCTGACGGTTGCACCGCTTTTTTCTGCCGTTGCAACGTCGTCGGCGAATGCCGGTAACGCGGTGAAGCTCACTATTCAGGGGCTCCAACCCGATACCGATTATTTTTATGGAATCGAGGTTGCTGGAACGCTTCGGCCCGAAGCGGTTGCCCGTGGTCAGTTCCGCACATTTCCGGCGGGGCGCGCCTCGTTCCGAATCGCGTTCGGTGCGTGCGGGGATTTTCGTGCAGCCGACCAGAGTGCCTATGACGCGATCGCGAAGGAAAAGCCGTTGCTGTTCGTCAATACCGGGGACCTTCACTACAGCGATACGAACAGCATCAACCCTGAGGACTACCGCGCGAACTACGACAACGTCCTAGGCCATTATGCCCAAGGGCCCCTTTACCGCAGTGTTCCGCTCGCCTACATGTGGGATGATCACGATTTCTGCGGCAACGACTCAGATGCCACGGCGATTGGCCGTGATGCGGCGCGAGCCACCTACAAAGAACGGGTTCCGCACTATCCCTTGCCCGGTGCCGGCGGCACGATGGCTCAATCGTTCACCGTTGGTCGTGTGCGGTTCATTATGACCGACCTGCGCAGCGCTTCCATGCCGGCTTCACAAAAAGAGTCCGCGACCAAGAGCCGAATGGGCGCAGCGCAAAAGGCGTGGTTCAAACAGGAGCTGATCAATGCGCGTGACAGCGGCTTTCCTCTCGTCGTGTGGGTTTCCACCATGCCGTGGATCGCGCCGGCCAAATTGGGTGATGACACGTGGGGCGGCTATGCCACCGAGCGCACTGAACTCGCGAATTTTTTCCGCGACAACCGCATCAACAACCTCGTCCTGATGGTCGGCGACATGCACGGCCTCGCCTACGACGACGGCACCAATTCCGACTACGCCACCGGTGGTGGCGCCCCCGTCACCGTTCTCCACGCCGCTGCGCTCACCAGCAACGGCTCCGTCAAGGGTGGCCCCTACAGCGGCGGCGTTTTCCAGGGCAGCCAGCAGTATGGCATCCTTGAAGTTTACGACAACGGCGGTGAGAGCGTGGCGTGTCGTTTCCTGGGCATGAAGGTCGGCGAGGGCCGTAAGCTCACGCAGATCTTCAGCGGCTCGGCGGGGGCGGCGAAGAGCAATGCGCTCGTCAATATCTCGACCCTGGCTCGTGTCGTCTCTGGTGAAGATGCGCTGGTGAGCGGTTTCGTGATTTCGGGGATCAAAAATCGCAGTGTGCTGGTGCGAGCGATTGGCCCTACGCTTTCGGCGTTTGGTGTTAGCGACTCGCTCGCTCGTCCCGTGCTTTCCGTTTATCAAGGCGATCGCCTGATCGCGAGTAACTCGGGCTGGACTGGGCCGACTCGCGCCAACGGAGATACCATGAATGACGCCTTCGATCGCGCCGGAGCGTTTCGCTTGGTCGATGAGGAGAGTTGTGATGCCGCCGTCGTGCTTTCGCTGGCCCCCGGTTCTTACACGGTGCAGGTAAAAAGCGGCAACGCCGCTCCCGGTGCCACGCTGCTCGAAGTTTACGACCTCCCCTAAGCCGGAACAATTCAGTTGAAAGGTGAAAGTTGAAGGTTGAAAGCGCCCAATCCACCAGCGGTAGCCAACGGTCCTAGTGTGCGGGCAGGTTTCCACCGATTGGTGCGTAATTGAATTCGAGCCCATTCGACGGTGGTTGAGTCTGCCTCCGGGTCTTTCAACTTTCACCTTTCAACCTTCAACTGCATGAGTCCGGCTAATACCAATAGCCGCTAGCTTTTACGCTTCCCAAGGAGGCTGAAAGCGTGCAAGGATTGAGGATGGCCCGCCAATTACCGCCGCTCGGAGAAGAACTGGTGAAGGAAATCGAAGCGGCGTGGGAGCGGCCGCAGGCGGAC
>JANNEY010000478.1:0-15439 GCA_031379235.1 Opitutaceae bacterium | reverse complement strand
GGGGGGGTGGGGGGGGGGGGGGGGGTTGGTGGGGGCGTGGTGGTGGGGGGCGGGGGGGCGGCGGGGGCCTGGGTTTGGGTTGTCCTCTCCTCGGGGGGGGGCGCGGCCCCCCCCGCCGCTCGGTCTTCATGCGTGCGCATTCTCCCTCGCGTTGGCGGAGGGCGCGCCGATTTTCCCCCGATGCTCGAACTCCGCCCCACCTGCGAAAACTGCAACCAGCCCCTGCCGCCCGCCGCGCCCGAGGCGCGCATCTGTTCCTACGAATGCACGTTTTGCGCGGACTGCGTGGAGCGCGTGCTCTTCAACGTGTGCCCGAACTGCGGTGGCGGCTTCACCGCGCGCCCGATTCGCCCGGCGAAAAATTGGCAGGGCAACAACTGGCTCGGCGCCGATCCGGCCAGCACGACGGTGAAGCATCGGCCGGTGGCCGTGGCCGCGCACACCGCCTTCGCCCGCACCCTACGCACGCTACCACCGGAAGGGCGCTAATTTTTCTCAGGGAAGTTGGCCTCCGCGCTGCCCAGGAGGAAACCCGCCGCCGCATTGACCGCACCGTCAGCGCGCGCATCGTGCGCAAATGACCCCTACCCTGCGTTGCCTCACGTTGGTCGGATTTCTTTCCGCCACGACTCTATCCATGCCTGCTGCAGAATCCAACAATCCCCTGCTCACCGAGAGCACGTTGCCGTTCAACTATCCACGCTTCGACCTCGTGCAGGACGCGCACTTCGCGCCCGCGTATGCCCAAGGCATGGCGGAACATCTCCGCGAAGTCGCAGCCATCGCGGATAACGCCGCGGCACCAACCTTTGAAAACACCCTCGTTGCCCTCCAGCGCTCGGGCCGGCTGCTGGCCCGTGTCGGCGCATTTTTTTCCAATCTCAACGGCACCCTCACCAACCCGGAGCGGCAGAAAATCCAGCGGGAGCTGGCGCCAAAACTCGCCGCGCACAACGACGCCGTCCGGCTCAACCCCACGCTCTTCGCGCGCATCGCAGCCCTCTACGAACGGCGCGCCTCACTCGGGCTCGACGCGGAATCCGATCGGCTCCTCTGGCGCACCTACCAGGACTTCGTCCGCGGCGGCGCCAAGCTCGCCGACGCGGAAAAGACCAAGCTCCGCGCGCTCAATGCCGAACTCGCCACGCTACAGACGACGTTTACCCAAAACGTCCTGAAGGAGCGCGACGCCGCCAGCGTCCTCGTCGCGACACGCGAGGAACTCGTCGGCCTCGATGCCACGGCGATTTCCGCCGCTGCGGCCGCGGCAAAAGCGGCAGGCCACGAGGGCAAGTTTCTCCTCAGCCTCCAAAACACCACCGGCCAGCCGGCGCTCGCGAGCTTGCAGAATCGCGGCGTGCGCGAGCGGGTGATGGCGGCCTCACTCTCGCGGGGCAGTCGCGGCGGCGAATTCGACAATCGGGCGGTTGTTTCCGCCATCGCGAAAAAGCGCGCCGAGCATGCCGCGCTGCTCGGGTTTCCCCATCACGCGGCGCTGCAACTTGAGGAGCAAACCGTCGGCAGCGTCGCCGTGCTGAACCAATTCCTCGCGCAGCTCGCCCCGCCCGCGGTGGCCAACGCTCGGCGCGAAGCGGTCGATATGCAAAAAATCGCCGACGCTGAGTCGGGTGAAAAAAGCGGGCTCACCCTCGCGGCCAGTGATTGGGATTTCTATTCAGAAAAAGTGCGGCAGGCGCGCTACGCCTTCGACGACGAGCAACTTCGCCCCTACTTCGAGCACGACCGCGTCTGGATCGATGGGGTCTTCTATGCCGCGACTCGTCTCTACGGCATCACCTTCAAGGAGCGGCGCGATCTACCCGTGTATGAACCGAGCGTGCGCACGTTCGACGTGTCCGACGCCGACGGCACGCCGCTCGCGATCTTCCTGCTCGATAGCTATGCGCGGCCGACCAAGAACGGCGGCGCGTGGATGAACGCCTATGTTTCGCAGAGCACGCTCCTCGGCGCGCGGCCGGTCATCGCCAATCATCTCAACATCCCCAAGCCGCCTGCCGGTCAGCCGACGCTGATGACTTACGACGAAGTCCACACGGCCTTCCACGAGTTCGGCCACGCGCTGCACGGGATGTTCTCTGCCGTAAAATACCCGCGCTTCGCCGGCACGGCCGTGCCGCGCGACTTCGTGGAGTATCCCTCGCAGGTAAATGAAATGTGGATGACGTGGCCCGACATCCTGAAAAATTACGCGAAGCACCACCAGACCGGTGCGCCGCTCCCCGCCGAGCTACTCGCAAAAGTGACCGCCGCCGCAAAATTCAACCAAGGCTTCAAGACCACCGAATATCTCGCCGCCGCGCTGCTCGATCAGGCCTGGCACCAAATCGGCGCGGCGGAAGTGCCCGGCCCCGAAGGCGTGCTGGGTTTCGAGGCCGCAGCGCTGAAAAAATACGGTGTCGATTTCGCGCTCGTGCCGCCACGCTACCGCACGACGTATTTTTCGCACACGTTCGCGGGCGGCTACTCGGCCGGTTACTATTCCTACATCTGGAGCGAGGTGCTCGACGCCTGCACCGTCGACTGGATCAAGCAGCACGGCGGTCTCACGCGGGCCAACGGCGACCGTTTCCGCACCAGGCTGCTCTCGCGCGGCGGCAGCGACGACGCGCTGAAACTCTTCAGCGATTTCGCCGGCGGCACGCACGACGTGGAGCCGCTGCTGAAACGCCGCGGGCTCAACTGAGCACGGTTGCGCCCTGGGTCGCTGGGCCGAGCGAGTCTAACGCCTGCCTGCGCCCCGATCGCCACGGTCGGGCCCGTGGGCCCCAACCGCCCGAGGGCAGCCAAACCCGGAGGGAATCCCACGCGATTCTGCCCCACGCCGGCACGACGACCATGGTTAAACAGATCTTTCACCGCGCCCCGACGAACCGGACTCGCGCGCGCAGGTCTGTCTTGCCTCGATCCCTTGGCGCCAGCCGTTCCCGTGCCCTCCCTCCCTTCCCATTCTGTCGCCCACGCTGCGCCCCGGCGAACCCTGCACA
Source organism: Opitutaceae bacterium (assembly GCA_031379235.1). Taxonomy (GTDB): domain Bacteria; phylum Verrucomicrobiota; class Verrucomicrobiia; order Opitutales; family Opitutaceae; genus ER46. The sequence goes on along the minus strand of JANNEY010000478.1, from coordinate 12,434 downwards.
TCCTCTACGCGGACGATGTGCGCGAGCTGCGCGAAGTCGTCCGCATGTCGTTTGAACGTGCCGGTCATCACATCGACTGCGTCGACGACGGCGATGTCGCCTTGGAAAAAATCGTTGCCGGTCCGACCTACGATCTGGTGATCACCGATCACTGCATGCCGCGGATGGATGGGCTGGAACTCGTGACGCGGCTGCGGGCGCGCGATTTCCCGGGCAGGATCATCGTGTTCTGCTCCGAACTCAGCGAGGAAGTCGCCGCCGCCTATCACGCGCTCCACGTCGACCACCTGCTCTACAAGCCGATTTTTCCTTCCAAGCTGCGGCACATTCTGACCGAGCTGTTTCCCGACGCCGGACCTTAGAACCTATCCGAACAACCCCACCGGGCAGAAAAGCCAACGTAGGTAGGGCGTAGCGGCCCGGTGAGCCGCCGTCGCACACCGGCCCACCGGGGACGGTTCGCCCTACCTTGCACCGCGGTTATTCGGATAGGCTCTTAGCCCTGCGTGCCCTGGTTGCGCGGATGGTGGCTTTGCGCTTGTCGGCTAGGCCTGTTCTTACGAGCCTGCGTTCCCGTGCAAAGCTCCCGCCCCCTTCTTTGGAAGCGCCCGCTACGGGCCACGCTCGGCCTGCTGCTCGCGCTCACGGGGGTTGCTCACGTCACCGCGGCGGCCCGCGACGACGAGCGCGTGACCCGGCTCAAGGCTGAAATCACCGCCATCGACTCGGCGCGCCAAAATGCGAAAACCGACAACGAAAAACGGGCGTTCGACGCACGCCAACAGAGTCTGAAGAAGGAGCTCGGCATCATCGAGGAGCGCCAGGCAATCGACACCCGGCAGCGCGAGCTCACCGAGGGCGTCAACGCCAGCCCGCTCGACACTCTGCGCGAAAAACTGCGCGCCGTCATCCGCACGGCCGACGAAGGCAACGCCCAGCTGCTGCTGCTGGGCACGCGCCGGCTAAAGGCCTCGGCGGATCGCGACGCCACCGGCGTGCAGCTCGAAACCGCCCGCCGCGATCCCAAGCCCAATGCCGCGCGGATGGCGGAGCTCGAAGAGAATCTCTTCACGCGAAACGAAGAGCTGCGGGCGCTCGCCCTCGAGCGCGAGGCCGTCGAAAGCGAAATCGAACTCGCCCGTGAAGGCGACCGCCTGCGCGGCGTGCTCAAGACCACGGAGCCGACCGCTAAGCTGACGATTCGTTCGCTCTTCGAAAGCTACACCCTGCTCGGCGACAAAAAGAAAAACGACAGCCGGCTCGTGTTGGACACGACCAACCTCGAAAAGGATCTGAAGACCTACCAGTCCAACTTGGATTTTGAGCAGCAAAAGCTCGCGAGCTTCGACGGGGAAGTCGCGTTTCTCGAACGGCAGACCGGTTTGTTCACGGTCAACCCTCAGCTTGCGATTCAGCGCAGCCAGAAAAAGGCGCTCGTCGACCGGACGCCGTTTCTCGCCGCCCAGTTGGAAGCCATCAAGCGTCGCCTCGCCGTCGTGCGCCTCCATCAGGAACTCATCTCGCTGGAATCGGCCTCCCTCACCGATCAGTTCGAGACCGCCAAGGATGGCTACATGCGCCGGCTGCGCTGGCCGCTCGCGGCGCTCGGCACCCTCATCGCGATCTACATTCTTTTTTCCTATTTGATTCTGCCCATGACGTGCCGGCGGGAAAACATCTTCCTGATCCGGCGGCTCGTGCGCTACCTGCACTTCCTCGTCGCCGTCGGCGTGATCGCCGGATTTATGTTTCAGGATCTCGCCATGGTGGGCACGACCCTGGGCGTCGCCGGCGCCGCGCTGGTGATTTCGCTACAGGATGTCTGCACCTCCATGTTCGCCTGGTTTGTCATCATGCTCGGAGGAAAATTCCGCATCGGCGACCGCCTCGAAATCGACGGCACCCGCGGCGACGTGCTCGATATCGAGCTGTTCCGCACAACCCTGCTCGAGGTTAACGGCTGGCTCCAGACCGACCAGCCCACCGGCCGCGTGGTGACGATCCCCAACAACCACATCTTCAAGACCAAGGTCTTCAACTTCACCCACGGCCATCCCTTCATCTGGAACAAGATCGACGTCACAGTCACGTTCCACACGCCCGTCGCGACTGCGCTTACGCTCTTCGGCCGCGTGCTGGAGGAGGAAACGCGCGAACAGTTCGCCGCCGCCCAGAAGGCCGCGCTCGCAATTCAGAAGCGCTACGGCGTCGAGGACGCCGTCTACAAGCCGAAGATCCACACCCATATCAATGACGACGGTGTGACCCTCAGCCTCTTCTACGTTTCGCACTACCGCGAGTTCTCCGCCACACGCAACCGGATCAACCGCCGGCTCATCGCCGAACTCGAAACGCATCCGGGAATCCAGCTCGCCTACAAGACCATGCACGTGATCAAGGAGGACGCCGTCCACGGCGGCCCAGCCGCGTTTCTGGGCTCGGACGCCACCTCGGCGCCGTTTGCGCAGCGGGCGCGCATCGAGGGCAATATCTGAGCGGCGGGCGCGGTGTAATACCAACGTCTGTTAATATTTGGATTGTCATGGCGAGGCGCGAAGCGACGAAGCCATCCAGCTGGATCGCCACGGCGCGCTTCGCGCACCTCGCGATGACAAAAGTCTAATAAACAACAGCCGGTGGTATAACGCGTCACCCGACATCAGCCGTCCCCGAATCGGCCGGACCCCGGTCGCGCCTTCGGCCGACTCACCGCGCGAGGGCGGGTCAAAGCCCCGCCCTGCTTCGGACGCTCACGCCCCGTGGCAGGACTTGAATTTCTTCCCGCTGCCGCACGGGCACGGCTCGTTGCGGCCGACCTTCGGCGTTTCGCGGCGAATCGTCACCTTCGGCAAAACAATTTCCTGCTCAGGCGGGGCGCCATTCGGCGCGACCGCCGGGCCGCTACTCGTCACGGTCGTGGTGATTTGCGGCGCAGCCGGGGCCGCGGGCGCATCGGCCGGACCGACGGCGTGCGCGGTGCGGCTCAGGAGCGAGAGCATGTTCTCGAAGCTTTCCAGATTCGACGCGCTGCGGAACAGCCCCGTGCAGATCTGCAGCCGCACGTTATTCATCAGCTCCTCGAAATACTTGTAGGCCTCGCCCTTGTATTCCACGAGCGGGTCCTTCTGGCCGTAGCTGCGCAAGCCGATGCTCTTCCGCAGATCCTCCATCTCGGTGAGATGCTCCTGCCAATGATGATCGATCGCGTTGATAACCACGTAGCGCTCCAGTGAACCGATCGCCTCGGGGTGCTCGGCGTGCTCCTTCACCTCGTAGGCCTGCTTGATGCGACCCGAGAGCAGCGTGACGAGCGCGTTCGCATCGTTGCCCGCGAGTTCTTCGACGCGGATGCTGATCGGGAAGTGGGCGTTGAGCCAGCCGACGACGCCCTCGAGCGACGACTTGGTGGCCCCGCCTTTTTCCCCGACGCCGGCGACTTCCAGCCGGTTGTGCAGCTCTTCCTCGATCTGCTCGAAGATGATGTCCTTCGGCCGATCCTTGTGGATCGCCGCGTTGCGGATGCCGTAAATCACCTCGCGCTGCTGGTTCAGCACGTCGTCGTATTGCAGCAGGCGCTTGCGCTGCGAAAAATTCTGCTGCTCGACTTTTTTCTGCGCGCTCTCGATCGAGCGGTTGAGCCACGGGTGCTCGAGCTCCTCGCCCTCCTGCATCGAGCCTTCCATGAGCTTCGAGGCGAGGTTGCCCTGCAGGAAGAGGCGCATGAGCTGGTCTTCGAGCGAGAGATAAAATTTCGTCAGGCCGGGATCGCCCTGGCGCGAACAACGGCCGCGGAGCTGGCGGTCGACGCGCCGTGACTCGTGGCGCTCGGTGCCGATGACGTAGAGGCCGCCGAGTTCGCGCACGCCTTCGCCGAGTTTGATGTCGGTGCCGCGGCCCGCCATGTTCGTCGCGATCGTGACGGAGCTGCGCTGGCCGGCGCGGGCGACGATATCAGCCTCCTGCTGGTGGAATTTCGCATTCAGCACCGTGTGAATCACGCCGGTGCGTTTGAGCATGCGGGAAAGCACTTCCGAAGATTCCACGCTCACGGTGCCGACCAGCACGGGCTGGCCGCGCTTATTGGCGGCCTCAATCTCCTTCACGACGGCGACGAATTTGTCGCGGCGGGTCTTGAAGATGGAATCGTTCCGGTCGACGCGAATGCACGGCTTGTTCGTCGGCACGACTTGCACCCCGAGGCGGTAGATGTCGTTGAACTCGGTCGCTTCGGTTTCCGCCGTGCCCGTCATGCCCGCAAGCTTTTCGTAGAGCCGGAAGTAATTCTGGATCGTGATCGTCGCGTAGGTGCGCGTCTCGCGCTCGATGGCGACGTTCTCCTTGGCCTCGACCGCCTGGTGCAGGCCGTCGGACCAGCGGCGGCCGGGCATCACGCGGCCCGTGTTCTCATCGACGATGAGCACCTTGCCATCGGGCGTGACGACATATTCCACGTCGCGTTCGTAGAGCGAGTAGGCGCGGAGCAACTGCGAGATCGCGTGGATGTCTTCGGAGACCTCGGCGTAGCGCTGCTGCGAGGCCAGTTTCTTTTCCTCGCGCTGCTCGGGCGTGAACTTCGTATTGCGGTCGAGATCGGAAAACTCCGTCGCGAGATCGGGCAGCATGAACGCGTCGGGATTGTCCGGCCGCAGCTTGGTGCGACCAATTTCCGTGAGGTCGGCCTGGTGCTGGCGCTCATCGATCACGAAGAGCAGCTCTTCCTTAATCTTGTAGAGCTCGTCCTTGTTGAGGTCGGAATTCAGGTCGGTCTCGGTCTTGTCGAGGAGCTTGCGCCACTCGCCGTTCTCCATGAGGCGGAGGAGCGGTTTGTTTTTCGGGTGGCCCATTTTCACCTGCAGCATCTTGTGCACGGCGAGCGCCTTGGCGTCGGCGGTGGGGCCGTTCTGGGCGAGAACGGCCTTGGCCGCATCGCGCTCCGCCGGCGATGCGCCAGCCTTCTTCAGCACCGTTTCGGCCGCGGCGCGCTCCTCGTCAGTGGAGCGCTTCTTTTCGAGCAGTTCCCTGGCCTCGGAGATAATCTTGTTACAGAGGCGGACCTGGTCGTTGACGAGCTGGTCCACCGCCGGGCGCAGCCGCGTAAACGGCTGTTCGCGCTCAATCGGGGCGGGACCGGAAATGATCAGCGGCGTGCGGGCTTCATCGACGAGGATGGAGTCGATTTCGTCGACGATGCAGAACCAGTGGTCGCGCTGGACCTGATCTTCCTTGCGTGTGGCCATGCCGTTGTCGCACAAGTAATCGAAGCCAAACTCGCTCGCGGTGCCGTAGGTGATGTCGCAGCCATACATCTCGCGGCGGACGTCAGGCGCCATTTGCTGCTGGATGCAGCCGACGGTGACGCCGAGAAACTTGTAGAGGTGCCCCATCCACTCGGAGTCGCGGCGGGCGAGGTAGTCGTTGACGGTGACGAGTTGGGTGTTCCGGCCGGCGAGGGCGTTGAGGTAAAGCGGAAGCGTGGAGACGAGGGTCTTGCCCTCACCCGTCGCCATTTCGGCGATCTTCCCCTGATGGATCGCCATGCCGCCGATTAGCTGCACGTCGAAATGCACCATGTCCCACGTGAGCTCGTGTTCGCAGACGAGGGCCTTGGAGCCGACGAGGCGGCGGGCGGCGTTTTTCACCACGGCAAACGCCTCGGGCCGCACCTCGTCAAGGGCCGCGCGCTTGTCCTTCGCCGCGGCGACGCGCTCGCGAAACTCCCCGGTCTTGGCGGCCAGCTGTGCGTCGGTCAGCGCCTGGTAGGATATTTCCAGCTCGTTGATGCGCGCGACGGTGGGCCGAGCCTTCTCGAGAAATTTCTTATAGTGGCGGCCCGAAAACCGTTTGAGCAAAAACGAGAACATGAGGAGGGGCGAACGTTAGGAGCGACCTCCCGGTTGGCAAATGCAGAATCGGCGGGAGAAATCGCCGGCCGGCTACACTGCCGCTCCGGCCGGGGAGGGGAACGGTGTCCCTCCTCCACCGGAGGCGGCTCTGCTGGGTCGTTAGCGCCGGCCGGAGCCCTCTCAGATCTTCGTCTTGAAGTATGCGATGGTCCGGAGGAGGCCTTCTTCGAGCGGCACCTGCGGCTCCCAGCCGCCAAGGTATTTTTTCGCGAGGGTGATATCGGGGCGACGTTGCTTGGGATCATCGCTCGGGAGCGGCTTGTGGACGATTTTGGACTTACCGCCGACGAGCTGGATCGTTTTTTCGGCGAGTTGGAGCATCGTGAACTCGCCCGGGTTGCCGAGGTTCAGCGGGCCGACGGTCTGGGTCTGCGCCATAAAGCGAATGAAGCCCTCGATCAGATCGTCGACGTAGCAGAACGAGCGCGTCTGGGTGCCGTCGCCGTAGATCGTGAGGTCCTGACCCTTGAGCGCCTGCACGATGAAGTTCGAAACGACGCGGCCGTCGTTCGGGTGCATGCGCGGGCCGTAGGTGTTGAAGATGCGGATGACGCGGATATCGACCTTGTTCTCGCGGTGGTAGTCGAAGAAGAGCGTCTCGGCGCAGCGCTTGCCCTCATCGTAGCACGAGCGCTTGCCGATGGGGTTCACGTTGCCCCAGTAGCTCTCCGGCTGCGGGTGGACGCTCGGGTCACCGTAGACCTCGGACGTGCTGGCCTGGAAGACCCGCGCCTTCACGCGCTTCGCGAGCCCGAGGCAGTTGATCGCGCCCATCACCGAGGTCTTCGTGGTCTTGATCGGGTTGAACTGGTAGTGCGGCGGCGAGGCGGGGCAGGCGAGGTTGTAAATCTGATCGACCTCATACTTGAACGGATCGATGACGTCGTGGCGGACGAACTCGAAATTCGGATTCGGCAGCAAATGCGCGATGTTGGACTTCTGTCCGGTGAAGAGGTTGTCGAGGCAGACGACCTCATGGCCGTCCTTCAGGAGGCGTTCGCAAAGATGGGACCCAAGGAAACCGGCACCGCCGGTGACGAGAATGCGCATGGCGCGACCGTGGGTGATTCCCGGGGGCATTTCCAGCCAAACCGCCCGGCGCAACATGAACGCGGCAAATATGTTCCCTATGCTGACACAACTTTTCCCATTGTTGGATCAATCGTCCGCGATACTTCCGTCCCCTCCCGGCTACCAAGCTGGGGACAACCAAACCATGAAAACTACCAATAACATCATCCTCGCCCTCAGCCTCCTGACCGCGGCCACGGCGAGCCAAGCACAGACGACGACGGCCTCGACCCCGGCCGGACTCCTCGGCGCGCAATACACTGAACTCGAGTTCGGCGTGCAGGACATCAAACACGTCTCACCCAACGCCTACAGCCTCACGGCGAGCGCCAACACGGCGGTCGTCGCGGGCAAACTCGACGGCGGCGCGACCTACAGCTACAGCCGGATCGGCGGCGCGGTGCGCGGGCACTCCAACACCATCGGCGGCTACTTCACGGCCTACGCGCCGATGAACGGCGTGAAGCCGTTTATCAGCGCCGGCCTCGGCTGGGAATGGTCGAGCTACCGTTTCGTCGGCAGCGATGACCAGGCACTCTGGAGCGGAGCTATCGGCGTGGAAATCCCCGCCGGCGTCGTGACCATCACGCCGCGCCTCTCCTACGCCGACGACTTCGAAGGCAGCCGCAAGAGCAGCCAGGCTTGGACCTATGCGGTCGAAGCCAACCACTGGTTCAGCAAGTCGTCCGCCGTCTTCGCCTCAATCGGCAAGACCGACGTGCGCCACAGCTCGAACGACTCGTGGAACTACTCGATCGGCCTGCGCGCCCGCTTCTGAGCGCGACGCGAAACGGATTCCCCGCAAGCCCGCCCGGTTTTTTCCGGGCGGGCTTTTTTCTACGGTGACGCAGCTACGCCTACGACACCTCGTAAATCTCGATGATCGCGGTGCTGGTGTCGCTGGACGCGACCGGCCCGCTCTGGCGCAAGGCCGATGAGGGCGACCGCGTCGATTTCGATCCAGCCTGCGACTAGCTTCGCGTTGACCACGATCTTCACCTTGGCGATCACTGCAGCGTTCCGCGGAAACGCTGCGATCAAGGAATGCAAACTGCCATCGACCATCGTGGTCTTGGTGAATGGCATGGTGAGCAGTTTCTATTGCGACGCGACCGACGGCAAACTCCCGATGACCAGAAACTCGGAATGGAGGTGGATGGCTTCCACCGCAAGAGTCTCGCGGCATTGATGGAACCCGCGAAGTGACCGCGCGGGGGTTTGTTTCGGCTGCACCCGTCCCCTGTGCTTCCCCCAGCCGTGGACCGAATTCAAAAAAAAGGGCTGACCCCATTTAGCCCGCTCCCATCGTCACCCGACAAGCAGCGAAAGACTAACACGAATCACAAAGATTCACGACGACGCTAAGACCCACCTTATATGAAACAATCTATCCGAATTCTCGTCGCCGCTCTGACGCTCGCTTTGCTGGCAAGGGTGCAGGGGGCGGAAACCTCCACTCGTGCAGCCCAGCCGAATCCGACTGTCATGGCGCAAGCGCCCTTGCTCCACGCAGGCGCATCGGATCGGGTCTCGGACCGGCCTGAACTCACGATCACCACGCTCGGCTTCGGCTCCTGCGCCCGGCAAGAACGCCCCCAACCCATCTGGGACACCATCCATGCCGCGCACTGCGATGCTTTTGTCCTCTGCGGCGACAACATTTATGGCGACTCTTCTGATCCGGTCGTGCTCCGAAATAAATACGCCCAGTTGGCGGCCATGCCGGGCTTCATCAAGCTTCGTCAGACGACCCCTTTGTTCGCCACTTGGGATGATCATGATTACGGCATCAACGATGGCGGCGCCGGCTTCTCCGGCGCGGCGGCGGCGCAAAAAGAGTTTTGTGATTTTTTCCAGGTGCCGGCCGATTCAACGCGGCGCACCACGCCCGGCGTTCATGACTGCGTGACGTTTGGCCCGGCGGGCAAGCGAGTTCAACTCGTTCTGCTGGATACCCGGATGTTCCGCTCGCCCCTGAAAAAAGACCCGGCCAACCCCAAGGTCACCATCCCCAACAATGATCCGGGCGCCACGGTGCTCGGCGAAGAGCAGTGGACTTGGTTCGAGCGCCGCCTGCGCGAACCAGCAGAAGTCCGCGTGGTGATTTCCAGTATTCAGCTCATTGCAAAAGAACACGGTTCCGAGAAGTGGGATAACTTCCCCAAAGAACGCGCTCGTTTCCTTGAACTCCTCCGGCGCACCCAGGCCAAAGGCGTAGTGGTCATCAGCGGCGACCGTCACCTCGCCGAACTGTCCGTGCTGACTTCTGCAGACGGAGCTCCCTACCCGCTCTACGATCTAACCACGAGCGGCCTCAATCAGGCCGTTCCCTCGAAGCCTGCGCCAAAAGAGGAAAAGAAGGCTGAACCCAAGAAGCCGCAGCCGAATCGCTACCGACTCCACGAGCGTCCCTACACGGGCTCCAACTTCGGCCTGATGCGGGTTAGGTGGGACGGTCCCAATCCCGCGCTTCGTTTGGAAGTCTGCGGGTTGGAGGGTGAGGTTGTCCTTTCCCGCGAAATCCCATTCTCGGAAATTCGCTAACACCGCCAAGGAGACCGCTCAAAATCGTCGGCCAAGAGCAGTTTGAAGCCCAACCCCGCTCCCAGAAAATCCAGTTTCCTGTCAGCCAGAAAGTCTTCGTGCGCTCAATGGGCGCAACCAACAAAAACCCGATCGTGATCGCCCATTAAATTCGGGGCGCGTTTGACGGGGGAAAAGAGGCGGCCGGGAAATCGTGGGGCGTTTCGAGCACGGACACCAATCACACCGCTTCCCTCGAGCGTCGCGAGCCGCTCGAGCGCCTCGCTCACGGCCAGCACCCGTTCGTCGTTGGCGTCGGCCGTAAAAAGGCTGCGCCCAAACGCCGGCGTTCGCCACCCTGCCGCCGCGTGTGCCGACGCCACGCTTTCTCGATGAGGATTTGGCGCATCGCCTCCGCCGCCGCGCCGAAGAAGGGCCGGCGATTTTCTCAACTCGCCTGCGGGTTAACCGCGGGGGCAGCCACGCCTCCTGCCTGAGCGCCGGCGGTGGGAGTGTGTGCGCAGCTGAATCCCGCGCCAACTTCGCCGCCGCCTTTCGCCGCAGCTCGCGGTCGACCAAGGGCACGAGTTCTTCCGCGACGGACGCGCCCGGGCTGATCTTGTTCGGGGCGACGGTGAGGTCACGCACCGCGAGATGGCCACCGCACCGTCGTTCAAAACGAAGCGGAAAGGCCCGGCCAGACTTTAGCGCGACTGCTGGCATAGGAGCAGCTTCCGGGGCAGTCCACCCCATGAAGATCCTTGCCGTGTCCGATCTGCATTTCTCCCTCAAGCAGTTCGACTGGGTGGCCGAACGGGCGCCGCACTACGACATGGTGATCATCGCCGGCGATCTGCTCGATATCGCGGGGCATCTCGACCTTGATTCGCAAATCACGGTGGTCCTCAAATACCTCCGGGTGATCAGTGCCAAAACCCGTTTGCTCGTGTGCTCGGGCAATCACGACGGCGATGAGAAAAACGAAAATCAGGAATTCATCGCCCGCTGGCTCCAGCGGGTGCGCGCCGACGGCCTGGTCGTGGACGGTGCGAGCGTCGACGTCGGCGACGTTAAATTTTCCGTCTGCCCGTGGTGGGACGGTCCGGCCTCACTCGAGGCGATGCAAAAATTCCTCCGGCAGGAGCGAACGAAGGCCCCCAAGACTTGGCTCTGGGTGCATCATGCCCCGCCCAACCGCACCACGGTGAGCTGGACCGGCAAGGAGTTTGCCGGCGACGAGGCCCTCGTCGCCATCATGCACGAACTCCAGCCCGACTACGTGCTGTCGGGCCACATCCACAATTCGCCGTTTCGCAACGGCGGCGCTTGGGCGTGCCAGATTGGCCGGACGTGGGCCTTCAACGCAGGCCGGCAAATGGGTGTCCCGCCGGCCTACATTGAGTTAAATCTCGCGGAGCGATCGGCCCACTGGGTTTCCCAAGCGGGCGACGAGCAAATCCAGCTCGATGCCACACAGCCGGCCAAATCCACCTAAAACCAAAGACCGTGGATATTTGGACGGGCATTGCGAAGGGCGCAGCGACGAAACAATCCCGCCCCTCGAAAAGCTAACGACGGCGCGCCTGTCGCAGGGCACGAAGCCACGGCAAAAAAGGCGGACTGCGATCCAGCGCCTGAAACGGCTTTTGCTATCCTCACACCGCGCCATCGCACGGGCCGCTTCCGTTGGACTGAGGTTGAGCTCGACGAAGTCACGCCCCTTTTCCACGAAGAGCAGGTCGGTCGAGAGCTTGCGGCGCTCCTGCCGGTGAGGCTCCAGCCCGATCGCAAGCCAGACGCACACGATGGCGTTTTGCGTCAAGCCGCTGACCTCGCCATCGGACGAGCACTCCAAGGCGTCGCCCCTACCGGCTGCTTTTCCACTGTGTGCGGAACGCCGGCTTCGACCCTTGCGTCGGTGATTTGCCGTGCTGCCTCGGCTGCGGCACCTCCCGAGGCCACTGAGCCAGTCGGTCACGAAACGCTGCCACCATTTTGCCCAAGGTCGGCAACGCGACCTCGGGCCTGTCGGCCACCGCCGTTTTGCTCCACCCACTTGCGCAGTCCGCTTCGATCCTAGACCCAACGTCGTGCACCAATCCGACTTCGCCCACCGGGCCGTCGCGGCAAGCGCGGCTTCATCTGCACTCAACCCCAACGCCGCTATCGGTCGTCCTAGTGGCAGCAGGCAGCGGACCTGGTAAACGCCCTATTGCACGCTTCGATCGCCGAGGACACTAGCGTTTCGCGCGCAATCGTCGTCCGCGAACCTGAGCCGCCACGCCCTGTCGCAGCGCGGCATAGTGGTTTTTCAGATAATAGCGCAGCCAGTAGGCATAGCGACGCGGGTGACGCGCGATATCACGCTTCAGCTCCGGCAGGGTCAGACGGGTGAGCGATGCGACCTCGGCGGGATCGGGCGTAAACGCCGGCGGTGCGGCGCCGAAGAAGACATAGACGATTTCATTTTCCGTCAGACCGTTGGGCAGTGCGGTGCAGTAGCGCGCGCGAAAGGCGTAGCGCAGCGCGGTGGTCGCACCCAGTTCCTCGCCCAGCCGACGGCGGGCGGCGGCCAAGGTGCGCTCACCGGGCCGCGGGTGACCGCAGCAGGCATTCGCCCACAACCCGCCCGAGTGGTATTTGGCGTGGCTGCGTTGCTGGAGCAGCAGACGGCCGTCGGTCTCGACCAGAAAGATGGAAAACGCCCGGTGCCGGAGGCCGGCTTGGTGCACCGCCCACTTCTCGGCCCGGCCGACGGCTCGGTTGCGGCCATCCACAAGGATCAGGTCTTCGGTCATGCGGCTGCCGCGTCTGCCCCGGTGTCCTCCAAGCGCTTCTCCTTTTCCGGGAAATGCTGTCTGAGGTGGGCCGGCCGCTCCGCGGGCGGCAGATTGGGGACCGTTCGACCAGAAAACTGCCGCGCGCGGAGCGCACGGC
>JANNEY010000315.1:0-2955 GCA_031379235.1 Opitutaceae bacterium | reverse complement strand
AAAAATCCCGCGCCACCCGATCTCCCCTCGTCGATCCTCGCTTGCGACTACCTGCCCTACGCGGTGATTTTTCCGCGCGCCGCCGCCATCGTGCATCAAGGCGGCGTCGGCACGACCGCGCAGGCTCTGCGCGCCGGCCGACCGATGGTCGTCGTCCCCTTTGCCCACGATCAGTTCGACAACGCCGCGCGCGTCACGCGCCTCGGCGTGGCCAGCACGCTCTCGCGCGCCGCCTACACCGGCGAAAGCGCTGCCCGCGCTCTCACTGAACTGCTCGCTGATTCGAGCACCACCGCGCGCGCCAAGGAGCTCGGAGCCCAGGTGCGAACCGAGCGCGGAGCCGAGATTTCCGCCGACGCGATCGAGCAGGCGCTCGGCTAAGCGTCACCGCTGTTTCACGATCCACCTCATCGTCTTCTCCGCGAGCCGGTCGAAGGCGGCGACGCATTGCTCAAGGTGCTCTTCCTTCGTGTCCTCGATCTTGTTGTGCGAGATGCCGTGGAGGCTTTGCACGAACATCATCACCGTCGGCACGCCGGCGCCGCTCATCTCGGCGGCGTCGTGCAGCGGGCCGGAGGGCAGGCGGTGCGAGACAGCCACCGTCTCCGTGATCGCGGTATCGCAGAGCGCGACCAGTTCGGGGTGAAAGGGACGCGGGGCGATGTGCCAGAGCCGTTCCCATGCGACGCTCACGCCGCCCTCACGCGCGAAGCGTTCGCTCGCGGCGCGCGCCTCGGCGAGCATCCGCGCGAGCGCCACGGGATCGAGGTGGCGTTGGTCGAGCGTCACGCGGCACTCTTCAACCACGCTCGTGACGATGCCGGGCTTGGTCGTGCAGGAGCCGATCGTGCAGACGCCGCCACCGCTACGCTGCGCGATCGCGTAGATTTCCGGACTCATCCGTGCGGCGGCGAGGAACGCGTCCTTGCGGCGGTTCATCGGCGTGCTGCCGGAGTGTGCGGCCTGCCCGCGAAACGTGATCGCATGGCGCTCGACCCCGAAGGTCCCGAGCACCGCGCCGAGCGGCAAATTCAAATCAAGGAGCACGGGGCCCTGCTCAATGTGCAACTCGAGATAGGCCGCGGCGTTCTTCAGCTCGGCGCCCGATTGCTTCACGGCGTCGAACGAGATACCCACATCGCGCAGCGCATCGGGTAGCGTGACGCCGTCGCGATCCTTCAGGCCACGCGCCTCGTCCATATTGAGCGAGCCGGAGCACGCGGAGGAACCGAAGAGGCTCTTGCCGAAGCGCGCGCCCTCCTCGTCGGCCCAGTCCACGAGGCGCACGGTCACAGGCGGCCGGCCGCCATACTGCGCGTTGAGGCGCCGTAAAATTTCCACGCCGGCCATCACGTTGAGGCAGCCGTCGAGCCAGCCGCCATTCGGCACGGAATCGATGTGCCCGCCGACGATGAGCGTTCGTTCGGATTCGCCGCGCAGTGTCGCCCAAAGATTTCCCGCAGCATCAGCGTGCACCTCGACGCCGGAAATCGCGGCGAGCTTCTCTCGCAGCCACCCACGCGCGGCGACCCACGTAGGCGTGAACGCCACGCGCTGCGCGCCGTGCTCGTCTCCTGTAAGCGCACGCAGTTCCTTGAGGTCGGCGACCGTGCGCCTGGGATCGAGAAGGGCCATCGCGGGTGTTTGCAGCTTGGAAACTTCGGCGCGGCGAGCCAGCTTCAACTCGCAGTTCCCCGCCACGCGTCTCGCCCGTGCTCAGTCGGCAGTTTTTTCAAACTCACAAAGCCATGCCCACGCTCGCCACCATCGTCGACGGTCTAAAGCTCCCCAACCCTTTTGTCATCGGCTCGGGTCCGCCCGGCACCAACCTCAGCGTGATCAACCGCGCGTTTCGCGAGGGCTGGGGCGCCGTCATCGCCAAGACCGTCAGCCTCGACGCTTCGAAGGTTGTCAACGTCACGCCGCGTTACGCCAAGCTGCACGCGCTCAGCGGCGAGGTCATCGGCTGGGAAAACATCGAGCTAATCAGCGACCGACCGTTTCGGCTGTGGGAGGATGAGTTCAAGAAATGCAAGGACGCCCAGCCGCCCGGCGCGCTCATCGCCTCCATCATGGAGGAATACAACAAGGACGCGTGGATTGAGCTCGTGCAGCGCTGCGAGGCCGTGGGCGTGGATGCGTTTGAACTGAACTTCTCGTGCCCGCACGGCCTGCCCGAGCGCAAGATGGGCGCCGCGATGGGCCAGGACCCCGACATCCTCGAGGAGGTCTGCGGCTGGGTTGCCTCCGCCACGAAGCTGCCCGTGTGGGCGAAGATGACACCCAACATCACCCACATCGAGGAGCCCGGCCGCGCGGCCCTCCGCGGCGGCGCCACCGGCCTCAGCGCGATCAACACCATCCGCAGCGTCACGAGCATCAACCTCGACACGCTGCGCCCCGATCCGTGCGTCGAGGGCTACACCACGCCCGGCGGCTACTCCTCGAAGGCCGTAAAACCGATCGCACTTCGCATGGTGATGGAGCTGGCGACGATGATCCAAAAGGAATTTCCCGGGCGCACGCTGTCGGGCCTCGGCGGCATCGAGACGGGCGAGGACGCCGCGCAGTTTATTTTGCTCGGCTCCGATACCGTGCAGGTCTGCACCGGTGTCATGAAGTTTGGCTACGAGTGCGTGAAGCCGATGCAGGAGCAACTGCTGGCGTTCATGGCCAAGCACAAGTTCGAGACGCTGGCGGATTTCAAAGGCAAGAGCCTCCCGTATTTCACGACGCACGCCGACCTCGTCCGCCGCCAGACCGAGCGCAAAGCCGCGCAAAAGGCCGCCGCCGCAGCCGCGGGTGCGACGAAAGTCGTGAAGAGCGACGGCGAATGGACCGGCGATGAATTCGTGAAGCAGTCGGATGCGCTGTCGCGAGGGTGAACGACGCCGGGACTTTGACCACGGATGGCGTGGATGAACGCGGATTCACACCGTCATCCAGGTCCATCCT
>JANNEY010000402.1:0-2594 GCA_031379235.1 Opitutaceae bacterium | reverse complement strand
GGTGAGGTTGATTGAGAAACCCGGGTAGCAAACTCAACCCTAGCCCCCAAGGGCAATCGGATTCTCGCTACTAGGTTGACCGCCGTTAGGACGGCTGGGCGGGGAATTCTATTCAAAGAAAATTACGCGCTGCCTCGGTGCCGCCGCCTTCCAGGTTGCCGTGGGCGGGTCGCGGCACTCAACTCCCGGTCCTTTCCCCATGCCCTCCCTGCCCTTTACCCGTCGCGAGTTCCTCGCCGCCGCCAGTGCTGGCGTCGCCACCGCCCTGTTGCCGAACGTTCTCCACGCCGCGGCAAAATCCACGCCTAGCCGCTGGCCCGTCGGCTGTTTCAACCGCCCGTGGACTAAGTGGAGCTACGACGAGACGCTCGATGCCATCAAGGCTGCCGGCTACCGGCACACGGGTCTGCTCACGCCGACGAAGGCGGATGTCTTCACCAGCGCCAACGCTACGTCCGAATACCTCGCCGCGCTCAAACAGAAGATCGCCGCGCGCGGCCTCACGGTGAACATGACCGCCCTCCGCGTGAAAAACGGCGTGCCCCTCGCCGAGGCGGTCGCCGACACCCGCAAACAGCTCGAAAACGCCCACACGGTCGGCGCCGAGTTTGCGCTCACGTTTGGCGTCGATCGGCCCGAGCACTATGAGCAATATTTCAAGGTCATGTCCGACGCCGCGGCCTTCGCGCAGGAGCGGAAAATCAAACTCGTGCTGAAGCCCCACGGCGGCGGTAGCGGTGCCTCCGACGAGATCGTCAAGGCCATGAAAGCGGTCGGTCATCCCAATTTCAAAATCTGGTATGACGCCGGCAATATCATCTACTACACGGGCAAGGATCCCGTGGCCGAGCTTGCGCCGATCGCGGAGCACGTCACCGGTTTCTGCGCCAAGGACTGTGCCGCGGAGAAAAGCGACCCGATGATCCAGTTCGGCACGGGCAAGGTGGATTTTGTCGGCGTGTTCAAGAAATTGAAATCCGCCGGCTTCAACGGCCCGATCATGGTCGAGTGCTGCAAAATCGGCGCGACCCCGCAGGAGACGATGGAAAACGCCCGCGCCAATCGCGTGTTTCTCGAAAAAGCCCTGGCCGCCGTCTGAACATGCGTGCGCTTTCCTTCCGGTTTCGCGCTCTCGCGGCGTCCGGTGCACTATGGCTCGGCGCGGTCGCGGCGTTTGCCGCCGAACCGTTTCTGCCGGCGAAACTCGCCGCCATCGACACCGCCGTCGCCGACGCGATTGCGGCGAAAAAAATTCCCGGCGGCGTGCTCTGGTTCGAGCGCGACGGCGAAATCTATCGCAAGGCTTACGGCCACCGCGCCCTCGTGCCCGCGCCCGATGCCACGACGGAAGACACGATTTACGACGCGGCGTCGCTGACCAAAGTCATCGCGACCACGACCGCCGTCATGCAGCTTGTCGAGCGCGGCAAGCTCGACCTCGACGCGCCAGTCGCGCGCTACCTCCCGGCCTTCGCGCAGCACGGCAAGGGCATCGTCACGCTGCGGCACCTGATGATGCACATGTCCGGCTTGCGCCCTGGCATTCCAACCACGCCCGCGTGGACGGCTTACGCCGGCGCGATCAACCGCGCCTGTGCCGAAGAGCTGCGCAGCGTGCCGGGGAGCGGTTTCGTCTACAGCGACATCAACTACATCGTGCTCGGCGAACTCGTGCGCCTTGTCAGTGGGCGCACGCTCGACGTCTACACGCGCGACGAGATTTTCACGCCGCTCGGGATGCGCGATGCCGGCTATCTCCCCTCCAAGGAAAAACTCCCCCGCATCGCGCCCACCGAACTTGTCGACGGCAAAATGATCCACGGCGTCGTGCACGATCCCACGTCGCGCAAGATGGCCGGCGTCGCCGGCCACGCCGGGCTCTTTCTCACGGTTGCCGACCTCGCGCGCTTTTGCCGGATGATTCTCAACGGCGGCGAACTCGACGGCGTGCGCATCCTGAGCGCTGCGAGTGTTGCGGAGATGACGCGCGTGCAAAACGACGGTTCCAGCCGCCGCGGTCTCGGTTGGGATATCGACACGAGCTACTCCGGCCCGCGCGGCCGCTGGTTTCCCGCCGGCACGACGTTTGGCCACACCGGCTGGACCGGCACGAGCCTGTGGATCGATCCGGCGGCGAAGGCGTTCATCATTTTTTTCAGCAACCGCGTCCACCCCGACGGAAAGGGTGACGCCACGCCCGTCCGCCGCGAAATCGCCACGCTCGCCGCCGAGGCGATCGGCCGCGATGTCGGCGCGGTGCGCAACGGCATCGACGTGCTCGTGCGCGAGGATTTCGCGCGCCTCCGCGGCCTGCGCCTCGGACTCATCACCAACCAGAGCGGCCGCGACCGCCAGGGCCGCCTCACGATCGATTTGTTGCACGAGGCCAAGGACGTGAAACTCGTCGCGCTCTTCAGCCCGGAGCACGGCATCCGCGGTGTGGCCGACGACAAGGTCGGCGATACCATCGACGAGAAAACCAAGCTCCCCGTTTTCAGTCTCTGTTCAAAGGACCATTGAACATAGGTATTGGTCAGATTATCAGGCTCCCGAAAGTGGTTTAGGTCGGTTCCCACATTAAGCGTATGCTTTGG
>JANNEY010000401.1:0-5413 GCA_031379235.1 Opitutaceae bacterium | reverse complement strand
GCCCGAAGTTGGTGGGCCGACTGGGACTCGAACCCAGACTCAAAGGATTATGAGTCCTCTGCTTTAACCATTAAGCTATCGGCCCTCACTCGCTTGATCATCTCGGCAACGAGCGGCGGCGGAGTCAATCGGGAGCACGACCAAGGAGTGGCTTGTCCTTTGTCAGTGCGAGCCCGGCTCGGCGGGCGCGGCAATCCATCTGAATGGTCACATGGATTGCTTCGTCGCCGCCAGAGCGCGGCTTCTCGCAATGACAAACTGCACGTCAGTCCGTCAGCACGCGCACGCGTCAACTACGCGCCGGCTTTGGCATGACCGGGCCATATTCCCGCGCCGTCTGAATGCCGGGCTGCGGCACGGGGTAGCGGCCACTGGCATCCGGGAGCAGCGGCGCGGGCGAATCTTTCGTCAGCAGGTCGAGGCCCGGGGCAAACTCGTGGTCGCAGTTCAACATCTCGTCGTAGGTCACGATGCGGCCCGTGTGCGCGGCCATGCGGCCCATCGAGGTCACGAGGCTCGCCTCGACGCCGCGCTTCACCTCGTTGTAGGGCTGGTCCGCGCGAATCGCACCGATGAGATCGTCCCATTCGGTCTGGTAGGGATTCGGTTCCGGCGGCGGATAGCTCCACGCCAGATCGGTCGCGACTTTGTTGTGGCCGCGGTAAATCCGCGCGAGCGAGGGGATGTGGCCTTTCTCGGAAACGATCGCCATGCCCTTCGTGCCGTGCGCGGTGCTCGAATGCTCGGCGTAGGCGCCGGTGATGCAGCGGCCCTCGAGAAAAAGTTTCGTGCCGTCCGCGTAGGTGAACTCCGTCGAGTAAACGTCGAAGTTCTGGTCCACGCTATCGCCACGGTAGTGCCGGCCGCCGCTGGACTGCGCCTGCACCGGCCACGCGTTTTTCATCCAGGAGCACTCGTCGATGTTGTGAATGTAGAAATCGCTGTAGCCGCCGCCGCTCGCCCAGAGGAAACTGTGGAAGCGCTCGATTTGATACATGAGGTCGGTCTTCCCGGCGGGCTTCGGCGGCGAGGCAAACGATCCCACGGGGCCGTGCAGGCGGTAGGCGCGCATCATCAGAATGTCGCCGATCTCGCCTTGCTGGATTCGGTCGGCGAGTTCGCCGCGGGCGCGGCAGTGCCGGCACATGAGGCCGACGCCGACCTTGAGATTTTTTTTCGCCGCCTCTTCGCCGAGGAGAAACATCCGCTTGCTCGTCGGACCGTCGACCGTGACGGGTTTTTCCATGAAGACGTGCAGCCCTTTCGCGATCGCGTAGCTGAAATGCACCCAGCGAAATGCCGGCGGCGTGGCAAAGATTACGACGTCGCCCGGCTTCAGGACGTCCATCGCGGCCTTGTAAGCGTCGATCCCGACGAACTGGCGATCGGCCGGCACGTCGACTTTGCCCGCCGTCGCCGCGAACTGCTTCGTCAGGCGGTCGCGCGACGACGCGAGCCGCTGTTCAAAAACATCCGCCATCGCGACGAGCTTGATCGGGCCGCTCTTGGTCGAGAGCGCCTGGCCGGCCGCCCCGGTGCCGCGGCCGCCGCAGCCGATCAGCGCAACCTGAATCATGTCGCTGCCTGCGGCGAAGACGTGCGGCAAAGTGACGCCGGCGAGGGCGGAGACCGCGGCGTAGCGACCGGAGTTTTTCAAAAAATCACGGCGTGAGAGATCTATTAGCGGGGTGTCTTTCATGGCTGAGGCGGAAATTGTTTCCGGACGCGAGGGGCGCTCGCACGCTCGCGCCGGGCTTCCGCGCGGTCAACCGCGATTCGTGGCGCGGCGCGGACCGCGCTTGCGCGCAACGCCGCGAACCGCCGGAATCGGCACACCCCACTGATCGCCCCGTGAAAACTCGCCGCCTCCTGCGTCTCGTCGCACTCGCCAGCCTTGCCACATTTTCGTTTCCGCCGCTCGCGCCCGCGCAGGAGGCGCCGGTCGATTTTGAAAAGGCGCGCCAGATCATGGAGCGCGGCCGCCGCGGTGAAACGGTGTCGGCCGAAGACCGCGCCTACGTCGAGCGCGCGAAGCAGGCGAAACAGAAGCAGCCCGCCGGAAAAAATTCTCCGGGCGCTCCGCCGCCCAAGTGGACGCAGCACCTCACTCCGCTCGATCAACTCGGTGCCGCAACCTACAAGGGCGAGGATGGCGGACTCTACGGCGGCGGTCGCAACAATCCACCCGCGGTCCATCTCGCCGCCGCGCTGAAAGAATCGGCGCAGATTCGCCCGCTCGACGCTGATGGCCGGCCCGCCGCCGCAGGAAAAGTCGGCCTGCTCTCCGTCGGCATGTCCAACACCACACAGGAGTTTTCCCGCTTCATGCAGGAGGCCGCGCGCGACCCACAGCGATCGGCGCGCGTCGTGCTCGTCGATGGCGCGCAGGGCGGCCAGACCGGCACGCGCTGGGCCGACGCCAGCGCGCCGCTTTGGGCGCAGGTCGATGCGCGCGTCGCCCGCGCGGGCCTCACCGCTGCGCAAATTCAGGTGGCGTGGATGAAGCAGGCCGAGGCAGGCCCCGCGCAGCTCGGCGATTATCCGAAGCATGCCGATGTGCTCCGCGAGAATCTCGTCACCGCGCTCGGCCACCTGAAGAAGCGTTTTCCTAACCTACGGCTGGTTTATCTTTCGAGCCGCATCTACGCCGGCAACGCCACGACCGCACTCAATCCCGAGCCCTTCGCCTACGAGTCAGCCTTCGCCGTCCGCCGACTGATTCAGGACCAGATCGGTGGCCGCGCCGAACTCAACTTCGACGGCGCGCGCGGCGCCGTGAAATCGCCGCTGCTGCTCTGGGGGCCGTATCTCTGGGCCGATGGCACCACGGCGCGCGCCGAAGGCGCCCTCACCTACGAACCGGGTGACTTCGCGCCCGATGGCACCCACCCCAGCGATGCCGGGCGTGCCAAGGTCGCAAGGCTGTTACTCGATTTCTTCAAAACCGATCCCACGGCGAAACCGTGGTTCGTCGGCCCGGCCGGCGCGCGCTGACCACCTTCGTTTTCCGAACGCGCCCTAACTCTTTCGCCCAGAAAGCGTCCTACCTGCCTTCCTTCGCCCGCCTTCCGCCTCCTTCATCCGCATGAAATTTTTCTCCCGCGTCGCGCCTGCCGCCTTGCTCTCCGCCCTCGCCTTCACGGCTTCGGTCCGCGGCGGCGATGCGCTCGCGTGGCACGTCTTTCACCACGAAGGCGTGCTCGGCACCTCGCTCGAGCTGCGCTTCTCGGCCAGCGATTCCACCTGCGCCGCCGCCGCTGAAGCCGCCGCGCTCGCCGAATTTGATCGGCTGGGAAAAATTCTCAGCGGCTACGACGCCACCAGTGAGTTTCGCCAGTGGCTCGCGACGCACGGCGAGCCGCGGCGCGTCTCGCCCGAGCTGTTCGAAGTGCTCGCGCTCTTCGACACGTGGCGCGAACGCACCGGCGGCGCCCTCGATGCCTCGGCCGAAGTCGCGGGTCGACTCTGGAAAACGGCCGCGCAAAACCAGCGCGTGCCTTCAGCCGATGAACTCGCCGCGGCCGTCGCCGTCGTGCGCCAAACCCACTGGCATCTCGATCCGAGCGCGCGCACGGCCACGCATCTCTCCGCCGCACCGCTCATGCTGAATTCGTTTGCGAAGAGCTATATCATCGAGCGCGCGTGTGCAGCGGCACTCGCTGCCGGCCACCTCGCCTCCGCCGTCGTGAATCTCGGCGGCGATATCGTCGTGCGCGGCGCCGCCGCCAGCGCGATCGCCCTCGCCGATCCTTTGGCTGATGGCGAAAACGATGAGCCTCTCACGCGCCTCGCAGTGCGCGACCGCGCCGTGGCGACGAGTGGCGGCTACCGGCGCGGCGTCGAGATCGCGGGCCGTTGGTATTCCCATCTCGTCGATCCGCGCACCAGTCGGCCGGTCGATCACGTGCGCAGCGCGACCGTCGTCGCGCCGCACGCCGCAGACGCCGGCGCGCTCGCCACCGCGCTCTGCGTGCTAACTCCGGACGAAGGGCTCCTTCTCGTCGCCACGGTCGCCGACGCGGAATGCCTCCTAATCCTCGCCGACGGCCGGCAAATCACGAGCGCCGGCTGGAACCGTTTCAGTCTCCCGCCCCGCCCTATCCACGCTGCTATGGCCACCGCGGCCGCGGTCGGTTCGATTCCGACCGATTCCAAGGCCACGGCGTGGGATCCGGCGTTCGAACTCGCCGTGAATTTCGAGATCGCGGTGACCGGTCCGCAGGGCGGGCAGGAACCCGGCCGCAAGGAGGGACGCGGCGGCAAGGGCCGTGGCGGCGCCAAGCGCCCGTTCGTCGCCGTGTGGATCGAGGGCAAGGACAACTTTCCGCTGCGCACGGTGGCGCTGTGGTTCCACGGCAACCGCTGGCTGCCCGACCTGCGCGCGTGGTCGCACGCCGACCAAGTGCGGGCCAAGGCCGAGGGCACCCAGATCGCCGACACGATTGCCAGCGCCACGCGCTCACCCGGAAAATACACCGTAAAATGGGACGGCAAGGACGCGGCCGGCCAGCTTGTGCCGCGCGGGAAATACACCGTGTTCATCGAGATCGCCCGCGAACACGGCACGCACCAGCTGATCAAGCAGGAGGTGGATTTTTCCGGCGAGGCCGCCCACGTGGATTTGCCGGGCAACGTCGAACTCGCTTCGGCCTCGCTCGACTATCACCGGAAGAGCACCGCCCGCTGATCGCGATGCCTCCTGATTCCGCGCCCGCGCACGCCGCCGGATATTGGAAGCGGCGCAGCGCGTCCTTCTCCCGCTGGCTGCACACTTACGTCTCGCTGGTTAGCTTCGGCATTTTATTTTTCTTCGCTGTCACTGGCCTGACGTTGAATCACGCCGAGTGGTTTTTCGGCGACCGCGTGAGCGCCGTCCAACACCGCGGGCAGCTGGACCGGAAATGGGTCGCCCTCGGCGCCGCGGCCGGCGTCGCCAAACTTGAGGTGGTCGAGCATCTGCGCCGCGCTCACGGCGCCAAGGGACTCGTCGGCGAATTTCAGATCGAGGAGGGCCAGTGCACCGTCGGCTTCAAGGGGCCCGGTTACACCGCCGACGCCACGATTGATCGGGCGACGGGCGCCTACGAATTCTCGGAGACGCGGATGGGATTCATCGCCATCATCAACGATCTCCACATGGGCCGCGACACCGGCCCGGGTTGGTCACTCGTCGTCGATCTCTCGGCGGTGCTCATGATCCTCGTCTCGCTGAGCGGGCTCGTGCTGATCTATTTTGTGAAGCGCCGGTTCGTCAAAGGCGTCGGCGCCGTCGTGCTCGGCTCGGTGGCGAGCTACCTCGCTTATCTCTGGCTCGTGCCGTGACGCGAAGGCCGGTCCACTCGGCTCGTAGGCGCGAAGATGGAAGGTGGGCCGTGCGCTCCGCGCGCGGCAGATAGGGTGCACGATTTACCTT
>JANNEY010000390.1:0-3764 GCA_031379235.1 Opitutaceae bacterium | reverse complement strand
ACGCTCTCGGCGCGGGCGCCGAGTTGGCGCGCGCGGGTGAGCGGCCAGTCGCCGTTGGCAAACAGCAGCGCCTGCAACGGCGTTGACGTCGTCTGCCGATCGGCGATGCTCGAGAAACCGGCGGGGGCATCGAGCACGCGCAGGAGTTCGTTGGGCGCGTTGCGGCGCTTGGTCGTGTAGATGGTGCGGCGCGCGGAGAGATTGGCGTCGGCGGGCGCGCCGCCGGCGGCGAGGTCGAGTTCGCCCGAGGCGGCGAGCATCGCATCGCGCACCTGCTCGGCGTCGAGGCGGCGCGGGCTGAAGCGCCAGAGGAAGTGATTCGCCGGATCGACGAGCGCGGCGTTGCCCGCGACGGCGACCCGCGCAGTCTGGCGGTAAGTGGCGGAGAGGAGAATCTCGCGGTGCAGCTGCTTGAAGCTCCAGCCCTGCGCGACGAAACGCCGCGCGAGCCAATCGAGCAGCTCGGGATGCGTGGGCTTTTCGCCGAGCTTGCCGAGATCGTTGGGCGTGCCGGAGAGGCCGCGGCCGAAGTGATACTGCCACACGCGGTTCACGATGGTGCGCGTGGCGAGCGGGTTGTCGGGCCGCGTGATCCACGCCGCGAGCGCGGTGCGGCGGCCGGTGGAATTTTCGAGCGGCGTGATCGCTGGGGCCTCGGGCGCGATCAGCGTGAGGAAACCCGGCGCGACCTCGCGTTCGCCGCCGCGACGACCCTTCATGAGCGTGGGCGGCGCGGTGCGAGCGGCATCGGTGGCGACGAAAGCCTCAGGCAGCGGCGCAGGCTTGAGCGCATCAAATTTCTTCAGCTCGGCGAGCAACGTGGCGTAGCGGGCCTTGGCCTCGGGAGTCTTGAGCGCTTTCTGCGGCTCGTAGCGCTCGACCTCGTAGTCGAGCTGGCGCTCGCAGAGCACCGCCAGCACGCGCTCGTGCGGGGCGCGCTGCGCGAAAGGTTTGTCGAGGATCGCCTGCAGATCGTCCGTAAATTTTTCGTAGCCCTTGCGCACGAGCCGCTCGCGTTCGGGAGCGATGAGCGACTCGATTTCGTCGCGGAGGGATTTCGTGGCGGTTTCCCATGCGGCCTGTTTCACCGCGTGCGCTGCGCGCTCGGCGGGCGTCGCGAGTTTGAGGTCGCTGCGCCAGAGCACGCCTTCGAAGAAAGCGCGGAGCGCGAAATAATCCTTCTGCAAAATCGGGTCGAACTTATGATCGTGGCAGCGCGCGCACTGGAAGCTAAGGCCGAGGAACACCTCGCCCGCGTTGGCCGTGAGGTCGTCGGTGATGAGCGTGGCCTGGCCGCGCACATCGCGTTGGTTATACTCGTAGATCGGGTTGCGGAGGTAGGAGGTGCCGGCCAGGACCTCGGGATCCTCTGGGGCGATCTCGTCGCCGGCGAGCTGCTCGCGCACGAAGCGGTCGTAGGGTTTGTCGGCGTTGAGGCTGCGGATGACCCAGTCGCGGTATTGCCACGAGGCGGGGCGGAGGAAATCGGCGCGGTAGCCGTCGCTGTCGGCATAGCGCACGAGGTCGAGCCAGTGCTGGGCCCAGCGCTCGCCGTAGCGCGGGCTCGCGAGCAGCGTATCGACGAGCCGCTCGTGCGCGTCGGGCCGCACGTCCGAGGCAAACGCGTGCAACTGCTCCGCTGTCGGCGGCAGGCCATGCAGATCGAAATAGATGCGGCGGGCGAACTCCTCGCGGCCAGCCTCGGGCGCAGGCGAGAGGTTTTTCTCCGCGTGCTTCGCGGCGACGAAGCGGTCGATGTCACCGCGCACCCATTTCGCGGCGGTGGCGGAGACCACGGGCGCAGTCGGATTCGCGAGCGGTTGAAACGTCCAGAACGCGCGCTGTTCCGCCGTGAATCCGTGCGCATCGACGGCGCCGCCCGCAACCTCCGGACTCGCCGGCCACGGCGCGCCCATCGCAATCCATTTCTCCAGCGCCGCCACCTCGACCGCAGGCAGGGGATCGTCGGGCGGCATCTTCAAATCGGGATCGGTGCGGCGAATGGCCTGAATGATCGGTGATTTTTCCAGATCGCCGGCGACGAAGAGCGCGCCACCGTCGCCGCCCTTGGCGAAACGCGCGGCCGAATCGAGCCGCAGCCCGGACTTCTGCTTCTTCTCGCCGTGGCACTCGTAGCACCGGTTGGCGAGGATCGGGCGGATCTCGTTTTCGAAAAACTGCCGCTTGCCGGAGTCGCCGAGCTCAGCGGCCCACGTGGAGGCACCTGCGATGGCGGTCAGGACGAAGAATGGGAGAGGGCGTATAGTCACGGGGACAAAATCAGCGGATCCGTAGTGTCGGCGGGCGCGCGGTGGGGTGTTCTTTGGAGGCGAAGGCGTGCACCAGTCCGGTGGAGTCGGTCTCTCCGGTCTCGCGCACGAGGAGGAACGTAACGATCCCGCCGCGGCTTGCACGCACGAACGCCGCCAACGCGTCACTCCGGATAGTGAACGGCTCACCGGAGGCGCCACGCGGCAGCCCAAACTCCGCGACTTTCTCGACTTGCCCGGGAATCACGCCGGCGTCGTCGCAGCCGGGAAGGTTTTCCCAGGAAAGGGCGTTTTCGGCCCAGCCATCGGCGACGCCGGCCTTGACGCCGTAAACCGCGAACCGCGAATCGGGCACCATCGTGACAAACCCGAAGCCACTCGGCTCCGGATCGAGCACGAGCTGCGCCTCGGAAATCCGCGCGGCGTCCACGTCTTCCAGATCGAAGGTCAGGATCGCGCGGCGCTCATTGGGCCGGCCGCGCTCGAGATCGGTGTGCTTCACCATGAGCAACGGATGCCCGCCCGTGGACTCGGGATAGCCGCGGCGCACATAGGCATCGCGACCGCGGCCAAACGACGTGGGAATCGACGTCCAGCCGTCGATCACCTGCGGGGGCGCGGCCCGGTTGGGCTCGACGGCCGCCCCGACGGAAACACCGCCGACATGATAGTGTTTGCCCGCGGTCAGCTTCAGCACGCCGGGGCGCCGCGGGTCCTCGATCTCCACCGTGCCGTCGAAGACAAACACGTGCGAATTTCCCGCCGAGCCCGCCGTCACACCAAACCGGGTGCCGAGGTCGACGACTTTGAGATCGGGCGTTTCGACAGCGAAACCGTGCGCGCTAGACGGCACCTCGGCCGTGATCGAGCCCTCAATCAGGCGGCAGCGCAGCGGGCTGAGAATCTCCAGGCTGGTCGGCGCCTCGAGCGTCACGACGGCGCCACTCGTAAAGCGCACCGTCGCGATGCCCTCGACCAATGAAAACATCCCCGGCCTCAGCCGCGACTGCGTGAGCGTCGGCAAAGTCGAGCCGGCCCACTTGGTGTTGTCCGCCTGCACCATGGTCGCGACAAATGCGTCGGGCGCGACATGGCGCCCGCCGAGAAAGGCCAGCGCCAACGCGGCCGCCGAGGCCAAGCCAAACCCGGCCAACCATGGCCAACGCCGCATCGGCTCGGAAACGGCCGGCGCCTCCATGAGCTCGGGCAACTCGTCGCGGCCAGCTAACAAGCTGCCGTGCAGCCAAGCTTGCTCCACGTAGGCCGCTCGCAGGGCCGCGTCACACACGACATCCGCGTGAAAGGCGGCCAATTCTTCTTGCGACAACAAGCCCTCGAGGGCGCGGCCGATGCGTTCCTGATTCTGGGTGGCGGTCTTCATGACGTGCGCACCGCGGCGAGCTGGCGGCTGATGCATTCGTTGAGGGTCTCGCGAATCCGGCTGAGCAGGCGATACACCGCGAGCACCGAGCGGTCGCTCTTGGCGGCGATGGT
>JANNEY010000335.1:0-6489 GCA_031379235.1 Opitutaceae bacterium | reverse complement strand
CTCCGCGCGCGGCAAACGCGGATGGACATGCCTCTGCCGCGCGCGGAGCGCACGGCCCACCTCAAACCGATGAACTCGCGAGCGATCATAAATTCAACTGCATCGTTCCGGCTAATACCAACGACTGTTGTTTATTAGACTTTTGTCATCGCGAGGTGCGCGAAGCGCGCCGTGGCGATCCAGCTGGATGGCTTCGTCGCTTCGCTCCTCGCCATGACAATTCAAATATTAACAGACGTTGGTATAAGAGGGTGGCGGAAATGGTGGAGCCCGCTCTTCGAGCCGGCTTGGGTTCACGGGTGATTCGCCTCGCAAACTCAGGGCGGCTCGGAGAGCCACTTCCACCTTTCAGAATTTTTTCGACGCCCTCCAGGAGCCATCCGACCCGTTGGGAAAACGCTCAACGCTTAACGCTGAACTCTTAACGCCCAAGTGACGAACCGCCAATTTCCCCAATTAAACGTTCAGCGTTAAGCGTTGAGCGTTCTCTCCGCCAAACGAAAAATTGGCGGCCACCTGAGCCCTTCCCGAGCAATAATCCATGACGCCCACCAAACCCATCACCGTCCTCCTCGCCGAAGATCACGCCATCGTGCGCCAAGGGCTGCGCACGCTGCTGGAAACAGAGGGGCACTTCACGGTCGTCGGCCAGGCGCAAAACGGCCGCGAGGCGGTGGACCTGGCCGTCACGCTCCGCCCCGCCGTGATCCTCATGGATATCGCCATGCCGCTGCTCAACGGCCTCGAGGCCTCGCGGCAGATCCTCGCCGTCTGGCCTGCGGCCAAAATCATCATCCTCTCCGCGCACAGCGACGACGAGTATGTCGAGCGCACCATGGAGGTCGGCGTCGCGGGATTTTTGGAAAAGCAGACCTCCGCGGAAATTCTCGCCCAGGCGATCCGCGAGGTGGCAAAGGGAAAATCATTTTTCAGCCCCGCCATCGCCAAGCGCCTCGCCGACAGCAAGGGCCGCGCGCTCGACCGCGACGGTTTGGCCAAGACTGGCGCCGCGCGCCTCACCTCCCGCGAGACCGAGGTGCTCCAGCTCGTGGCCGAGGGCTACGCCAACAAGCAGGTCGCCGTCGAGCTCAAGATCAGCATCAAGACGGTCGAGAAGCACCGGCAGCACGTGATGGACAAGCTCAACCTCCACGAGACCGCCGGCCTCACCCGCTACGCCATCGCGCAGGGCATCATCGAGAGCCGCGTGCAGGTGACGATTGTCTGAGCGGGAACAATTCAGTTGAAAGGTGAAATTTGAAGGTTGAAAGCGCCCACCAGCGGCCGCCATCGGTCCTAGTGTGCGGGCAGGTTCCCACCGATTGGTGCGTAATTGAATTCGAGCCCAATCGACGGTGGTGGGGTCTGCCTCCGGGTCTTTCAACTTTCACCTTTCAACCTGCAACTGCATGAGACCGGCTGAGCGGGCGTCGAAAGAGTTATGTAGGGCGTCTGTCTTCTAGACGCCGAGCGGGTTGTTTCGCCTGCCGGAGAAGGCGTCTGCAAGCCAGACGCCCTACGCAGACCGACACTTTTTATACCAACGTCGCGTGACGATCGGACTATTCCGAGGTGGGGCTGGCTCTCCGAGCCGGCCTGGGTTGCAGGGCGATTCGCCGGCTGGAACTCAGGCCGCTTGCGGAGAAGCGGCCCCACCCGCGAGAAGTCCAAACTTCAAGGGACGTTGGTATGAGACGTCCGCCAAAGACCCGCCCTTCTCCCTTGGTAGGTGAAGACCCCATGCCTTCAGCACGATTGGACGTGGTCATGCTTTCGGCGGCGCGGTCACACTCCTCAATGACGAAACCCCGCGGCGCGAAATCCAAAGCCCCCGCCTCGATCACGCGTCTGCCCAAATGCCCCACCGGCATCCAGGGGCTCGACGAAATCACCGACGGCGGGTTGCCGCGCGGGCGGCCCACACTGGTCTGCGGCGGCGCCGGCTGCGGCAAGACGCTGCTCGCGGCGGAATTCCTCGTGCGCGGCGCAGCGCAGTTCGGCGAGCCGGGCGTGTTGATGGCGTTCGAGGAAACGGAAAAGGAGCTGAAGGCCAACGTCGCGTCGCTCGGTTTCGATTTGGAAGGCTTGGTCCGGCGCAAAAAAATCGTGGTGGACTACGTCCACGTCGAGCGCAGCGAAGTGCAGGAGAGCGGCGCGTATGAACACGAAGGCTTGTTTGTCCGCCTCGGTCACGCCATCGATTCCATCGGGGCCAAGCGCGTGGTGCTGGACACGATGGAAGTGCTGTTCGCCAGCCTGCCCAACGAGGCCGTGCTGCGCTCCGAATTGCGCCGGCTCTTCCGCTGGCTCAAGGAAAAGGGCGTGACCGCCGTCATCACGGCCGAGCGCGGGCGAGAAAATCTCACGCGCCACGGGCTGGAGGAATACGTGTCCGACTGCGTCATCGTGCTCGACCACCGGGTCAACGACCAGATCGCCACGCGGCATCTGCGCGTGGTGAAATATCGCGGCTCGCTGCATGGCACGAACGAGTTTCCGTTTCTCATCGCCAATGATGGCATCAGCGTGCTGCCCATCACGTCGCTGGCGCTGAATCACAAGGTGTCGGGCCAGCGCATTGCCACCGGCATCCCCCGGCTCGACGCGATGCTCGGCGGAAAGGGCTTTTTTCGCGGCAGCAGTATTCTTATCTCCGGCACGTCCGGCACCGGCAAGACCATCATCGCCGCCAATTTTGCCCAAGCCGCCGCCCGGCGCGGGGAGCGCGTGCTCTTTTTCTCGTTCGAGGAATCGCCCAATCAAATCGTCCGCAACATGCACTCCATCGGCCTGCGCCTGGAGCCGCTGATGAAGCGCGACCTCCTGCGCTTTCACTCAGCGCGACCCTCGCTCTACGGCCTCGAAATGCACTTGGCCACGATGTTCCGGGAGATCGCCACGTTTAAACCGCACGTCGTCATCATCGACCCCATCACCAGCCTGATGGACTCCGGCTCCGACTCCGAGGGCAAGGCGATGGTCACGCGGCTGATCGACTATCTGAAGGCCGGCCAGGTCACCTCGCTCTTCACCAGTCTCACGCAGGGTGCCCATGAGCTACGACAAAATGAATCCGGCATGTCTTCACTCATGGATTCGTGGGTGCTGTTGCAGGACTACGAAGGCAACGGCGAACGCAATCGCGTGCTCTACGTCCTCAAGGCGCGCGGCATGTCGCACTCGAATCAAATCCGCGAGTTCCTGATTTCGGATCATGGCATCGACCTCGTGGACGCCTACATCGGCGTCAGCGGCGTTCTGACCGGCTCCGCCCGCGTGGCGCAAGGGGATCTCGAAAGGGCCGCCGTGCTGGCCAGCCAGCAGGAAGCCGCGCAGCTCAAGCGCGAAGTGGAGCGCAAACGCAAGGCGCTCGACCGGCAAATCGGCGATCTGCGTTCCGATTACGAAGGCGAAGCGCTGGAGCTGCGGCGCATCGCCGAACAGGTCGGCACGCGCACCTTCGTGCTCGGCACCGAGCGGGCGGCTTCAGGTCTCCTGCGCCAGGCCGATACTAAGGTGGCGGCCATCTCGCGGAGCAACCACCGAAACGGGAAAGTAAACTGATGAAAACCAAAACCGTAAAACGCCGCGTCTCCGCTGCTCCTCGTCGGCTCGCCCCGCTCTGGCAACTGCGCCTTTACGTGACGGACTCGACCACCAAATCGCAAACGGCGTTCGCGAACCTCAAGCAATTTTGCGAGACCCACCTTAAGAGCCGCTATCGGATCACGGTGATCGATTTGCTGAAGCACCCGCAGCTCGCCAAAGACGACCAAATTTTGGCCGTGCCCACGGTGGTGCGCCGGTTGCCGAAGCCCATGCGCACCATCATCGGCAATCTGTCCGACACCGCCCGCGTGCTCGTCGGCTTGGATTTGCGCGCGGCCGATTAACCCGGATGAAAACCTTGAAGAAGAAAAAAACCGGTCGCGTGCAGCGGGCCACGGCGAAGTCGCCCGCCTCCGCGGCGAGGGACAAATACGTCTTGCGCCTGTTCGTGGCGGGAGCCACGGCCCGCTCGCACCAGGCTGTCCTGCGCGTCCGTGAGTTGTGCGAAACGAGCCTGAAAGGCCGGGTGAAATTGGATGTGATCGACATCTACCAACAACCGAAGCTGGCGCGCGAGCACCAGATCGTCGCCACCCCGACGCTCATCATCATTTTGCCCCTCCCGGTGCGCCGGTTCATCGGCAACCTGGCGACCATCACCGAGCTGTTCAGCTTTTTCGATTTGGGCGTCAAAGGTAAAATCGCCCTGTGAAAGCGGCGCGCCGCCAGCCTTCTTCCCGCCCCCAGCCAGTGAGCTTGCCGCGCGGACCCGGCCTACGCCGCAAGCTCGGGCGCGGCGAGCGCGCGAAGCAGGCGGGCGCCCTCGCCACGCTCCAAGCGCGTCTCGCCGAAGCGGAGGAAACGCTGCGCGCCATCCGCAGCGGCGAAGTGGATGTCGTGGTTGTCACCGCCAAAAAGGGCGTGCAGCTGTTCACGCTGGAAGGTGCCGATCATGCCTACCGCGTGCTCATCGAATCCATGAACGACGGCGCGCTCACGATCACGGCGGACAAGACGATCCTCTATGCCAACCAATGCTTCGCGCGCATGGTCAAATGTCCGTTGGAGCAGGTGACGGGCAGTTCCTTCCGCCGCTTCCTCTCCGCCGAGGATCTCGCCACGCTCCGGCCGCTGCTCAAACGGACCGACAATGCCGGCGCCAACATCCAGGTGCGGCTCCAGCTCGGCCGCAGCACCTCCATCCCGGTCCAAATCTCCGTCCGGCCGCTGGGCAAAAGCCCGTCGGACCGCGCCACCATCGGCCTCGTGGTGACGGATTTGACGGAAGCCCGGCGCACGGAGGAACAGTTGCGCGCACTGACCCAGCGGGTGGTGCAGGTGCAGGAAGAAGAGCGCGGCCGCGTCGCGTTGGAGCTGCACGACAACATCAGCCAGCTCCTCATCGCCGTCCTCTTTCGCAGCCAGGCGCTGGCGGACAGCCTCACGGCCCGCGACGGGCCCGCGAAGGGCGAGGCGGTCAAGCTCCGCGAGCTGCTCGGCCAGACCGTCGCGGAAGTGCAGCGCATCGCGCAGGATCTGCGGCCCAGCATTCTGGATCAATTGGGGCTGGTCGCCATGCTCCGCACCACCTGCACGGACTTCGCAAACCGGAGCGGTATCGCGGTCCGGTTCGAGGGCACGGAGCTCAGCGCCCGGCTGCCCGCCGATAGCGAGCTGGCGCTCTACCGCATTCTTCAGGAAGCGTTGAAAAACGTGGCGCAGCACTCCCACTCCCGCCATGTCGCCGTGCGCCTGACCGAGGTGGGCGCCATCGTGCTGCTGACAATCGGCGACGACGGGATCGGCTTTGATCCGGAACGGCGAGCGGCCGGCCGAAAGAAAAAAATCGGCCTCGGTCTGCTCAGCATGCGCGAGCGGGCGCGGCACATGGGCGGCGCCTTCACGCTCAAATCCAGCCACGGGACGGGCACGGAGATCGCTGTGTGCGTGACCGTGCCGGCCCCGGCCGCAGCCGGGAGCTGAAGCCCCGCCCCGGCCGCTTCAAGCGGAGAGGACTTGGATTCCGCCCATCGGGCGCACGGCGCCGAACCACGCCAGCGGCTCGGCGTCCGGTCCAAACTCCGGGCAGGTTTCCGCGAGGAGCCCGCGGAGTTTTTCGCGCGCACGGGCGATGCGGCTCTTCACGGTGCCGACGCTGATGCCAAG
The DNA here is from genome assembly GCA_031379235.1 of Opitutaceae bacterium. Lineage (GTDB taxonomy): Bacteria > Verrucomicrobiota > Verrucomicrobiia > Opitutales > Opitutaceae > ER46. The sequence goes on along the minus strand of JANNEY010000335.1, from coordinate 774 downwards.
TTCCCGCCCGATCTCCACATACGAGCGGTTGAGCGAATTGCGCAGGATGAGAATCTCCCGGGCGTGCGCCCCGAGCCGCTCCATGCAGACGCTGACCAATTTGGAAAATTCGTCGGACAACGTTTCGCGGACCGGGCCCGCGGCATCAGTCGCGATCAAATCGGAAAACGTGGCCTGGTTCTCGTCGCTGAATGAGCAGTCGAGCGAACGCGTCAGGTGCCGGCACCGGCGGTGATTATGCCAGTAGCGGTTGCGCGCGAGATTGAGCGCGATCCGATGCAGCCACGTGGCGAGCGAAGAATCGCCGCGGAAACGGTCGAGGCCCCGGTGCGCGCGGACGAACGCGTCCTGCGCGATTTCCTCGGCGTCCGCGTAATTCTTCAGGATCGAGAACGCGATCGAGAACATCCGCTCCCGGTGGCGCCCCATGATTTCGGCAAACGCGGTCTCGTCGCCCTCGGCGTTGAAACGCCGCACCAGCTCACGGTCGAGGCCCGCCTCCCGTTCGGCCTTGGCCTTGCGCGCGGCGTGGCTGGCCTTGGCGTGAGTGGAATCGTAGCGGACGGCGAAGACAGGAGAAGCGATCATGCCTCAGCCTAGCGCACCCGCGCCGCGCTAGAAATGGGGTGTTAGCCTAATCCGGAACGATGCAGTCGCAGCGCTGTGCAAATCGGGAAAGGAGCAAACCGGAAGGTGGAGCGCGTTGCCCCCAACGCGCTTTAAGGATTCACGCCGTAGCCCAAGCGCGTTGAGGGCAACGCGCTCCACCTCAAC
>JANNEY010000334.1:0-3745 GCA_031379235.1 Opitutaceae bacterium | reverse complement strand
GAGGTGCTTCGGGATGTGGACGACGCCGCGATAGGTGCTGCGGCCCTGGCCGACGGAGATCGATTTGGCGACGATGTTCGACGTGGTCTCGTCGGCGGCGTGAATCATTTTCGCGCCGGTGTCCTGGTGCTGGCCGTCGTTGGCGAGCGCGATGGAGATGACCTCGCCCCGGGCCTTGCGGCCCTTCAGGACGACGCCCGGATACTTCATCGTGAGCCGCGAACCGATGTTGCAGTCGATCCACTTGATTTCGGCTTCCTCGTGCGCCACGCCGCGCTTGGTGACGAGGTTGAACACGTTGTTGGCCCAGTTCTGGACGGTGATGTATTGAATCTTCGCGCCCTTGAGCGCGACGAGCTCGACCACGGCGCTGTGGAGCGTCGAGGTGCTGAACTTCGGCGCGGTGCAGCCTTCCATGTAGGTGAGCTCAGCGCCTTCGTCGGCGATGATGAGCGTGCGCTCAAACTGGCCGAAGTTTTCCGCGTTGATGCGGAAGTAGGCTTGGAGCGGCTGTGCGACCTTTACGCCCTTGGGCACGTAGATGAACGAGCCGCCGGAGAACACGGCGCTGTTGAGCGCGGAGAACTTGTTGTCACCGGTCGGAATGATCTTGCCGAAGAACTTGCGGAAAATCTCCGGGTGTTCGCGGAGCGCCTCGGTGGAGTTGGCAAAGATGACGCCCTGCTTGGCGACGATGTCTTTGATGTTCGAGTAGGCGGCCTCGGAGTCGAACTGGGCTTCGACACCGGCGAGAAACTTGCGCTCCTGCTCGGGAATGCCGAGGCGCTCGAAGGTCTTCTTGATGTCATCCGGCACCTCGTCCCACGTGCGCTTGGGCTTTTGGCCCTGAGAAAGGTAATAGCGGATTTTGTCGAAATTGATGTTCTCAAGATCCTTCGTCGCCCAGTGTGTGGGCATGGGCATCGATAGGAATTTCTTTAGCGCGTTGAGGCGAAACTCGAGAATCCACGGCGCCTCTTTCTTCACCGAGCTGATGTAGCGGACGGTGTTTTCGCTGAGGCCGGTGCCAGCGTCGAACTCGTAGTCTACCTTGTATTGGAAATCGCCCTTGGTCTGATCGATGCCGACGACGGGGTTGATCGTGGGGTCGAAGGGCGGGGCGGAGGAGAGGGTGGCGGTGGGCTGGCTCATGGTGCGTGGGTTTAGGCGGTGACGGCCGCTGCGAGTTCCTTCTTCACCCAGTCATAGCCCTTGGCTTCGAGTTCGAGGGCGAGGGATTTGTTGCCGCTCTTCACAATGCGGCCGTCCCACATCACGTGGACGTAGTCCGGCACGATGTAGTCGAGGAGGCGTTGATAATGCGTGATCATGAGCACGCCGAGTTTTGGACCGCGCATGGTATTCACGCCGTCGGCAACGATGCGCAGCGCGTCGATGTCGAGGCCGGAATCGGTTTCGTCCATGAGCGCGAACTTGGGCTCAAGCATCGCCATTTGGAGAATCTCGCAGCGCTTCTTTTCGCCGCCGGAGAAACCGTCGTTGACCGCACGCGAGGTGAACTTCCGGTCGATCTTCAGGAGATCCATTTTCGCGTAGAGCCGCTTGTAGTAGCCGGTGGCGTCGATCTCTTCGCCTTCGGCCATGCGGGCTTGCACCGCGGCACGGAGGAAGTTCGCGATGGAGACGCCCGGAATTTCGCTCGGGTATTGAAACGCGAGGAAAAGCCCGGCGCGCGCGCGCTCATCGGCTTCCTTCGCGAGAATCGAGACGCCGTCGAGTAGCACATCGCCGCCGGTGATCGTGTAGTCGGGGTGACCGGCGATCGCTTTGGAAAGCGTGGATTTGCCGGTGCCGTTGGGCCCCATGATGGCGTGGACTTCGCCGCTGTTGATCGTGAGCGAGAGGCCCTTAACGATCTCTTTTTCGCCGATGGCGACGTGGAGGTCTTGGATGACGAGGGAGGACATGTCTGGAAAAGTAGTGAGTAGCAGGTAGCGAGTAGTGAGTAGCAGGTAGCGAGTGGTGAGTAGCTGCGGTTTGAAAACGAGAGGAGGTGCGGTGGCGAAGACGCGGTCGGTTGCGGATGCTCGCTACTCGCTACCCACTACCCGCTACTGTTTTTGTGGCCTTGCCGCGGAAGGTGATTTCGACCGATTTGGCGTCGAAGCCGCGGGGAAGGACGCCATTGAGTTCGGCGAGCACCGTCGGCGGCAGTTCGATATCATGCGTGCGCCCGGTCTGCTCGTCGTGAAAATGCGCGTGGGGTTGGAGGTTCGGACAGTAGCGCGTGGGCTCCCGTTCGAAGTTCACCGCGCGCACGAGGTCGCACTGCACGAGTGTTTCGAGGCAATTGTAGACGGTCGCCAGCGAGATCGTCGGCAGCTCGGATTTCACGCGGGAGAACACCTCGTCGGCCGTGGGGTGGTCACGCTTGTTGAGCAGCACATTATAGACGACCTCACGCTGCGGAGTGGAGCGGAGGCCACTGTCGGCAAGACGCTGGGTGAGCGCTTCAGAGTTATCGGTGGCAGCCATGTAATTTAGGAGCCGCAACCAATTGGAATGATTCTAAGGTGCAAGCCGGAATTAGAACTATTCTAAATAAAAGCTGGCGGGCTAGCCCCAGAAGCCGTGCCAATGCCTGAAGCTAACGCCGCCAGCACCAATGCCAGGGCTCGTAGCCGATGCCGTGGGGATTACGGCGCGGAAAGGACATGATGAAGCCGAATTTGCCGGCGTGGCGGCGCAGCCAGCGAAAGGCGGCCGTGCGGCCGAACTTCTCTTCCACGCTGACGTCGTCGGGCGAGCCGATGTCGATGGCGCGACCCGTGTGGTGTTCGCTGTAGCCGGGCGCGGCAATGTAGCGGAAGAGGTCGGCCGGATCGCGACCTTCCGCGAGATTGCGACGGATGATCGCTGTCTGCCGTCGGACGCTGCGAAAACCGGAGAGAGGCAATAAGGTAATGCCATCGGCAGCGGCGGCAGCGCGCATTCGCCGCCAAGCAGCGGCGGCAGGACGAGCCAGGCGCACGGGACGCCCTTCGAGCGGATGGCGGCCGACGCGGACAAGGCTGGCGGGCTGGGCTTCGCGGAAAGCGCGCAGTTGGCGGACGCGACCGTAGTCGGCGGGGATGCCGAGTGCGCGATGGAGCGTGGCGAGTGACTTCAATCGAGACATGGAGAATCCCGTTTAGCTCAAACACACTCACCGCCCGGCGCAAGAATCCGTCAGCAGGTGCAGGGAGCTGAAGCTGACGGCTCCACCGTTGACAGCTGGCGGGGGCCGAATCATCGCAGGCGCATGACCCCTTTTACCCCCGGTCGCGTGCTTGGCTTTGCGCCCAGTTTGCTCTTCGCGTTGGCGGTTGCCGTTGCGGTTCAGGTGGACGCGCAGCCCGCGTCGGCACCGGCCGCTCAACCCGCGCGGGCGCTGTTGGCCGGTTACCCGCCGTGCTCGGCGAGCCAGCGCTCGGCCTCGATGGCGGCCTGGCAACCCATGCCGGCGGCGGTGATGGCCTGGCGGTAAATGTGATCGGAGCAGTCGCCCGCAACGTAGATGCCGGGGATGTTAGTCTGCACCTGCGAGCCGGGCTGCGGTTTGAAATAGCCGCCCTCATCGACATCGAGTGGCGGCGCAAACGGACCGGTGTTGGGAATGTGCCCGATGGCGACAAAGATACCCTTCACCGGGAGCACGGACTCGGCGCCGGTCTTCACGTTTTTCACCTTCAGTCCGCTCACCGCGCCTTCCTTCACGCCCTGCACTTCGACAGGCACACTATCC
>JANNEY010000294.1:0-2284 GCA_031379235.1 Opitutaceae bacterium | reverse complement strand
CGCAGAGCGTTTTCAACACGAGCGCGACTTGGGCGTCGGCGGGCAGGCCGGGCTGGCAGCAGACGAACATCATGCGCAGCTGACTGTCGGCGATCTCGTCCTCGAATTGCGGCGGGTTCACGGCGAGGGCGTCGCGCGCGGCATCTTCGATGAGTGGCGCGAGCGCGGCGGATTTTTTCGTGAGGACGCGGTGGCGGCGCAAGGTGTCGAAGGCGCGGTTGCGCGCGGTCTGAAGCAGCCACGCCGACGGATTTTCCGGCACGCCGGTATACGGCCACAACTGCATCGCGCGCACGAGCGCGTCTTGGACGACATCCTCGGCGAGGGGGAGATGCTCCGCGCCGAGCCGGCTCGTAAGGATCGCGACGAGCCTGCCCGACTCGCGGCGGAAAAGGTGATCGACGAGATGTGTGACCGATTCGGCGGCGGCGTGAGCGGTGGTCTTAGGGGTTGTCATTGCGAGCCCCGTTGCCGGGCGGGGCAATCCAGCTGAAATTCCAGATGGATCGCCACGTCGCTTCGCTCCTCGCGATGACAACACGGTCTCACATCGGCATGACTTCGCGCACCTCGACGGAACCGCCCACCTCGTAGCCGGGGCAGTCCTTCGCGATCTTGGCGGCCTCGGCGAGGGTCTTGGCCTTGATGAGCATGTAGCCGCCGACGACTTCCTTGGCCTCGGCAAACGGGCCATCGCTCGTTTTCGATCCTTTTGGGCCGCGCAGCACGCGGCCGGGTTGATCTTCGAGCGGCTCGCCGGCGAGATACTGGCCCTTTTTTCGCATGGCGCCGATCCAGGTCATCCATTTCTGGAAATGCGCCTGCATCTGCTCGGGGGAGACGTCAGGTGTTTCGGTCGGGCTCCGGAAGATAAACATGAAGGTGGGGGAGGTGGATTTTTTGCGCATGGTTTTGTTTTTGATTTCAGAGCGATGACGAACATCGCGTGGAGGTGAGGACAAAAAACCCGAAGCTTTCGCTCCGGGTGCAGTGGATGACGGATCGGCCGGGCTGACCCGGTTACTTCTTGGTGGCGTCGGCCGGTGGGTTTTTGCACGACTGCCAGGCGAGGAAGCGCCACTTGCCGGCCTCCTCGCGCCACACGGCGAGGTAGTTGAGATCGTTGATGATCTTCGGGCTGCCGTCCTTGGGTCGCATGGTGAAGACGGCTCGACCCTTCATCAGCACAATGCCTGGACCCGCGGGGACGAAGGTGCGCTCCTTGTATTCGATGCTTTCGTAGACTTGAAGGCTCTTGGCGATGCCGTCGAGTTGGGTGGCCTTGTTGTCGACCTTGCCGTTGGAGTGGGCGTAGTGGAGGCCGTCGGAATAGATGGCGGCGAGGCGCGTGGTGTCGGCGGCCTTGGTGGCGGCGACACGGGCATCGTCGGCCGCGCGCGCGCCGGCGATGGTTTTGTCCTCAGCGGCATGCAGGGCGCTGGCAGTGAAGACGAGGAGGGCGAGGAGACGGAGGAGGGATTTTTTCATGGGGAGGTTTTGGGGATGAGGTTGGGGTTGCCGAAGACTCAATGGGTCGGGTTGCAACGAAAGGCGCGCACTTCGCCGGCGGCAAGCTCGGGTGCGACCGAATCCGCGGTCACTTCACTTCCAAATCGTAGCGGACGAAAGTCCGCGTCGTTTCCGAGGCCACAAAAATTGTGCGGCCATCCGGTGAAAAACAAGCGGCCTCGGCCTGTGGCAGATTCGGAAAGGGCAGCCGCAGCGGGGCGCGGCCCAAGGCGTCGGACCAGGACTCGCCGGCTTTGCGCACGAAGACCAGCGGTTCGCCGTAGGTCAGCACGACGGCGGCGCGGCCATCGGCGGAAAAATCCATGGCGGTCGGCCACGAGAATTTCTTGCCGACGACTTTCTTGATCAACGTGTCGATCGATGTTCTGCCGATTACGGCGGTTACCTTCCGGACAAAGCGCGCGACTTGCACGCCGGTGTCCGGCGCGGCCAGCGGCACGCGATAGAGCCGCGGCGGATCGTCGCGCTTGGTGAGCAGGTAAATCATGCCCTCCACGGGATCGACGGCGACGCTCTCGCAATCGCGCGGGCCGTCCTCGTAGCGGAGCGTGATAGTGCGCGTTGGGCGCACGCGCAGCTCGGTGTTGGGCTTAAGCTGATCGCGCGGCGGTTCCTCGACGAGGTGGAGCTGCACCGTGGGTCGCTTCGCGTCGTTGTCGCCGACGTCGGCGACGAGAAGCCAAGCCCTGTTTTGCTGCCGATAAGTGGCGATGTGCACCCAGTCTTCGGTGTGCACGCCCCGCCGATTTATCGC
>JANNEY010000270.1:0-9599 GCA_031379235.1 Opitutaceae bacterium | reverse complement strand
TGCCTTGGGCCGGTCGGAGACCGGTGGGGCGGGCGTTCCTGCCCGCCGAGCCTTGAGCAGACGACCTGAACCGGCGGGCAGGGACGCCCGCCGCTACGCGAGCCAGCGGTCCGCGGCGCTTCCGGCATGAAGATCGTCTTCCTCACCGCTGGCACCGGCAGCTACTACTGTGGCGCGTGCATGCGGGACAACGCTCTCGCGCGCGAACTGCACCGCGCGGGCCACGACGTCACGATCGCGCCGATGTATCTGCCGCTCATCCTCGACGAGGCGACGCTCGACAACGCACGGGACGTCCCGGTTTTTTTTGGCGGCATCAATGTCTTCCTTCAGCAGAAGGTCGCGCTTTTCCGCCACACGCCCGCGTGGTTCGACCGGCTGCTCAATTCCACCGGCCTGCTCAAGTGGGCCGCGCGCCGCAGTCACATGACCTCGGCGCGCACCCACGGCGAGATGATGCTCGAGATGCTCAACGTCGACGCCGGCCCGCTCCGCAAGGAACTCGACAAGCTGCTCGAGTGGCTCGTGGTCGTTGCGAAACCGGACCTGATTTGCCTCTCCAATGCGCTGCTCGCGGGGTTCGCCGCGGAACTCAAGCGCCGCCTCGGGGCGCCGATCGCCACGTTTTTCCAGGGCGAGGACACGTTTCTCGACGGCCTCCCCGAGCCCTTCCGCACGAAGGCTTGGACGGCGTTGAAGCAGCGTCTCGCCGACTCCGATCTCCTGATCGCGCCGAGCCGCTACTACGCCGACTACATGGCGCCTCGGCTCGGGTTGGGGGCGAACGCGATCGCGGTCGTGCCCAACGGCATTCAGCTCGAAGGCTTCTCCGTCGCTGCGCCGCCGAGTCCGCCTGCCATCGGCTACCTCGCGCGCATGTGCCGCGACAAGGGCCTCGATCAGCTCGTCGAGGCCTTCATTGTCCTCGCCCGTAATCTCGGCGACACGACGACGCGCCTGCGCATCGCCGGCGCCGCCACGGCGGGCGACGAGCCGCTGATTGCGCAGATGAAGGCGCGCCTCGCCTCGGCCGACCTCTCCGAGCGCGTCGAGTGGCACCCCAACGTCACGCGCGAGGAGAAGATCGCGTTCCTCCGCGGGCTCACGCTTTTCTCCGTGCCCACGGCATATCCCGAGGCGTTTGGCCTTTATGTCGTCGAGGCGATGGCCTGCGGCGTGCCCGTCGTCCAGCCGGACGCGGCGGCGTTTCCCGAGCTCGTCGCCGCGACCAGCGGCGGCGTGTGCGTGACGCCGCGCAATGCGGCCGCGCTCGCGGGCGCATGGCGCGACCTGCTCGCCGACGCGCCGCGCCGCGCGGCGCTGGGCTCTGCCGGGAGATTGGGCGTTGAAAAAATGTATTCCGCCCCGACGATGAGCGCCGAATTTCTCCGTGCCACCGCCCGCCTCACCGCGGCGCGCGCCTGACGCGGACCACGCATGGACGCCACCGCCCCTTTTCATTTCCGCCACCGCCGCCTCGTCGAGTTCGCCGACACCGACCTCGCCGGCATCATGCACTTCGCGAATTTCTTCCGCTTTGTGGAAGTCGCGGAGCACGCGTTTTTCCGCTCGCTCGGGGCCAGCGTCCATTCGTCCGAGGGCACCGCCCACGAGGGCTGGCCGCGCATCGAGGTGACCTGTAAATATCTCCGGCCCGCGCGCTTTCAGGAAACCCTCGAGGTGGCGTTGCGGCTTGAAGAGTTGCGCACGACGAGTCTCCGCTACAGCTTCGCGATCTTCTCCACGGCCGCGACGCCCGACCGGGCGCTGCTTGCGACGGGCGCCTTCGGCATCATCCACGTCGAGCTCGACACCGCCGCGCGCGAGATGCGCAAGACACCGATCCCCGCGGAACTTCGCGCGAAGCTCGAGACCGCGATGAAGGCAAACCACTAATGCACACTCATCAGAGGGAATAGTCGGAATTCAGACCGGACTCATCTCAGCCATTCCTGAAATTCCGTTCCATTAGTGAGCATTAGTGGTTTTCAAATTCAGCGGTTTCTTCTCTCAACTCTCATCCCTCAACTCTCAACTCCTCCCACACCATGAACTGGCTCTTCTACGCATTCCTTACCGTCGCGACCTGGGGTCTCTACGGCGTTTATCTTCACAGTGGCCAGATGGCCATGGGTGACCCGGTCAATGGGCGCTACAAGGCGTTTCTCCTCGTGGGCGTCGCCTACTTCATCATCGCCGTGCTCGCGCCGCTCGCGGTGCTGAAGATCAATGGCGCGGATTTTAATTTTCCCGCCAAGGGGATCTGGCTCTCGCTCTTCGCGGGCGCGCTGGGAGCGATCGGCGCTTTCGGCATTCTCCTCGCGTTCGGCGCCAAGGGCACGCCCACCGTCGTCATGGCGATCGTCTTTGCTTGCGCGCCGATCGTGAACGCCATCGCCGCGACGCTCATGCATCCGCCTAAGGACGGGTGGGGCGGCATCGCATGGCAGTTCTGGGCCGGCATCGCGCTGGCCGCGGTGGGCGGCTGCCTCGTGAGCTACTACAAGCCCGCGCCCGCTCCGAAGACGGCCAAGGCCGCGCCCGCCGTCGTGGCGAGCGCCGCGCCGGGCGTGCGTTGAACGCCATGGGTGCGCTGGCGCAGCAGCAGCTCGCGGCGCTCAACCGCCTCGTCGCCACGATCGCGCCGACGAATCATTTCTACCGCGCGAAACTCGCCGCGGCTGGCGTGCGGGTTGACGGTGACGCCCATGCCGATGGCGCGGCGTTTGCGTCGCTCGCGGATTTTTCTGCGCGCATGCCGTTCACGACCAAGGACGAACTGGCGCGCGATCAGACCGATCATCCGCCCTACGGCACGACGCTGACTTTTCCGGAAAACACTTACACGCGCTTTCACCAGACGAGCGGCACGAGCGGCCGGCCCATCGTCTGGCTCGACAATGCCGCGAGCTGGCAGTGGCTCCTCGAAAATTGGAAAACGATCTGGCGCAGTGCGGGCGCACGCGCTGGCGACGCGGTGTTCTTTGCGTTTTCGTTCGGACCGTTCCTCGGTTTCTGGACGGCGTTCGACTCCGCCCAACAGCTCGGCCTTCGCACCATCGCGGCCGGCGGGATGAGTAGCAGCGAGCGGCTGCGTTTCCTCATGGCGCAGCGTCCGCGCATCCTCTGCTGCACGCCCACCTATGCGTTGCGCCTCATCGACGTCGCGCGACAGGAGGGCATCGATCTCGCGCAATCCGGCGTTGAATGCGTGATGGTCGCCGGTGAACCCGGCGGCAGCGTGCCGGAAATCCGCGCGCGCATCGCCCAGGGCTGGCCCGGCGCCGGCATCGTCGATCATCACGGCATGACCGAGGTCGGCCCCGTGTCGCACGGCACGCCCGACCAGCCAACGCTGCTGCGCGTGATGCACGACCGGTATTTTTGCGAAGTGCTGCGGCCTGGCACCAATGATCCCGCACCCTCCGGAGCGACCGGCGAACTCATTCTCACGACGCTCGGCCGCGACGCTTGCCCGCTCCTGCGCTATCGCACCGGCGATCTCGTGCGACCGATCGCGCTGCCCGGGGAGGACCCTGCGGGCTTCGCGCTCGACGGCGGCATCCTCGGCCGAGCCGATGACATGGTCATCGTGCGTGGTGTGAATCTCTATCCTGCCGCTGTCGACGCCGTCGTGCGCGCGCTGGGCGGCATCCGCGAATATCAGGTCGAGATCGATCGCCGCGCCGCGTTGCCTGAGGTCCGCGTGCGCTTCGAGCCCCTCGATGCTACGCACGATCCCGCCGAGGAATTCGCTCGCCGCCTGCGCAGCGCGTTTCAAATCCGCATCACAGTCGAAAAGGTGAGCGCCGGCACGCTCCCCATCCACGAGTTCAAAGCCCGGCGGTGGAAAATCCTGAGCTGAGATGCCCACGGAACACACGGAAAACACGGAAGGTCCCAAGCCGCTCGCGATTTGCCCGGATTGCTTTTCCGTGTCTTCCGTGTGTTCCGTGGGCCCAACCCAATCTGCAATCCCATGATCGACGTCGCCCGCGTTTCCAAAACCTACGAGAGTCCCGCCGGCCCCGTCGCGGTGTTGCGCGACCTCGATCTGCGCGTCGCGGCGGGCGAATCCGTCGCCATCGTCGGCCCCTCCGGCAGCGGCAAGACCACGCTGCTCAATCTGCTCGGCGCCCTCGACCAGCCCACGTCCGGCACCATCGCGATCGACGGCGTGGCACTCGGCGGGCTCGACGCGACGGCGGCGGCGCGCTTTCGCAATCGATCCATTGGTTTCATTTTTCAACTACACTACTTGCTGCCGCAGTGCTCCGTCCTCGAAAACGTCCTCGTGCCGCGTCTCGCCGGGGGTTGGGACGAAACGCCCGCCGCGACACGCGCTCGCGCCGAGGCGCTGCTGGAGCAAGTCGGCCTCCGCGATCGTATGACGCATCTTCCGTGGCAACTCTCCGGCGGCGAGCAGCTCCGCGCCGCGATCGCGCGGGCGCTCATCAACCAGCCCAAGCTCATCCTCGCCGACGAGCCGACGGGCTCGCTCGACACCGCTACCGGCGAACGCATCGCCGATTTGCTCCTGAGCACCCAGGCCGCCGCGCGCGCGGCGCTCGTCGTGGTCACCCACAATCCCGCCCTCGCGCAACGCCTCGGTCGGACTTACGCCCTCGAAGCCGGCTGCCTCGTGCCCCAACGGGGCACCCGTTGATAGCCCAGGGCATCGCCCTGGGAAGCCGATCAAAGAAATCTCAGCCCTGAAGGGGCGCCATTTCCCGGATCATGCCGCAATCCCTCGCACAAATTTTTGTTCACGTGATTTTTTCCACGAAGAACCGCGAACCCGTGCTGGACGATTCCATCCACCCCGAACTTCACGATTATGTCGGTGGCATCGTCAAAAACCTCGGTGGGGCTTTGCTGGCGGCCGGATCGGTGGCTGATCACATTCATCTGCTCATCTCCCATCCCCGCACGTGTGCGCCTGCGGAGCTCGTCCAGGAAATCAAGACGGGGTCGTCGAAATGGTTGAAAACGCGTGGACCGCGCTATGCCGCTTTCCATTGGCAAAGCGGCTACGGGATTTTCTCCGTGAGTCCTTTGCATCGCGTCGACGTCGAGAAATATCTCGCGAACCAAGCCGAACACCATCGGGTGGTCTCGTTTCAGGAGGAATACCGAAAGCTCCTCCGTAAATACGGCATCGAATTTGACGAACGCTATGTGTGGGACTGACCTAGTTTCGCCCCTTCAGGGCTCGGGATTTTTCCCGAATGAAAAACCCAGGGCTTTGCCCTGGGCTATCGACTGTAGCCCCGTTGGGGCTTTGAACCAAGCAACCGAAGCGGTCGCCATTTCGCGATGAACGCCTTTCGTCACATCCTGCGGAGCGTGCTGCACTACCGGTTCGCCTATCTGGGCGTGCTCGCCGGTGCGGTGCTCGGTGCGACGGTGTTGCTGGGAGAAAAACCCAGGGCTTTGCCCTGGGCTATCGACTTTCGCCCCGTTGGGGCATCAAACCGATGCACGGCGAGAGCCAAGCACCGGAAATTTGCCCGAACCGCCGCGCACAGCGGAGCTTGGCGTCCGCACTGGGAGGTCTTTCAAGAAAATGCCCGCGCTGAGATGCTGTTGGTAACCCCGAAGAATGAATTGCCATTGGTAGCCCCGAAGGGGCGCAAGTTGATAGCCCAGGGCAACGCCCTGGGTATCCATCGCCGTGGATTCAAGAGCCCTGAAAGGGCGGAACTTTCAGTGGTATCGTCCATTCGCCGACTCGCGCGACTTCTCCCATGACCGCCCTTCGCTACATCCTGCGCAGCGTTGCGCACCATCGCTTCGCCTACCTGGGCGTGCTCGCCGGTGCGGTGCTCGGTGCGACGGTGTTGCTGGGAGCCTTGTTCGCCGGCGATTCCGTCGCCGCCTCGCTGCGTCGGATCGGCGCTCAGCGCATCGGCCGCGCATCGCACGTGCTAGCCTCGGGCGATCGTTTTTTCCGGCAGGCGCTTGCGGATGACCTCGCCACGGCCTCCGGTGTGCGCGCGGCGCCCGTGCTGCTCGCCCGCGGCACGGCGACGAATGCCGCCACGCGTGCGTCTGCGCCGCACGTGCAGCTCGTCGGCGTCACTCCGGCGTTCTGGTCGTTCGCGCCCGCGCCGCCCACGCTTCAACTCTCCGCCACGAAATCCGAAATCGCGATCAACGCCACGCTCGCGCAGCGCCTGCGTCTCGCGGTCGGCGACACGCTCGTCGTGCGTTTGCAGAAGCCCGGCGTGCTCGCGGGCAATGCGCCCATCGCCGGCGCCGAGGGCAAGATCGAGAGCCTGCGTTGCACAGTCGCCGTCATCGTCGGTGACGACGGCTTCGGTCGCTTCAACCTGGAGGCGACGCAGGTGCCGCCGGCCTCGGTGTTTCTCCCGATCGAGCTGATGCAGACGGCGGTGAATCGCCCGGCCCGCGCCAACCTGCTCCTGCTCGACACCACGCAGCCGGACGCCGCGCTCACCGCATCACTCGCGCGTGTGCTCCGCCTCGGCGACTACGGTCTCTCGCTGCAATGGCGCGAGACGCCCGCCACGTTCGAGGTCGCTTCGGATCGCATCTTTCTCGATCCGGAGATTGCCGGTGCGCTCACGCACGCGATGCCGGCGGCGCAGCCCGTCGCGTCGTATCTGGTCAACGAGCTGCGTGCAGGCGAACGCGCCACGCCGTATTCCATCGCGACGGCGACGACGGCCGCGGCCGCGCCGTTTCTGCCCGCCGATCTCGGGGCCAATGAGATCGTGCTCAACCGCTGGCTCGCCGATGACCTGCGCGCCAAAGCGGGCGACGAGGTGCGGCTAACTTATTTCCAAGTCGGGGCCGGCGACGCGCTCGTTGAGGCGCAGCGCGCGTTTCGCGTCCGCAGCGTGATTCCGTTGGAAGGTCTCGCGGCGGACCGCGCGTGGATGCCGGAGTTTCCCGGCATCAGCGACACGAAGCACCAAAGCGAGTGGGACCCCGGCCTGCCACTGAAGCTCGATCGCATTCGCGACAACGATGAACGCTACTGGGACGACTACCGCGGCGCGCCGAAGGCTTTTCTCTCGATTGCCGCCGGGCGCGAGATGTGGAGCACGCGCTGGGGCAGCCTCACGGCGCTGCGCATTCCACACGCGCGCGATCAGGCCGACACCCTGGAGCGCACGCTGCTCGCGGCGTTGCGCCCGGAGATGAACCAACTGCTCCTGCGCAACGTGCGCGCGAGTGCGCAGGGTTCGGCGAACTCAGCGGTTGATTTCGGCGGCCTGTTTCTCGGCATGAGTTTCTTCCTCATCCTCGCCGCGCTCGGGCTCGTCGCGATGCTCTTCCAGCTCGTCCTGCTCCAGCGCAACCGGGAGGACGCCCTCCTCGGCGCCGTGGGCGTCGCGCCGCGCCAGCTCCTGCGCTGGCGGCTCGGCGAGGCCGCGGTGATTTTGCTCGTGGGGGCCGCACTCGGTGTGCCGCTCGCCGTGGTCTACACGCGCGGGATTTTGCGCTTCCTCGAAACAATCTGGGCGGGGCAGGGCGGGGGCGCGACGTTCACCTTCGCCGCCCAGCCGGCCTCGATCGCGGGCGGCGTGATTGCGTTTGTGCTCCTCTCGCTCGGCACGATCTGGTTCGCGCTGCGGAAGCAGGCGCGGCGCGCGCTCTCGATCCGGCTGGCGGCGGGCACCGAGGAAGTCGCTGTGCCGGCCAAAGCGCGGCGGCGGTCGCTTTGGCTCGCGGGCGTCGCGGCGCTCGGTGGAGCGGGCGCGCTCGCGCTGTCGGGCCGCGGCTTGCCGGCGCAAATTGCGTTCTACCTCGCGGGGTTTTCGTGGCTCATCGCGGGGCTGGCGCTGTGCCGGGCGTGGCTGGCGCGCGAGCGGCGGGCGGAGCTGAGCCGGGCGCTCACCGCCGCTGACCTCGGCGCGCTCAACCTGCGGGCCCGGCGGGCGCGTAGTCTCACAGTGGTCGGGCTGATCGCGACAGCGGTGTTCATGGTGCTCTCGGTGGCGTCGTTTCGGAAACACGTCGGCGCGGACTGGCTCGAGCGTGGCAGCGGCACGGGTGGCTTCGCGCTGTCGATCGAGACAACGGTGCCGCAGAATCATCCGCGCGACGGCAAGACGCAGGGCTTTGAGCTTTTTGAAAAGAGCGCCGGCGATCTCGGCGAGATGGTGCCGCTGCGCGCGGGCGTGGGCGACAACGTCAATTGCTTCAACCTGAACACCACGCTCCAGCCGCGGCTGCTCGCGGTCGATGCGGCGAAGCTCGCGTCGCGCGGCGCCTTCCGCATCAAGGGCGGCGCCGACTGGAACACGCTCCGCGCCGCCACGGCGACCGGCGCGATTCCGGCGCTGGTCGACGAGACGACGATGATGTGGGCGCTCAAGCGCAAGGTCGGCGACACGATTGCCTACGCCGACGAAAACGGCCGTGCCTTCGAGGTGCAGATCGTGGGCGCGCTGCCGGACTCGATTTTTCAAGGGCACCTCATCATCGACGAGGCGCTCTTCCTGAAAAAATTTCCGTCGAGCCCTGGCTACTCGCTCTTCCTCGCCGATGCGAAGGCTCCGGCGAACGTCAGCGCACTGCGCGACCGGCTTGCGACCGCGACAGGTGATGCGGGCGGGCGCGTCGAGCTGACGCGCGACGTGCTCGCGGCCTTCCACCAAATCGAAAACACCTATATCGCGATCTTCAATGTGCTGGGCTCGCTCGGCGTCGTGCTGGGAAGCCTCGGGCTGGCGATTGTCGTCGCGCGCAACCTGCGCGAGCGGCGCGGGGAGTTTGCCGTGATGGCTGCGATGGGGCTGCCGCGCGCGGTGCTGGGGCGGATGGTGTTCCAGGAGTTCGCGACGCTCGTGCTGTGGGGCCTGGCGATTGGCGCGGTGGCGTCGGTCGTGGCGATTGCGCCGAGCCTCGCGGCGTTGCCGCCGGGGCCGACGCTTGCGACTGTGGGCGCGATGCTCGCCGGCATCGCGGCGCTCAACGCGCTCTGCGGCTGGTGGGTCTTCCGCCGCGCGCTGCGCGATCTTGATCCGCGGGCGGCGCTGGCGGCGGGGTAGCCTATTTCTGGTTCCTCGCTGTTTCCAGTGGGTGAGTGCCGGTGGCCGCGAGCCCCAACGGGGCGAAATTCGATAGCCCAGGGCAATGCCCTGGGATTTCGATTGGGAAAATTTCTTCGCCCTGAAGGGGCGAGACTCAGAGGGGATTTCGCCCTTTCAGGGCGAAGCGATTTTCTTGGCCGATTTCCCAGGGCGTTGCCCTGGGCTTTCTACTCTCGCCCCTTTGGGGCGTCCAATCCACGGCTCTACCCACTGATACAGCGAAGAGCCCTATTTCTTCAGCTCGACAAGAAAGTCGAGCTCGCATCAAAGCAGCCAATTGAAACTGTCTTCATCAAATGGCGCGGACCCTCCGCTGCAATTGTAGGCAGTCTTCGCTGCGCACTCTGCAACGTAAGCAAAACAAGCGTCCGCATCTTCTTTTTTCTGCCTTTCGTTCGGAAATGTTATTTGCGTCCGGATCGCCGTGAATTGATCGTGCGCTTCTTTCCATCGAAAAGGCGCCTCTAGGATCGCGATCAGGTCGAGATATTCCTGCCGTTCTTCGACGTGAGGCAACAAACGGCGCATGATCTC
>JANNEY010000297.1:0-6366 GCA_031379235.1 Opitutaceae bacterium | reverse complement strand
TTGTGGGTGGCATCGGGACCAGCGGGCCCGACGGTTTTGGTCTGCGGTTCACCCGTGGCCGGGCCCGGAGGTCCCGACCCCACCTCGATCCAACTAAAGTCCAGAAATCATGCGACGTTGGTATAACTTCGAACATGGGCTGAAAGACAGCGCCGGCGGTAACTTGGGTTGTTGCGGCGCTGAACCGAAAAATCCGGCCACCGCCGTCAAAATCGGGCAGTCGCTACCAACGGGCCTTCAATTCCCCGGGGGCGCTTAGAACCGAAGGAATTGCAACGTCGGTGTGCTGCTACTGCCACCACCGAGCGACACCCCGAAAGCGCTGCTCCCGAAAAGGCCATATTCATTATTGATCATGAGCAGCACCAGGCGCCCTTCGCGATCGAAGGCCGCCGCCGCGGGGCCCGGATAGTAGCTTTTCGAGATCGCGATATTCGAAGCGACGCTGGTCTGCGTGCTGGCGAAGCTCCGCCGGCCGGCGTTGTTGGTCACGTTTACTGGCGTGCTCCAGCCTTCGCCCGAGCTGATGGAAACATACGTCTCGCCTGAGGCGCGCTCCCCGGAATCGTTCATTTGCATGACCACGACCATCCGTCCGCCCGGTCCTTGATAGGCTTGGAAGCCATCGGCCGTCCCCTTGATTGCCGCCGCTTGCCGGATGATCGTCGGCTCCTCTTCGGTGCCGATGAGGTAATCACGGATGTTCGGGCGCTCGCCCGCCGGATAGAGCACAATCGCGTGGCGTCTCCCTTTGGCGTCGATCAAGAGCGTCGGCCGATCCTGCCAGGAATGAAAGGAGAGCTCCGGCAGTTCGAGCATCGGGCCGATCTTTTTATTTTCGATCAGCGCATAGACCGATTTTCCGCTGAGTGAGTAGTCGTGCGTGCGCGTGACCGCCGCCATGAAATGCGCCTCGCCCGCGGCATCGACGAAGCCGTTCACCGCATCAAGACCATCGCAGTGCGTGTCGTAACCCTTGCCCGCCACCGGGGTCAGGAAAATTTCCCGCTGCGCGCCCGCGGTCGTTCCGTCCAGCGTCGCCTGGAAGACGAGGCCGTTACCCACCCCCGCAATCGACAACCAAGAGGTGCCGTTTGGCACGGTCAATTCGGGGTGCCACTTGCCGGGTTTGGCCGTCCACACGACCTGCGCCCGACCCGCGGCATCCACGGCGGCGAAATAGGAAATCGAGCCGTCGTCTTGTCGCTCGGTCGAACCCGGAGGATGGACCGGGATGATTTTACTCCACTTCCCATTTTCCAGCACGCGATACATGAGATTGCTCTGCCCAGCGCCGCCGTGGTTCGGGCTGGCCCCGAAATTCACGCCCAGTCCCGCGCGCCAGATAACATACGTGCGCTGACGGGCATCGACCAAGACGTAACAGCGCCCCACCTGAATGCCCGGCATCTCTTCGGAAAGATTTTTCGCCTCCGTCCAAGTCGCGCCCGCATCGCTGCTCGACCGGTGATACACGGCCAGCGCGTAGGTCGTGCGGTGCTTCTCGACGAACGCCGCGTGGATGACGCCGCTGGCCGCGACGGCGAGCGCCGGACTGAAGATATCCGAGTCGTGTTGCGAAAGTTTAAGTCCGTCCACGGGCTTCCCGTTTTTCTGGATCACGGCGTTGTTCGAGACGATGGCCGACGCGCTGAGCGGCCGCACGGGGATCTTGGGTTCCACCACCGGCGCCGGAGCGACCGCGGCCGGTTTGGGTGCAGGCGCCAGCATATCCTCGAATCCCGGCAGGGTCGGCGGCGGGGCGACGGCGACGCCCAATAACTTCGCGACCTCCGCGGCCGGCAGGGAATTCGCCAGCTTCAGGCTGAGGATGAACTGACTGGCTTGGGCGCCATAATCATTCCAGCTCCGCTCGCTCGAAGTTTGAAACGCCGCGAGGTCGAAGCGTTCGCCGCTCTGCCCGCCGAGATACATGTGCAGCGTGTGCAGCGCCGCCGTCTCGGAGCGCAACGTGCGCGTGATCACATCGAATCCCTCCGTCGATTTGCCCGGCTTGGCGCCCGAGTCCGCTTCAATCTTGATGGTGCCCTTCGCCCCTTGGTCGGCCGCGACCGCCCGGTTGAACTGGTTCGCGAAGTCACCTTCCGCCTTGTCGCCGGCAAACAGCGTCAGCGTGCAAAAATCTCCCGGCGGGCGGGGAATGGAGAAAATCAAAGTGCCGCCCGCTTCGGTGCGCTTCCAGAGGCTTGGGTCCGGCGTTTTAAACAGCCAGTTCCCAAACTTGGCATCGGGCGTCGGCTTCTCCGCCGCGGCCCAAGCTCGCCAACCCCCAACGAAAACAAGAGCAACGGCGAAAATAATCCGAATGCGGCAGGGCAAGTGCATGCTAACGTTGTTTCGACGGAAGCCCGGCCCGTCAATCTGAGTGCGGCGGGGTTGAAGGATTAACTTCTCCGGCGATCGGTGCGTTCGCGAAACGCGTTTTAATCATGACGGAGGAGCCGACGGGATTTTCTCAGTCTTGAAAAAGCGCCGTGCAGACGAGAAGGTGCGATTCCGCTCCCGGACCATCGCGGTAGCCCGTCCGGTCATGGGACCGGCGTTTCCGATTTCGTCCTGTGACTTCGCCCCATCGCTGTCTGCTCCGTCTCCCGTTTCTCCGCGTCACTGGCGCAGGGGTGGCGTTGCTGTGTGCCCTGGCGGAAACCGAGTCGCGGGCGGCACCGGCGGCGGAAGCGGTGGAGTTTTTTGAGACCAAGATCCGGCCCGTGCTCGCACAGGACTGCTACGAATGCCATCGCACCGGCGGCAAGCGCAAGGGCGGGCTCGCGCTGGACCACCGGCAGGCACTGCTCGAGGGCGGCGACTCCGGCCGGGTGATAGTGCCGGGCGATCCGGCGGCGAGTTTGCTGCTTCAGGCAATCCGGCATGAGCAGGATGATCTGAAAATGCCCAAGGCCGGGGCCAAGCTCGAGCCTTCCGTCATCGCTGATTTCGAGCGCTGGGTGAAAATGGGCGCACCTGACCCCCGGGACGCGCCGCCGACTGAGGCCCAAGTCGCCGCGGACACCGATTGGGATGCGGTCATGCAGCGCCGGAAAAGTTGGTGGAGTTTTCAACCCATTAAGAAGCCGACACCGCCCAAAACCTCCGGCACACGCAGCGATGCCCACCCGATCGATCAATTTCTGGGAGCAAAACTCGACGCGGCCAAAATCGCCCGCGCCCCGCGCGCGGACCCGGCCACGCTCCTGCGGCGGCTGAATTTTGCGCTGCACGGCTTGCCGCCAAGTGTAGAAGAGATTGCCAACGCGCCGACAACCGCGAGCCGAACGCAGTTCACACCGCTGGTCGATGCGCTGTTGGCGTCGCCGCGGTTCGGCGAACGCTGGGCGCGGCACTGGATGGATTGGACGCGCTACGCGGACTCACACGGCAGCGAGGGCGACGCCCCGGTGGCCTACGCCTGGCGCTACCGCGACTACCTCATCCGCGCGCTTAACGCTGACGTCCCCTACGATCAGCTCGTGCGCGAGCACCTCGCCGGCGACCTCCTGGAAAGACCGCGACTCAACCCCGCCCTCGGGCTGAACGAATCCGCCCTCGGCATCGGCCACCTGCGCATGGTGCTGCACGGGTTCGCGCCGACCGATGCGCTCGACGAACTCGGCCGCTTTACCGACGATCAGGTCAACGTCGTATCGAAGGCGTTTCTCGGCCTCACCGTTTCCTGCGCCCGCTGCCACAACCACAAGTTCGATCCGATCAGCCAAAAAGATTTTTCCGGCTGGTATGGCATCTTCACTTCGACCGCGCCAGCGACCATCGCGGTCGACGCGCCCTCGCCCACCGAAGGAAATGTGCGTGCCGAACTTACGAGCGCAAAAGCTGCCATTCGCGACCTCATCGCCACCGCGTGGGAAGAGGACGCCGCCGCCATCGTCGAAAAACTGACCTCGCCCGCCGCCAGCCTCGCCAAGGCCATCGCCGCCGCCAAAGCCCCGGCGGCGTTACTGCATCCGTTCTGGCGCTTGCAGTCAGCCGAGGCGACATCCGCCATGGGCGGCGATCTACTTTCGGTTTGGCGAGCCAAAGTCGCGGCCACCACGAACGTCGCGGCCCAAGTCAACCAGCGCCGCTGGAATCTCGCACGGCCCGAGGATTTCGCCACGTGGCGCCACGACGGCAATGGCGCCACCGCGCCAAGCCCAGCCGGCGCCTTCGCGATCGCCCCCGGAGGCGACCTCATTCTCACGGGCATTTATCCGGCCGGTGTCTATTCGCATCTTATTTCCTCCAAGGATCGCGGTGTCCTCTTTTCACCCAAAATCCAGCTCGAGGAAAAAAACGATTTGTGGCTACGCCTCGCCGGGGAGGGTGGCGCGTTTGCCCGCTTCGTGGTGCAGAATTATCCCCGGGAGGGCACGGTTTATCCGGTGCAAAAACTCGTCCAAGCCCAGCAGCAATGGCTCAAGCTCCCGCTCGACTACTGGCAGGGCGATCAAATCCACATCGAGTTTACGACGGCAGCCGACCAACCCGTCCTCGCCAATCCGGCCGGCACACGTTCGTGGTTTGGCGTTTCCGAAGTAGTGCTCACACCCACAGGTGCGCCCGGCCCGACCAGCGGTTGGGAGTTTGCCGAACCTATCCTCGCAGCTGCGGGCTCGCGCGCGATCACCACGGCGGCCGACTTAGCCGAGGCCTTCGGTGCCGCTTTGCGGACCAGCGCCGCAGTTTGGCGGCAGGGCCACGCCACCGATGGTCAGGCCCTTTTCCTCGATCAACTACTGCGCGCCGGTCTCTTGCGCAACCGCCCGGAGGAAATCGTCGCCACCCCGCCGCTGCTCGCCGCCTACCGCGCGCTCGAGGCCGAGATCCGCGTGCCCACCCGGGCGCCCGGCGTGATCGAAACAGGTGCGGTCGACCAACCGCTCTTCACTCGCGGCAATCACAAGCAGCCGGCCGGGATTGTGCCGCGGCACTTTCTCGACGCCATCGACGGCAAACCCTACGCCGCCAACGAAAGCGGCCGACGCGCGCTCGCCGAAGATTTAGTGCGACCAGACAATCCCCTCCCGGCGCGCGTGATCGTCAACAGGGTCTGGCACCATCTTTTTGGCCGGGGCCTCGTCGCGACGCCGGACAATTTCGGCCGGATGGGCGAAGCCCCTTCTCATCCCGACCTCCTCGATTATCTCGCGACGTGGTTCGTCGATCATCGGTGGTCGATCAAGGAATTGGTCAAATTCATCGTCACGTCGGAAACATGGCAGCTCGCGAGCGCAGCGCCCGCCGTCGCTGCGGAAAAAGATCCCGACAACGTGCTCCTCTCGCACGCGCCCGTTCGCCGCATCGAAGCCGAGGCGATCCGCGACGCGCTCCTCGCGGTGTCGGGCGACCTAAAGACCGAAGCGATGTTTGGCCCGCCCGTGCTCGGCGGTGTGCCACGACGGAGCGTCTACCTCCGCGTGAAGCGCAACGATCTCGATCCGTTTCTCGCGGCCTTCGACGCGCCCGCGCCCTCTGGGCCCGTGGGCCAGCGCGACCTCACCAACGTCCCCGCCCAGGCCCTCACACTCCTCAATGATTCCTTCGTGCGCGACCGCGCCGAACACTGGGCTCGCCGGCTCGAGGCCGACGCGACCTTGCCCGAACCCGCCGAGCGCATCCGCGCGATGTGGTTCGCCGCGCTGGGCCGCGCGCCGACCGCAGAGGAAATCGCGCGCGCGGAAACATTCGTGACCTGGGCGGCGCAGGAAAAATCCGCCGGCGTCAACGCTCCGGCCGCGGCGGTTCCGTCGGCGAAACCCTTCGCCTCGCCCTGGGCCGATCTGGCCCACGCGATCTTCAATTTGAAGGAATTCATTTTCCTCCGCTAATTTTCCGCCGCCATGCCTCCGCTCCTCACCCGCCGCGAAATGCTCCGCCGTTGCTCGACGGGCTTCGGCTATCTGGCGCTGTCCGGACTCGTGGCGCAGCGCGGACACGGGGCGCCCCGCCCGCCGGCGCCCGATTTCAAGCCGCGCGCGAAGAACGTGATCTTCCTCTACATGTCGGGTGGCGTGTCGCACATCGACTCGTTTGACCCGAAGCCGCTGCTTGCGAAATACGCCGGCCAGCCGATGCCGACGAAGATCGAGCGCACGCAGTTCAACAAAAACGGCGCCGTTTTCCCGAGCCCGTTCGCGTTTCGCCAGCACGGCGCGAGCGGCATCGCGATCAGCGCCCTATTCCCTGAGATCGCGAAGTCCTGCGCTGACGATCTCGCGGTCATCCGCTCGATGACCTCCAAGGTGAACGAGCACGCGCAGGGAAATTATTTTTTCCACACGGGCTTTCCCACCGTAGGCCACCCCAGCGCCGGCGCGTGGATCAACTACGGGCTCGGCTCGGCCAACCGCG
>JANNEY010000183.1:0-35555 GCA_031379235.1 Opitutaceae bacterium | reverse complement strand
CCTCGTCGAAAATCAAGACCGTGTCGTGCTGCGCCGTGATTTCCCGAAGGAATTGGAGATAGCCAGTGTCGGGCATGATGAAGCCGACGTTGCCGCAATACGCCTCGATGATCACACCGGCGATTTGGCCGGGATTGGCGGCAAACGCGGCGGCGAGTGCGGCGCGATCATTGAAGGGCAGCACGACGGTCTCGCGGGCAAACGATGCCGGCACGCCCGCACTGTCGGGATGCCCGTGCGTCAGCGCGCCTGATCCCGCTTTAATGAGGAGTGAGTCGGAGTGACCGTGGTAGCACCCGGCGAATTTAATGATCTTGTCGCGCCGGGTGAAGCCGCGGGCGAGGCGGATGGCCGACATCGTGGCCTCGGTGCCGCTGTTGCACATGCGGACCTTTTGGATCGACGGCACGAACTTCACGATGA
Source organism: Opitutaceae bacterium (assembly GCA_031379235.1). Taxonomy (GTDB): domain Bacteria; phylum Verrucomicrobiota; class Verrucomicrobiia; order Opitutales; family Opitutaceae; genus ER46. The sequence goes on along the minus strand of JANNEY010000183.1, from coordinate 35,132 downwards.
GTTCGGCCATCTCGACCTCGTAAGGATTGGGCGTGCCGAACGAAGTGCCGTGCTCCAGCGCCGCGGCAATGGCGTCGCGAATCACGGGATGGTTGTGCCCATGAATCGCGGGCCCCCAGGAGCCGACAAAATCGATCAGCTCGCGATCATCGGCCGTCGTAAGCGTGGCGCCGCGCGCAGCCTTGACGAAAAACGGCGCCCCGCCGACAGAGCGAAACGCGCGCACGGGGGAATTCACGCCACCGGGGATGAGCTGCTTGGCGCGGGCGAAGAGGGATTCGGAGGTCGATTGGTTGGCGGACATTTTTTTCTTAACCACTCATGCACACTAATAGAAAGGAATGGAGGGAATTCAGAGGACGCGGCGTGACCACTGCAGGCGTGGAGCGGCGCCGAAGTTGATGAGATAGCCGACGCGTTTGCGGGTGGCTTTGAGTTCGTTGATGAGCTGGGCCTCGTGCTCGGGAGCGATGGAGCGCACGGCTTTCAGTTCGACGACGATCTCGGAGTGGATGAGCAAATCGGCCTCGCAATGTTTCCTAGTTGTTGGTCCATGAAGAACACGTGAAGGCGAGGCTTGGAGATTTTCACTCGCATGCCTCATTCGGCCTCACTGAACTTCGTAAATCTCGACTAGACCAGTGCCGGTCGCACCAGAAGCCGGCTCAATCCGCACAGTGTAATTTCCAGGCGATAGCGTTACCAGCAACGCGGCATCTCTCGAACCGGCCGTGAGTGTAAAAGCACCAACTTGAGCAAACACGGCTGAGAGTTGGCCTGTCGTCGCTGCTCCGGGTGCAGTCGGCAAGCCCCAATTGTCATTTGATCCGACGATCTTTGACCCGCCGTCAAAAAGCGTGAGCTGCGGATCTGAGATGACGCCGCTAATGTTGAAGGGCGCAGTGCCGAGCGTAGGCCCTACTGCGCGGATGAGCACTGTTTTGGGGCCAGTGCCACCGATAACAAAGCCTGCCGTGAGGCCTGCCCCGACTGGTTTGAGCACCGAAAAATTGACGAGGCGTGGCGTAGTCGCTGAAAAGTTCGCTGCAGGCGTAGCATCGTAGATTTCGGCAATAACGTTTCCTGTGCCGTTATCGTTGCCCGAAATTCGCACTGAGTTGTCGCGCGTTACAACGCTGACCAACGCTGCAGCGTCTTTTGCCGTTGAGCTCGTAAAGGCGAAAGCCCCCACGCTCGCCATCGCCGAAGTGAGATCTGAGCCGCCGCCCCAATTGTCATTTTCGCCCATCTTGGTGGCGTTCGCGAAAAACTCGAACTTGGGATCCGTGAGAACGTCAGCAACTCCCAGCGCGCGGAGGGACGGACCAGCGGCACGTATGACGAGCGGCTTTCCGCCGGTTGTGCCACTCCCTCCGACGACGTATCCCAAAGTGAACGAATCATTCGGACGCGTGAGCGCCGTAAGCACAGAAAGATTTATGAGACGGTTGGCCTGAAATCCCTCTGCCATCAGCCCCAAAAAATTGTCCGGAGCACTTGAGCTTGCGGACACTAGGGTGACGGCCACGGTCTGGTTTTGCCCGCTGACCGTTAGGTGGAGTTGGCCTCCGGTTGTAGTGGCGGCATCCATCTGGCCGTTCGGCGCGACGAATCCGATTGTGGAGTCAGCCCCGGATGCGGTCGTGGTCACGACAAGTGCCCGGCCACTCGGTCCAACCACCGCATATGCGATACCGCTGGCGACATTCAGGGCTGGCGCGGCGTAGAATCCGGCGCTGGCTGACAACGCCATCTCTGCTACGTCCGCGGTGCCATCCATACTCACTCCTGCGTCGAACTCGCCGGTGACCTTTCCCGACGGCCCGATTTGGCCGACGAGGGGAAACCTCTGTGGTGCGGCCGCGACGACGTGATAATCGCCGGCAGTAGATATTGGAGAGTGAGTTTCAAATGCCGTGGATTCGGCCGTTTCAGCGAATGTGCCGTTGGGTTTGATCGCGACGTTGGCCGTGAGAGCCAATCTCGTTTGCGCCAAGTAACCGACCAGCCGCCCACTGTTGTCAGGGCGAACATGCAGAGCCCAAGTTCCCCCATTCCCGCCAAAGCCGCCGAAGTAGGTCCCGGCGTAGCTTACCGGCTTGATCGACAAAATTGCAGGTGAACTGGAGACCGAGCCCGCGGTATTGTTGATAGTGACATTGTAGATTCCAGCGTTGGCTGTTTGGGCTCCCGTTATCGTATACGAGGAGGCGGTCGCACCGGAGATCGGCGTTCCGTTGCGGCTCCATTGGTATGTCAACGAAGGCCCCGTGGCAGTTACGGCAAACGTGGCATTCCCACCTATGTTGATCGCCAAATCCTGCGGCTGCGTTGTGATTCGCGGAAGAGTGCCCGCAGGGTTCACGGTCAGGCTGGCGGTGTTGCTGACCAAGCCGCCCGAGTTATTGCTGACAATCACATTGTAGTTGCCCGCGTCGGCAAGCTGCGCCGCGGCGATGACGAGGGCGGGCAAGCTTGCTCCGGGGATCGCCACGCCATTTTTGTGCCACCTGTAACTCAAGGGAGGTGAGCCCGCTGCGACGACCGAGAAGGTCACATTGCCGCCCACCGCGACAGCCTGGTCGCTCGGCTGAGTGGAAATCGACGGCCCCGAAACGACGGCGAGAGCCGCCGGCGCGCTCGTGGCGCTGCCGGCGCCGTTGGTCACCACCAAATCATAGGAACCGGCGCTGGCAGCCGAGACATTCGACAAGCGCAACGTGTCGGTCTTCGTTCCTGAAACTGCCGGGGCATTCTCGTCCAGCGGCACACCGTTCTTGCGCCACTGGAGTTGGAGGGGAGTCGCCCCAAAAACCTGCGCGCTCAAGACGACCGTCGCACCCAGACCCACTGTCTGGTTGATGGGTTGAACGGCGATCAATGGCTGGCTCTGCACCCCCAGAGTAAACGACGCGCTGACTTGGTTGGCCGAGTTGCTTGCGACAACAACATAGGATCCCGCATCGCTCGTTGCAACCGCTGGAATCGAAAACGCCGCGCCCGTGGCACTCACGATTGCGTTTCCGTTTTTGAACCACTGGTAGGCGGGAATGGTGCCGGTGACCTCGACACCAAAGACTGCGCTCTGGCCGACCGTGAGGGTCGGGCTGGAGGGAAAGCGCGTGCCAATAATTCGCAACGGCTCGGCGGAGACTGTCAGCACGGACGCCGGGCTCGTGGCTGTTCCAAACGTATTTGAGACCACGACATCGTAGCTGCCGGCATCGGCCAAAACGAGCGGACCGATAGTCAGGTAGTTTGCCGTGGCCCCTGTAATGGGCACGCCATTCTTTCGCCATTGATAGGTTAAAGGGGCTTCGCCCACGGCGACCGGGGAAAACGAGACGGAGTTGCCAACCACCGCACCAGTAGAGCCTGAGCCGTTGATCACTGAAAGATTGAGCGCTGTAACAGACGGTGCCCGAGCGAATGTCAGATTGGCTGCCCGGCTGAAGACCGTTTCAACGCCATTGGTGACTCTTAGGCGATATGCTCCCCCATCGGTCATTGCGATCCCGCCGCCCGACCCTACCAGCAAATATTGGGATGAAGCCCCGTTGATGGCAGGACCGTCGCTGATGTCCGCACCGTCCTTCTGCCATTGGTAAAACAGCGGAGGATTGCCGGCTGCGGCAGCGTCAAAGCGCACAGCAGTAGTGACTCCGAGACTCGCGACTCTATCAGCTGGCTCCTGCGTAATCGCGAGCGGCGCACTTGAGACGCGCACGGTGAGGATGGCGTTCGTGGAGGACACGCTGCCGGCACTGTTGCTCACCGTGCAACTGACATAGCCGGCGTCGTTGGCGATGATGTTGGCCAGCGTAAACGTCGATTGGCTGCTCTCGGAATTCCCCCGGTTCCAGCGCCAACTGTAGGAAAGCGTGCCGTTGTTGGCGCTGGCTGAAATCGAAAAAGTGGCTGTGCCGCCAAGGGCCACAGATTGACTGGCGGGTTGCTGGGTGATAACGGGTTTCTTAATCACGGCGGCATTCGAGACCGTGCTGTCGGTGAACTGGCCCGCACTCGTCGCGCGCACAAAATACGAAGCGGAGTCGGTGGCCGTGATCGAAAGATCCGCGGAGGTCGCTCCTGAAATAGGTCGGCTTGTGTCGCCAGGCAGACCGACATACCATTGATACGCGACGACGCCTAGGTCGGGATAATTTGGAGGGCCGGCTCCCACTGCCTGGGAGGGAAGCGTCAGTGGCCCACCCTGGACCTGGAGTGCGGTCGCGGGGGGCTGCCGAGTGAAATAGGGCGCGATGGCGATGCCGCCGGTTACGGAAAACGGGAGCGCGGGACCCGTTGCACTGCGGCCTTGGACATCGGTCGGCACCGCCGACACGACATAGTCGCCTTTGATCCAGTCGGCGCCGACGGTCGTGCTGACGGAACCGCTACTACCGTTGGCGGTCTGGCTGAGGGTGCCTCCAAAGGGGGCGCGGATAATAAAATTAACCGATTGCACGGCCCCGGAACCGCCGGTCGCAGTGAAACTCAAGGTAATCGGACTGCCGACTGCGAATGCAGGTCCGCCGCTGAAACTAAACGTCACGCTGGGCGGGACATAACCTGGCTGCGCGCCCACAATCGAAAAGCCACGGCTGTTGAGGTCGAATCCGTGCGCCGACTGGGGACTGCCCGTCGAGTAACCATTGTCGGTCAGGCTAGTCGCCGAGTAACTCGTGGAACGACTCTGCGCATCGGAGATCGTCACCGAGATCAGAGTGACCGGCCCGGAAACGAGGTCCGCGGTAATCGGGAAATCAACGGTGCCGCTGGCCGCGGGCGAATCGATGTCGATCACTTTCGCCTGCAGTCCACCAAAGACGGCGAAGCCATATCTAAACGAAAACCGGACTCGAGCCACGGAGCTGGTGCCGGGGGTGATCGTGTAGGCATAACGCGCCACGCTACCCACCGAAAGCGTCCCGCCGTTCTGCAGCGACAGCGCAGCAAAACGCGGCGGCAAGGGCTGGGCAATCCCGCCCGACACAGTGAAACCGAGAGTAGCGAAGGCAATCGCATGCGTCGTGGGTGCCGTTGTAGTGACACTCGGCACACCAAAGACTGAAACTTGACCGTCAGCGGTGTAGGTAATCCGTCGGCCCCACGCATCCTGCACGTTAATTTGGCTAACGGTATACGTTCCGTTTTGCCAGTCGGAGGTTATGCTTGTCGCCACAGTAGTTCCGATTGGCGCTGTGAAAGAAAGCCCTCTCGTCGCGCCAGATGGAGTAACCAATGAAATTCCGACGACTGCCGCCGCGCTCGTGCTGGCCTTCAACGCAAGCGAAAAACTCAGAGTCGCAGGAGCCGAGAGGGACGAAGCGCTCACGCGCGAAATCGATTGGATTTCCGGTAGACGAATTTGATCCGCAACAAGCGGCGTGCAAATCAAAGGGAGTATCGCGGCGAGAAAGACAATGGGCCGCCCCCAGAGCATCGCGAAACGCCTTCGGTTACACGATGTAGCAGTCATCTGAAAAGGAGACTAGGATTTCGTGCGGCCCGATGCACCGTCGTTTTCTGTGATTTTTCCTGTGTGCCGGCAAGCATGTCCTGTTGCCTGGTTGCGAACATCGGGGACAAACACGCCGCAAAGAAAGCCAGAGAGGAAGTGACAGGATGGAATTCAGCCGTCGTTTCTGAATTCCAAGATATCATCTCCTCCATTGTGGCTCGGATTAGTGGTTCAAAAATTCAGCTCACATACTTCTGCACGATCGGGATTCGCCGGCCTACGCCGAAAGCCAGTGGGGTGATCTTCAGGCCGGGGGCGGCTTGTTTCCGTTTATACTCGTTGAGGTCCACCTTGCGCACCACGTCGTTGACGACGGCTTCGTTGAAACCCTGCGCGACGAGGTCGCGGCGGGAAAGGCCTTCCTCGACGTAGCCTTTGAGGATCGCGTCGAGGATGTCGTAGGGCGGGAGGCTGTCCTGATCGGTTTGATTGGGACGCAGCTCGGCGCTCGGCGGTTTTTCGATGGTGGAGGCGGGAATGATTTCCTTCTCGCGATTGATCCAGCGGGCGAGGGCGTAAACCTGCATCTTGAAGACATCGCTGATCACGGCGAGCCCGCCGCACATATCGCCGTAGAGCGTGCAGTAGCCGACGGCCATCTCGCTCTTGTTGCCGGTAGTGAGGAGCAACGAGCCGAATTTATTGGAGAGCGCCATCATGATCACGCCGCGCACGCGGGCCTGAATGTTTTCCTCGGTCACGTCGCGCTTGGTCTGGCTGAAGAGGTGCCAGAGCACCTTCTCGGTCTCGCTGACGACGTCGGCGATCCGCACGGTCTCGAAACGGATGCCGAGGTTTTGCGCGAGGATGCGCGCATCGTCGCGCGAGTGTTGCGACGAGATCGACGACGGCAGGGAAACGCCGATGACGTTTTCCGCGCCGAAGGCTTCCGCGGCAATCACGCCGACGAGGGCGGAGTCGATGCCGCCGGAGAGCGCGATGAGGGCGCGTTTGAAGCCGCTCTTGTGCGCGTAGTCGCGCAGGCCGAGAACGAGGGCGTGATAAATGTCGGGCAACTCGCCCTGTTCGAAAGTGGGCGAGAGCGTCGAACTGAGCGCTGAGGGTGGGGCGCCGGGAACCGCGGGGGCGAGATCAACCACGCGGAGTTCTTCGGCGAAGGCCGCGAGACCCGCCAGGACCCGCCCCTGGGCGTCGACGACGTGACTGCGCCCGTCGAAGATCAGTTCGTCGTTGCCGCCGATCGCGTTGACGTAGGCGACCGGGCATCCCAGCGCGCGCGCGGCGTCGGCGACGACCAAGTTTTGGCGGACGTTTTCCTTGGCGCTGTGCCACGGACTCGCGGAAAGATTGACCATGAGATCGCATTTCTGTCCGGCGAGCTGCTCGACGGGCATCCGCCCGCTGTAGAGCCGGCGCGTGCTGATCATGGGATGCGTCCAGATATCTTCGCAGATGGTGATGCCGATTTTTTTCCCCGCGTGCTCGACGATGGTCGGAAACACGGCCGGCTCGAAGTAGCGGTCTTCGTCGAACACGTCGTAGGTTGGCAGCAGGCACTTGCGGCCGACGGCGGTGACTTTGCCGCGATGGCAGAAGGCGGCGGAGTTGAAAAACGGCCGGCCGCGGCCGGTGGGATTGGGCTCAACGGTGCCGATGATGGCCGGCGTGTCACCCACGGCGGCGGCGATCTCGGCGAGCGAGTCGGCGACATCGGGCACGAAGCGCCGCTTGAAGAGCAGATCGCGCGGGGGATAGCCGCACACCGCCAGTTCGGGAAACACGACGAGTTCGGCGCCACCCGCGACGAGTTCGTGGTAGGCGGCGATGATTTTCCGGCGATTGCCGACGAGATCGCCGACGGTCGGGTTGATTTGAGCGAGGCCGAGACGCATGAAAAAGAGCGTGAACGTGAAGAGCTTTCCCGGCACTGACAACTCGCAACCCAAGCTTGCGCTATGCGTCAGGTCCGCAGTTGCATACCGCGTTGATCCCCATGCCCAAAGTCTCCCCGCGTTTCTTGGTGTTTTTCTGGTTGGCGGTCAGTGGGCTGGGCGCGGCGAATGCGGCCGCGCCAATGGCGCTCACCTTGGAGCAGGCGATGGCTTCGGCCGAAGGGGTAAACAGCAGCGTGCTGCTCAGCTGGGAAGCCGCGGCCCAGGCGCTCGAGCAGGTGAACCAAGCGCGCGCGGGTTTGCTGCCCAGCGTGGGGCTCACCGCTTTTCAACGGCGTTCGCGCAATCTAAACATCCTCAGCTCGACCGGCGCGCTCAGTGAGACGCGCCCTTCGAACCGCTACGACGCCCGCCTCAACGGCACCTACGCCCTGCTCAATCCGCAGCTGCTCTCGGCCGGGCAGGCGTTGCGCGTCGGGGCGGAGGCGTCGCAAGTTGATGTGCGCGTCGTGCTGCAAACGGCGCTCGCCAGCGTGGCGCAGGCGTATTTCGGCCACCTGCGTAATTTGCGGCGACTGGACGTGCTCGACGCGAACATCACGCGCGCCCGCTCCCTGTTCGATCTAGCGAAAAATCAACTGGTCGCCGGGCTCGCCACGCAGATCGACGTGACGCGCGCCGAGGCGCAGCTGGCGCAGGCCGAGCAGGCGCGACTGCAACAGGTGACCTCGGTCGTGCAAAGCGAACTGGTCTTCAAGCGGCTCCTCAACCTCGATCCGGCCACACCCTTGCAGCTGGCGGATTTCCCCCTCGCGCGGGTGGATTCCGGCTTGGCGAGTCTGACTGACGCCCGCACCACCTTTGAACAACGTGCGGACTGGTTGCGCAGTCAGAAAGGCCTGGAGCAATCACGGCTCGATGTCCGCACCGCGAAATTTGAGCGCCTGCCTTCGCTCGCACTCTCGGGCGACTTCGGGCAAGGCGCGGCCAATTTCGACGACGACGGCAAGCGCAAGGTCTGGAACTTTGGCGCGACGCTGACCGTGCCAATATTCGATGGGTTGCGGGCTGGCGCGGATCATCGCGCCGCGCTTTCACGGCAGCGCGTGCAACAAGCGCGGCTGAATTCGCTCGAGCTGCAGATTTCCTCCGAGTTGCGGCTGGCGCGGCAGGATGCCTCCTCGCGTTACGCGCAGATCGCAGTGGCGGAGAAAAATTCCCGGCTCGCCGAGGAGCAGTTGCGCCTCGCCCGGGCGCGCTACAACGAGGGAGTGGCCGACAATCGTGAGGTGATCGAGGCGCAGACGCAGCTCGCCGTCGCGGCCGACAATTTGGTCGACGCAATCTACCAATACAATTTGAGCCGGGTGGAGCTGGCCCGCGCGCGGGGCGATGTGCGCACCGTGCTTGCGGAGAAGGCACCCTGAGCGTGGCGATACCTGTGCCGCCGCGCCTGATTTTGGCCTCCGCCTCGCCGCGCCGGCGGGAACTCCTCGCGCAATTGGGCGTCACCTTCGAAGTCGTCGTCGCCCAAGTCGTCGAGCACGAGGAGACCACGACCGATCCGCGCGTGATGGTCGCGCACAACGCCGCGCTGAAAGCGGACTGGGTGGCCGCGCGGAATCGGGACGCGTTTGTCCTCGGGGCCGACACCACGGTGTTCATCGACGGCGCGGCGCTCAACAAGCCGGCCGACGCGGCCGAGGCCCGAGCCATGCTTCGCCGTCTCAGCGGGCGCACCCATACTGTGTTTACCGGGCTCGCGCTTCGCCGCGAGGCCACCGGATTACGGCTCGACGAAGGGGTCGCGAGTGAGGTGACGATGAAGAAATTCGACGAGGCCACCATCGAGGCCTACCTGGCGAAGGTGCATACCCTCGACAAAGCGGGTGGCTACGGAATCCAGGACCACAGCGAGTTGATTGTGGCCGGTTACCACGGCTCGCTGACGAACATTATCGGGCTGCCGGTGGAAACAACGAAACAAATTTTGACGCGCTGCGGTCTGCTGCCATGACTTTTGGCGCGTCGCCGCGTCCAATCCCACCGCCATGAGCCAAACCATCGTCCCTTCCGCCCCCGCGACCACGTGGCGGAAGCTCTATGCGCGGCTCTGGGAGGACCCGGAATCGCGGCCCACGGTGATTGGCCTCGCGGTGGTCGTCGTGTTTCACCTGCTGCTGCTCATCCTTGGGCCGCGGGTGCTTTCCTACGGGCACACTGGCCTGACCACCCGTGATTCAGACCCGGCCCGCAATTTCAACATCGAGCTCTCCCCCGAGATGTTCGAGAAGCCGCCGAAGGCCCCGGATCCCTCCAAGTTCGTCGAGACCAATCCCGAGGCTCCGGAAAACACGCCTGACAAGACCAACAATTTTGCCGCGCAGAACCAACAGGTCGCCCAGGAAAAACCCACCCCCGACGGCAAAAGCGACCGGCCCGCGATGGAGGGGAAGAAGGATTTCGAGTCCAACCAGATCGTGAACGGACGGCTGACCTCGCCCGTCGAGCTCGCGGAGCCCGAGCCGCCGCCCAGCGTGAAGGTCGCCGAGCAGATGGTGAACGCCGCGCGCAAGGAGCAGAACCCGCTTTCCGGCACGGAAAAATTCGAAGGGGAAAACAAGGACGGTATCGGTGCGACCATCGCGAAGCGTCTTGAGAACGCTCAGTCTGTTCCCGAGAAGGTCGACGGCGTGAAGGATGCAAAGCTGACCGATGGCATGACCTCGGCGCAGCCTACAATCGATCCGCTGCGCCCGCGCCCGCGCCCGATGGTGGTGAAGACCCAGCAGGTGCGCCCGGCGGTGCTCGCGGAAAGCCGCGTCGGCACCACCAACGTCGGCCTGACCGCCATCGACGCGAAGTTCAGCCAGTATGGTGCCTACCTCCAGCGCATGATCGACAGCGTGCAGATTCAGTGGGAGCGCATCATTCTCCAGATGATCGCGATGCCCGCCGGCGGCAGCACGGTGTCGGTGAAATTCATCATGAACGACGAGGGGAAAATCACCTCGATCAAAGCCGTGGAGTCCAACGCGAGCGAGACCGGCTCGCGCGCCTGTGTGAGCGCCATCACGGATCGCTCACCCTACGGTCCGTGGACTGACGACATGAAGACCGTCCTCGGCACGCAGCAGGAAATGACGTTCACGTTTTTCTATCAGTGAGTGCGGCCGAAGGATTTTGGGCCGGACTGCCCTTGGGCCGCGGGGTGAAACTAATCGGCCGCGATGCGAACGGGCTGGCCGCCTTTAACAAGCCAGCGGGCGTTCTTTCCCATCCCAATGAAACGGCCGACGAGCCCCGCTCCCTGCTCACCGCGCGCTACATCGTTGATGGGGAATTTTTCGAGTGGGGGACGGCCGCCGCCCCGCAACGCCTCTGGTTGCTCAACCGGCTCGATGCGGCGACCTCAGGAGTGATTATGACGGCGACGACCGCGGAACTGGCGACGGCGATCCGTGCGCACTTCAAGCGCAAGCAGGTCCGCAAGGTTTACCAAGCGCTGGTCTTTGGGCAGTCCCGCGTGAAGGCGGAAATGTGGCGCGACCGGCTCGCGGTCGAAAAACGTGGCGGCCAGATTCGCACGGCGACGGGGGCGGGGCACATCCCAGCCGAGAGTGCGATGACCGTCATCAAAACTTCCGCGGGTGAGCCCAAACTCACGCTGCTCCAGCTTGAGCCGCGCACCGGTCGCAGTCACCAGTTGCGCGTGCAATGCGCGAAACGCCATTTGTCCATCGTCGGGGACCAGACCTACGGCGATTTTCCGCGCAATCGCGAATTCGCCAAACTGGCGGGCACCAAGCGGCTGTTTCTCCATTCGCTGGAGACTTCGTTCGGCTACGAGTTCAAGGGCCGGAAGCATTTGTTTTCCGCGCGCGCGCCGCTCCCGGTCGAATTCGGGCAGTTTCTCTGAGAGGGCGTCGAAAAAGCCACGTAGGGCGTCTGTCTTGCAGACGCCGGGTTTGGTGCGGACGATGGCGTCTGCAAGACAGACGCCCTACACAAATGGACCTTTTCAACGCCCTCTGAGCCGGAGGAATCGCGGAGACGCGGAAGAGGGAAAGGTCGGAGTCAATCCGGCTTGTTCCGGGTTTCCGTCCTTCCGCGCTTCCGCCGATTGGCGCCAATAGTCGTCCGCCTTGTTTTCGTGCTTTGCGCCTTCGCGCCTTTGCGCTTCAAAATCCGCCTTCCGCACCATGATCCTCCCGAAATCTAATCGCCTCACGTCCGAGCAACTCGCCGAAATCACCGCCATCGTCGCCGAGTTTGGCTGCAAGATTCAGCCGATCGTCGGTGCGGTGCGGACCATCTACGCGATCGTGGGAGATGAGCGCGAGGAACTGATGATCAATCGCCTGGAGGGCCTCGCCTACGTCGATCGCATCGACCGGATTCAGTCGCCCTTCAAGCTGATGGACAAGCGCTCGGATCTCGCGAGCCACCGGATCACGCTCGGCGGCGTGACGCTCGGCGAGCAGTTGCTCGTCATCGCCGGCGCCTGCACGATCGATCCGAAGAACCCGAATTATTTCTACGAGACGGCCGCGGCGGTGAAGGAGGCGGGCGCCAACGCGCTACGCGGCGGCGTCTGGAAACCCCGGACCAATCCCTACACATTTCAGGGCGACGTGAAGTCGCTCGACATCCTCATGGAAGCGTCGCGCCGCACCGGGTTGCCTGTGGACACCGAGGTGATGGAGGAGGCGCACATCAAATTGGCCCTCGATGCGGGCGTGCACACGCTGCAAGTGGGCGCGCGCAATGCGCTCAACTATTCGCTGCTGCGCGCCATCGGCCGGGCGATCGCGGAACGCGACAATGTCGTGCTGCTCAAGCGCAGCATTCACATGGGCCCGCTGAGCGAGTTCATCTCGGCAGCGGAATACATCGCGGCCTTCGGCAACCCGAATGTGATTCTCTGCCCGCGCGGCACGACGCCGACGCTCGATGGCTACCGCAATCATCCCGACGAGAGCATCACGCCGCTGCTGAAGGAAAAGACGTGGGCGCCGGTCGTAGTCGATCCATCGCACTCGGTCGGCAAGGCAACCTATGTGCCGGCGGCCGCGCTCGCGGCGGTCGCGTATGGGGCGGACGGACTTTGCATCGAGGCGCACGTCGAGCCGACGAAGGGCATCGGCGACGATCCGAAGCAGGCGCTCACGCCGGACGTTTTGAAAAAGACCATCACGCAGGCGAAGCAGCTCTGGGCGCTGCGACGCGCATAATTTTGAAGAAAAGACTTGTGAGCAAGGCTGCATGAGGCCACATGAGGCCTCATGAAAAAAATGATACGTGAGCCGCGGGACCCAAAGAAGCCCGGGACCGGCATCGTGCGGGAGGCGGAAGCTGTTTACGGCGCTCCGATGGAGATCAGTGTGCGCGCCGCGAAGGACCAACTCTCCGCCCTGCTCGAACGCGCCGCCCAAGGCGAAGACATCGTGATCACGAGCGATGGCCGCCCCAAGGCCATGATCGTTCGCTATCGGCCTGTGATCGTGGGTGCGCCCGCCCGGTCACGGGCGGCCTTGCGGGCGACCATGCGGATGGGGCCGGACTCGACCGCGACCATCCGGGCGGAACGCGACAGCGGTTATTGAGGCCCGCATGTATCTCGACACGTCCGTCCTGATTAAGCGCTACACGGTCGAGCCGGACTCGGACGAGGTGGATGCCCAGTTGATTGGCGCAACGCTGGTGACTTCGGAGCTGGCGGTCGGGGAGGTCTGGTCGGCGCTGCTTTCAAAGGAGCGTGGCCGGATTCTCACCGCCGCGCAGCGTGCCGCTGCCTGGGAGGCCTTCAACGAGGATATCGACGAAGGCGCGCTGCGGATCATCCCGCTCGACGGCGTGATGATTCGGGAGGCTAACGAAGCGATGTTCGATGTTCATCCCCACGTGCCGCTGCGGACGTTGGACGCCATTCACCTCGCGACATACCAGTCCGTCACCACCGGGCCGCTTTTCACCAAGGACAAGCGAATGATCGCGGCGGCGAAGCTGCTGGGGTTGCCGACGGTTGGGTAGCGCCGCTACGCATCGCCGTGAGCGGGCGCGCTGCAATAGCAAACTGAGCTGCGAATCGTGTGCTCGCCGGCGAAACTGACGCACGCGAGTTGAACGGCCCCGACGGCTGGATCGGTGGACGCACCTGACGCGGCAGGTATGGTCTGAGCCTGGCGCTCGCGCGAAGTGCGTCAGCTGGTTGCCGAGTGTCCAGACAGGAGCCCCTCCGACTCACCTTGGGGCACGGTCGGCGTCAGCGACAACATCATCGACGCCAGCTGGGAAGCCCTGCGTGAGTCCGTATAATACAAGCTGTCGCTGGCCCCGGGCTGACGGTCGATCCCTGTTATGGTGGTAGCAACTGATGCACCGCTTCGATCCTCACTTTGTGATCGAATTGGCACCACCGAATTTCTTGCGGTAGCCACTCCCTGATGCGTGCGATAATCTCACGCGCAGACACAACGAGTTGGCGCGCTTCCGCTGCACCTAAAGGAATTTTATTTTTTCCGAGGGCGACCATCCCTTCATGCACGAAATTGTTTCTTGCAGACTTCAGATTTTGAAAACTCTCCCAGAGCTTCGCATCTTCCTTCAATGAATGACCGCAAAGGATTCGAATTAACGTGTCGAACTGCTCTTCGACGCTGGGCTCGGTGCGACGGTCGGGCCGGTTATTTACCCAGTTCCAAAATTCTCCGGGAACCGTGCTGCGCGCAGCCAGACGTTCAAGTATTGTTCCGGCAAAAACCTCCAAGGCGGTAGCCGCAAGCACGACGGCGCTTCCCGTGGGTATGCCTCGCAGCGCAGCGTCGAGAAGAAGAGGCTCCCAAGGTGGGACCCGATAATCTGTGGGCAACGCATGGAGATCGTCCCACATCCGATTTGTGAACGCCACGTATGAAAACGAATATGATAACCCCCCTCGCCCGCGCACTAGTCCTTCGCACCTCTCAAGTTGGTTTCCGTGATCGTCCAGATATTCGAGCTGCCACGAAATCTCTGGAAGTTTGAGTGAACGGATATCGGGGGCCTTGGTAACGTATCGCAGGCGATTCAAATAACTCTCTAAGATATCATTGATCAGCTCGAACGGCGGATCACACCGGGTCTGAGGACTGCGATCAAACTCTGGTTTGGAGAACTCAATTCGAATGCAATTTGCGGCGAAAGCCATGCCATCATCGATCTTCAGTTTTGATCTTTCGCTCCCAGGTGAAAGTTCTCCGATTACCCCTGGTGGGAAAAACCTCACTTTGCAGCCATCGACTATAAGTTCATAGTCGGTGAAGTTCATGCCGTTCGGGACGTGCAGAAGAAACGGGGTTTGAATCAGGAGCTTTGCGATCATGAGTTTCTCGAACGACCGATAGTCGAGAGTTGAGGATCCCGTCAGTCTTGAACGAAGCGTTCTTACATCAACCTCGCCGATATGCCATCAATCAATGCCTAACAGCTCTTGTTTTTTCCTAGAAGAGCCCCAAGGCGATCGTGCTACTCGATGATGGCGTTCACATTGCTTCCTAGCCTCGGGCGGGCTAACCACTCGCACAAATGGCGCCTTCCTAGTCTTCGCTTCCCCACTCACAGCAAACTCAGCTGCGAGTCGTCAGCCGGCGTGACGGAGATTTTTTTCTTCGGCTTTGCGGTCGGGGCGGCGGGCAACGTGACGGCGGTGTCGTCGCTTTCGAGTTTCGCGAGGATGGTTTTCGCGCGATCGATCACGCTGAGGGGCAGTCCGGCGAGGCGGGCGACTTGGATGCCGTAGCTGCGGTCGGCGGCGCCGGGAATCACGCGGCGCACGAAGACGATCTCGTCGTTCCACTCCTTCACGGCGACGGAGAAGTTGCGCAGGCGTGGGAGGTGTTTCTCGAGCTGCGTCAGCTCCTGGTAGTGCGTCGCGAAAAGCGTGCGCGGGCCGCGGTCGGGGCCGCGGTGCAGGTGCTCGACGACGGCCCAGGCGATGGAGAGGCCGTCGTAGGTCGAGGTGCCGCGGCCGATCTCGTCGAGGATGATGAGGGAGCGGTCGGTGGCGTTGTTGAGGATGTTGGCGGTCTCGTTCATCTCGACCATGAAGGTCGAGTTGCCCCGCGCGAGGTCGTCGCTGGCGCCGACGCGGGAGAAAATCCGATCGACCAAACCGACGCGGCAGGACTTGGCCGGCACCCAGCAGCCGACCTGCGCCATGAGCGTGATGAGCGCGATCTGGCGGATGTAGGTGGATTTGCCGGCCATGTTCGGGCCCGTCAGCAAGACGAGTTGCGCATCGTCGCAGGCGAGGAGCGTGTCGTTCGGCACGAACGCGGCGCTCGTGCCGCGGGCGAGCGTCGCATCGGGCGAGCGGAGCACTTGCTCGACGACGGGATGGCGGCCCTCGGTGATTTCGAGGATCTCGCTCTCATCGATTTCGGGCCGGGCGTAGCCCCATTCGCGCGCGAGCAAGGCCCAGCCGGCGAGCACGTCGAGTTCGGCGAGCGCGTCGGCCGTCTGCGCCAGCGCCACCGACTCGTCGAGGATCGCGGCGACGAGGGTGTTGAACAGTTCGAGTTCGCGCGCCGTGGCGTTTTCCTCGGCATGAAAAATTTCCTTCTCCTTTTGCTTGAGCGCCTCGGTCACGTAGCGCTCGCCACCGACGGTCGTCTGGCGGCGAATGTAGTCGCCCGGCACGAGGTGGAGATTCGCCTTCGTGACCTCGATGTAATAGCCAAAATTATTCGTGAAGCGGACCTTCAGGCTGCGGATGCCCGTGCGCTCCTGTTCCGCTCGCTCAAGCTCAGAGAGCCACGTTTTGTTGTCGGTCGTGAGCGAGCGGAGCCGGTCAAGTTCGGGGTCGTGGCCGGTGCGGATGTAATTGCCGTCCGCCAGATCGTTGGGCAGTTCGTCGGCGAGGGCGGAAGCCAAGAGTTGCCGCAGAGCTGGCAGCTCTTGGAGTTGAAGATTGAAAGTTGAAAGTTGAAGGTCGGAACCGAAGGCGGCGAGCGTGGCACGGAGCCCGGGGATTTGGGCGAGCGTGTCGCGGACGCCGCCCAGCTCGCGCGGGTTGCGCAGGCGATTCTGCAGCCGGCCGAGGATGCGGGGAATGTCGCGCACCGTGCCGAGGAGCTGGTGCACTTCCGTGAGGCGGGTGGGCTGGGCGAGCAACTCACCTACCACGGTCTGCCGGCGGCGGATCGCGCCGAGGTCCAGGGCAGGGGCGGCGAGCCAGCGCTCCAGTTGGCGCGCGCCCGCCGCGGTCGCGGTGCGATTCATGGCGTGGAGCAGCGAGCCCTCGCGGGTGCCTCGACTGGAGGTGAAAATCTCCAGATTGCGCAGGGTCGCCGGATCGAGGAGCAAAGTGCGGGCGCTGCGGTATTCCTGGAGGCCGCGGAGATTTTCCGGTTTGGCGCAGAGATTTTCCGTCGCGTAGTAAACCAGCGCGCCGGCCGGACCGAGTGCGGCATGGGAATGGGGGAGGCCGAAGCCCTGCAGGTTGAGCACGCCCAGCGTGTCCATCACGGTCTTCGCCCCTGTCGCCGTGTCGAAGTGATAGCCGGGCAGTTCCGAGGCGAGACGGTCGCCGCAAAACGCGCGCAGTGCGTGGATAGCCGTCTGGTCGTGCGGCGCGGCAGCCCAGCGCTCGCGTTCGCCCTCAATCACGAGGAGCTCGGCGGGATCGAGCGCGGTGAGAACCGGCAGGAGATTCGCGATCTCCGGATCGCTCGCGACGCGAAACTCGCCCGTCGACAAATCGAGCCACGCCGCGTGCAGACCGTGTTTGTCGAGCGCGAGGGCGGCGAGATAGTGATTGCGCGCGGCGTCGAGCTGATTGGCGGCGAGGGTCGTGCCGGGCGAGAGGATGCGGGTGAGCTGGCGGCGGACGAGTTTGCCGGGCTTCGCCGGCTCGGCCTGATCGCAGATGGCCACTTTTTTGCCCGCGGCGAGCAGTTTGGAAACGTAGTTGTCGAGCGCCTGGGCAGGCAGACCGGCCATCGGCGTTTCCTGCCTTTTGGTTAAAGTAAGGCCGAGCAAGCGCGACGCGGTGACGGCATCTTCGAAAAACATCTCGAAGAAGTCGCCGAGTCGAAAGAGCAGGATGGTGTCGCGCGGCAGCCCGCGCTTCACCTCAAAATACTGTGCCATCATCGGCGTCATCCGTGAAAATCCCCAGGAGTTAGCCGCGATTCGAACTTAGGCGAAATCGCCGGTGCCCATCCGCGCCGGGGGGCCGGCCCTGCAAACCGCAGTGGAGAACGACCACTCCCGGTATCGATTGAACGGCACACACACATTCATGAGAGTAAAAACATAAGTTTTCACGCTCGCGAAGCCCAAACACGCGAAACGGCGCGCAGAGGTCGCAAAAGCTCCGCCACGCGGTGCGGAAGTGGGCACGCAGAGAAATGACGATTCGGTTTTTGCCGTCCAGGTGGGCTTACCCTGCCATCAGCAGCACCCGCCGGCGAAGAGTCGTGTGCGGCTGCTGACCTGCTGGAGGAAAAACACCAGTCCCGGCTCATCCGCAGCGCGAGCGTAGGCGAGCACTTCACCGACGTCGCGCGGATCGGAAAGCCGCCGGCGCTTGGCCAGACGCAAGAAGAGGCGCGTCAGCCAGTCGGAGAAGCCACCACCGATCATGAGTAGATGATTTTGCTCCAGTTCGTTGAAGAGTTTCTGCGGCGTGTAGTGGGCAGTCTGGTGCGCGCACACGCACTCCAACACGTCTTCGTCGGAAATGACGTAGGTCGGCGACGCGGAGAGCCGGCCCATGAGGTGATAGACGAGCGGGCGCGCCAGTTTCTCGCGGGAGGACGGCAGGTCGACGAGCTTGCTCGGGGCGTAGGCGACCACGTCGGTGTTTTTCGCGCCGGCGAAGCGAGCGATATTGAGCGCCTCCTCGAGCAGCGAATCGAAGGTCGTGCTGAAGTAGAGGTCGAAGTCGGTGACCTCGGCGAGCTTCACCAGCGCGGGGGCGGCGCAAATGTGGTCTCGCGCATGATGGTGCGGATGCGCGCATACAGGTCCTCGCGGCGGCCGCGGCCGGAAAGATGGCGGACCACGACGTCGTTGAGCGTCGGCGGCGCAGCAGCGTCGACCGGCTGATTGAGGCGCGCGGCGAGCGTGCGGGCGAGCCACGTGTAGAGATTTTCCGGGCCGGCGTCGGTCTGCACGACACAGAGCTCGGGGCCGACAATCGGAATGACGCGCTCCTCCTCGATGTAGTTGAGCAGGTCTTCCCAGACGTCGTCGTCGAACGCAGCGACGGCGGAGGCGGGAGATTCGGCGGTGAGGGCGGACATGAGACGCGGGAGACTCGTCGCCGGCGCGGAGAGGTGTCAAAGGTGCACCGGGGACACACCCGCACGCGACGGAGCTACCGCACCGCAGTGAGTCGGAAATTCACGGCTGTTTCTTCTTGGCGTTGCCGGGGGCGATTAAGGTGGCGGGCTCACCCTGGAGAAGTGGTTTGCCGAAGACGGTCTGCGTGTCGCCCTGCTGCTTCATCCACGCGTCGAGATCGACGCGCAGGGTTGCGAGGCGGGCGGCCTGCTTGGGCTCGGCGGCGAGATTGCGCCGCTCCCACGGATCGGCGGCGAGGTCGTAGAGTTCCTCGGCGGGGCGCGTGGTGTAGCGCAGGATGGTCGCGGCGGCGGCAGGATTTTTTTCGGCGGCGGCGAGCCAGGATTGCCAATACACATTTCCGCTCGGGCCCGCGGAGCGCGAGATGTGCGTGTGGTGCTGGAACTCGGGATGGAGGTTGCGGATGTATTTCCACTCGCGCGTGCGGACAGCGCGGATCGGGTAAACGTTGAAATCGCCGTCGCCGCTGTGCGTGGAGAAGACGCGGTCGCGATGCGTCGTCGCAGTGCCGCGCAAAATCGCCGCGAAGGATTTGCCGTCGAGTCCATCGGGAACTTTGCCGCCGGCGAGTTCGATGAAGGTCGGGAGCAAGTCGGGCCAGCAGACCATCGCGGCACTCACGGTGCCGGCTTTCAGATGGCCGGGCCACGCCATGATGAGCGGGATGCGCGTGCTGGAATCGTAGAGATTCCACTTGCCGAAGGGCCACTGCGAGCCGTGGTCGGCGGTGTAGATGAAGAGGGTGTTGCCGGGGATTTTTTCGCGCGCGAGGGCGCGGACTTCGCCGAGGAGCGTGTCGGCCTTGGTGACATCAGTGAGGTAGCGCGCGCGCTGCTCGCGGGTCATCGGCGTGTCGACGTGCGTGGGCGGAATCTTCACTTGCGCAGGATCGTAGGTGCGGTCCTCGCTCCACGGCACGTGGGGGTGACGCGTGCCGACGAAGAGGCAGAGGGGCTTCGCGGCGTCGCGGGTGGCGAGATATTTTGCGACGGCAGCGGTGTCGGAGAAGCCCTGGTTCGGACCCTCGACGTAGTCGAAGCCGTGGCCGCTCGCGTAGGTGTTGTGCGCGACCTTGCCGATGGCGACGACCTCGTAGCCGAGCGCGCGGAGGACGGGCGGGAGCGAGGCGACGCCGGGATTCTTCGGCTTGTGATTCGGCTCGGCGCCGTTGCGGGCGGACCAGAGTCCAGTGAGGAGCGCGGTGCGGCTCGGGCCACACGCCGGGGAGGCGACAAACGAGTGCGTGAATTTCAGTCCATCGGCGGCAAGCTTCGCCATGTGCGGCGTGCGCACCTCGGTCGAGCCGTAGGCCTGCGAGTCGGATTGCCCGTGGTCGTCGGAGATGAAGACGACGAGGTTGGGGCGGGCGGCTTGCGCAGCAGTCGCGAACGACGCGGTGCAAACGGCGAGCAAGGCAAAGACGGCAAGGGGCGATTTCATCGGGAGCGAGTCAGGCCGCACGTCGTGCGGCGATCAAGGCAGCACTCGTTGAAGCCCGCGTGCGCTCTTTCCGACTCAGAAATCAAAACTGTTCGTCAGCAGAAACACGCGCGGTTGGGGATACTAGAAGACCAACGGTGAGCCGGCGGTGGAGAGTCCGCTCTGGGCGATCAGCTTGTCGTCGTTGAGCACGTTACTGATAGGAAGCCGAATTTTCAGGAGGATCGGATACGAGAGGGGTTTACGGTGAACGGGAGGTTGGGTTTGTATGAGAGGAGGTTGTTGGTCTTTTTCGCTTGGCCGTGTTTGACGGTCTTCCCGCGCACGATGACGCGACGTTTGGTGAAATAGGCCTCCTCGCGGAGCATGAGGGCGGGTGCCATCGGCCGGTGAGAGGAAACCCACGTCGACGGGGCCAGGCAGCGAGGCGTGCGAAATTTGACCCGATGAATAAAGGGGACTGCGGCCAGGCATAGAGCGCCACCAACTACGCCAGCACGCCCTTGACTACTTCCCCGTGGACGTCGGTGAGGCGGTAGTCGCGGCCTTGGAAACGATAAGTGAGCCGCGTGTGGTCGAGGCCGAGGAGGTGCAGCGCGGTGGCGTTGAGGTCGTGGATGTGCACCGGGTCCTTGACGATGTTGTAGCTGAAATCGTCCGTCTCACCGAGGACGTGACCGCGCTTCACGCCCGCGCCCGCCATCCAGATGCTGAAGCAGCGCGGGTGATGGTCGCGGCCGTAGTTGTCCTTCGTGAGCGTGCCCTGCGAATACACCGTGCGGCCAAACTCGCCGCCCCAGATGACAAGGGTGTCCTCGAGCAGCCCACGTTCCTTCAATTCCGCCAGCAACGCGGCGGTCGGCTGGTCGGTGTCGTAGCACTGGCTCTTGATCCCGCTCGGCAGGTTGTTGTGTTGGTCCCAGCCGCGGTGATACAGCTGGATGAAACGCACGCCGCGCTCCGCCAGCCGGCGCGCGAGGATGCAGTTGGCCGCATACGTGCCGGGCTTTTTCGACTCGGGTCCGTAGCGCTCGAAAATATCCGCCGGTTCCTTCGACAAATCGGCGAGCTCCGGCACCGCGGCCTGCATCCGGAAGGCCATTTCATATTGGTCGATGCGCGCCTGCGTCTCGGGGTCCTGATACTCGGCCAGCGTCAGGCGGTTCAACGCCGCGGTGTCGTCGAGCATCGCCCGACGGCGCGCGGGGGTGATGCCGGGCGGATTCGAGAGAAAGAGCACTGGATCCTGGCCCGAACTGAACCGCACGCCCTGATGACGCGACGGCAGGAAACCGGAACTCCACATGCGTTCGTGCAGCGGCTGGGCGTTGGTCGGGCCGCTGGGCCGCGAAATCATCGCCACGAACGCGGGCAGGTCGGCGTTTTCGGAACCGAGCCCGTAGGCCACCCAGGAGCCAAAGGCGGGCCGGCCGCCAATCTGCGCTCCGGTTTGCAGCAGCGTCATCGCCGGGTCGTGATTGATCGCCTCGGTGTGCAGCGAGCGGATCACGCAGATTTCATCTGCGAACTTCGCCGTGTGCGGCAGCAGTTCGCTCAGCCAAAGTCCCGACTTTCCGTGTTGCTGAAACTTGAAGACCGACGGTGCGATCGGAAAACGCTTTTGGCCGGAGGTCATGCCCGTCAGCCGCTGTCCATCCCGAATCGAGTTGGGTAATTCGAGATCATACTGCGCGGCGAGGCCCGGTTTGGGATCGAATAAATCCAACTGCGACGGCGCACCCGCTTGGGTGAGCCAGATGATTCGCCGCGCCTTGGGGGCAAAGTGCGGCGCGGACGCGGCGGCGAACAACCGCGGGTTGAGCAACGACGCGAGCGCCGCGGCCCCGAGGCCCGCGCTCGCGCGACCGAGGAAGTGACGACGGGAAATCCCGGGATGGATGATTTCAGCGTTCATGGGTTCAATCCTTCATGATGACGGCGTCGAGATTGAGCAGGGTGCTCGCGACGGTCGTGAACGCGGCGAGTTCGACGGGATTCAGCGTCGGGTCGAACGCGGTTTCGCCCACGGCGAGCAAGGCGGCGGCGGCTGCGCGGTCGTTGGCAAAATCAGCGTGGGCGCGATCGTGGGCGGCGTGGAGGAGCGCGAGTTCGGCGGGTTGCGGCGGGCGCGCGAGCAGCAGGCGGAAGCCGTGCGTGAGTCTTGCCGCCGTGGTCCCGCCGCCCTCGAGCAGCATGCGCTGGGCGAGCAAGCGTGCGGCTTCGACATAGGTCGGGTCGTTCATCAGGTTGAGCGCCTGGAGTGGGGTGTTGGTGCGCGACCGCCGCAGGGTGCAGGCTTCGCGAAACGGCGCGTCGAAGAGCAGCATCGCGGGATTGGGCACGGAGCGTTTCCAATACGTATAGAGACTGCGGCGATGGAGATCGTCGCCCTTGCCGGGCACGTAGACATTATAGCCGGTGCCCGCGGTGACTTGCTCGTAGAGACCGGGCGGATGATAGGGTTTGACCGAAGCCCCGCCGATTTTTCGCGCGAGTAGTCCACTCGCCGCCAGCGCCTGATCGCGGACGAACTCGGCTTGCAAACGGAAACGCGGCGCGCGGGCCAGCAGGCGGTTCGCGGCATCGCGTTCGTGTAGGGCGGGGGTGAGTTTCGAGTTCTGGCGATACGTCGCGCTGGTCACGAGCAGCCGCAGCATGGCCTTCACATCCCAGCCGGTGCGGATGAATTCCGTCGCGAGCCAGTCGAGCAATTCGGGATGGCTCGGCAACTCACCCTGCGAACCGAAATCCTCGGCGGTGCGGACGAGGCCCGTGCCGAAGACCGACTGCCAATAGCGGTTCACCGTCACGCGGGCTGTCAGCGGATTCGCCGGGTCCACCAGCCAGCGCGCCAGCCCGAGGCGGTTGCGCGGTTGGTCGGCGGCGAGGGCGGGCAGCGCGGCGGGCGTCGCTGCTTCAACGCGTTCGCCGGGTTTGTCGTAGGCGCCGCGCATCAGAACAAAGGTCAGACGAGGCTCCTTCATTTCCTCCATGACCAGCGCCGTCGGAATCTCCGCCTCGGCCGCGGAAATTTGTTTTTTCAACGCCGTCAGCCGGTCGCTCAACCCGCGGTGCGCGGGCTGCTGCGACTGCCGAAAAGCGGTGAGCTGCCCGTGCTCGGCGGCGGTGCGTTGGGACGGTTCCTTCCTCGCGACGTCCGCGATCTTCGCCGGCGCGAGGATTTCCGTCTCCGTGGCGGTGGCCAAGACGCGCCACCGTGACGGCCCGCCGGCATTTTCGACCGCCAGCTCGATTTGCAGCTCCGCTGGCTCGCCGTCGATGACGAGCGCCGGTTCAAGTTCAAAGACCGCGTGGTTTGGGCGCTCGGGCTTTAGCGCAAGGTTGGTCCGCGTCTGGCGATCGTTGTCCAGCACCTTGGCCGCCTCGGTGGCGGCGAGAGAATCACCCACGGCGAGGGCCCGCAGTTTTAGCGTCCGGTTTTTCGCGCCTTCCTGGGCGGGACGGATCACCTTCAACCCGCTCCATTGAAAACTCGCCGCCGCCGCCGTCGTGGCACACTCGAATTGCAGCGCCGTGACGCGCCCGGCCGGCAGGCGCACGCTGAGCTTGATGGTGTTGGCGCGCGTCTCCTGCGGCCCGATGTCGACCGCGCGCGCCGCCGCATCGATCTGCGGGGGCTGGTCGCCACCGCTCGCGGTGAGCAGTTCGAGCGGGGCCCAAGCCACCGAGGTCGCGCCCAACCGTTGCGCCCATTCCTCGAGTGACGCCGAGGCTTCTTCCGCCGGTGCCGCGAGTTGCTCGCTCACGGCGGCAAGCTGGGCGTTCAGGCCGCCGAGCTTGGCCTCGATTTCCGGCGCGGGCAGTTTTACCCAGGGCGGACTATTCTGCCGGATCGTGGCGGAGTAAGTGCCCACGCCGAGTTCGGGAATGTTGTGGAAAAACGCCTTCAGCGCGTAGAAGTCGCGCTGCGTGAATGGATCGAATTTGTGATCGTGACACCGCGTGCAGTTGAACGTCTGGCCGAGCCACACTGATGCCGTCGTCTCGACGCGGTCGGCGGTGTATTCGGCTAGGAATTCCTCCGCGATGATTCCGCCCTCTTCGTTCATCATGTGGTTCCGGTGAAAGCCCGTCGCGATGCGCTGCTCGAATGTCGGATTGGGCAACAGGTCCCCCGCGAGTTGTTCGATGGTGAACTGATCGAAGGGCTGGTTGTGGTTGAACGCGCGGATCACCCAGTCGCGCCACGCGGACATCTCGCGGTCGCGGTCCACCTGGTAACCGTTGGAGTCGGCGAAACGGGCCGCGTCGAGCCAATCCACCGCCATGCGCTCGCCGTAGTGCGGCGAGGCCAGCAGGCGGTCGACGACTTTTTCGTAGGCGGTCGGCGAGCGGTCGGCGATGAATGCGTCGACCTCTTCGACCGACGGTGGCAGGCCGGTGAGATCGAGCGACACACGGCGGATGAGCGTGGCGCGATCCGCCTCCGGTGCGGGCGACAGTTTTTCCGCCTCCAAACGGGCGAGGATGAAATGATCCACCGGATTGCGCGGCCATGATTTTTGCCGCAACGCCGGCAGCGGCGTGCGAGCAGCTGGCGTATACGCCCAGTGGGTCTCATACGGTGCGCCTTGGGTGACCCAGCGTTTGATCAGCTCCTTCTGCGCGGGTGGGATCGTCTTGTGCGCCTCGGGTGGTGGCATCACGTCGTCTTCGTCCGTGGCGAAAAGGCGGCGGATGATTTCACTCTCCTCCGGTTTGCCGGGAACGATCGGAATCTCGCCTGACTTCGCGGGCTTGAGCGCCTCCTCGCGCAGATCGAGCCGGAGCTTTGCCTTGCGGGCGTTGGCATCGGGCCCGTGACAGGGGAAGCACGTCTCAGATAAAATCGGCCGGATGTCGCGGTTGAATTTTACTTCGTTTTGGGTGGCCGTTGTCGGAGCCGGCGCGGCGGCCGCTGGGAGTGTGGCCAGCACGGGCAGCAATACGAAAATAGCGGAGCGGTAGGGCGTCATGCAGCGTGGGGTGAATCGTGCGGGCAAAGGCTGCGGCAATCCAAGGGCGGAACGCGATCTCGAATCGGTCCGTCTCCGCCCGACCACGAGGTGAAGGTGATCTCCGGCAGCGGCCACCTCGCGCACGAGGGAAAAAGTTATCACGTTGGCGAGGCCTTCGCGGGCCAGCGCGTGGGCCTGCACCTCGATGCCGCCGGCCGGACCGAACTGCACTTCGCCAACGTCCATCTCGGCGATCTCACCTGCGACGCGGAGGGCGGGCGCTTTCGGCCGGCGGCCTATCTAGCCGAGCCGGCGCCAAAACCCACCGGGGACTGGCCGAAAACGGTGCGGCGAAAAACCGCCCAAAGTAAACCGTGAGTTCCGAGGTGGGGGAGGAGGGGCTGCGCCCTTCACTCTCCCCACCACCCATTCCTCCTCTATTTTTTTGGAATCTTTGCCCGCCCCAAACCAGTGGGGAGCTTCGTTCCTCTACACCCCCTCAAAGGCACCGGCCCGTCGAAACGCATTGCTCCTCCCATCACAAACCCTCACCCAAAGTGTCACCCATCGCCCCCGGACTAAGTGTCACGTATCACCGGCTCGCACCCCCGCCCCAACACTACCTGCACGAACTCAGCCACCGCCCATGAATCCCTCCCTCCTCGCTCGCCTGTCTGCCGCCATCGCCGCCTGGCTCGCCGTCGGCGCTGCCGCCGCCGCCCAGACCGCAAGTGCCGACCGGGTTCCCGCCTCCTCCGGAACGCCGATCGTGCTCTCGCCCTTCCAAGTAAACACCGCGAAGGACACCAGCTACGGCGCGCTCAATTCCAACGCGATCAGCGCCTTCAACATGGAGCTCTTCAAGACGCCGGTCGCCGCCGACATTTTCACGCAAGACTTCATGCGCGACATCGCCACCACCAATGTCGAGGACCTCCTCGCCGGCTACGGCGCTGGCTTCGGCGAGGTGCAGCAGACGCCCGATTCCAGCAATGTCGACAACCAGCCCGGTGATCGCGTCGGCCTCGGGCCCACCGGCTCGCGCGGCGTGCTCGCCAGCGACAAGCGCCGCAACGGCTTCAATGTCAGCGCCACCAACGCCGGCATGAACGATACCTTCGACACCGAGCGCGTGGAGGTCGTCAAGGGCGCGAACGCCCTCCTCTTCGGCTCCAGCGGCGCAGGGGGCTTCGTCAATACCACCGGCAAGCAGGCCCGCTTCGGCCGTGCCGGCCAGCCGCTCACCACCGGCCGCGTCACCTCACGCATCGATCAGTTCGGCTCCAAGCGTTCGGAGTTCGACGGCAACTACGGCCTCGAGAAACTTGCCTTCCGCTTCGTCGTCCTGAACGAGGACAAGAATTATCGCCGGCTCTTCATCGGCCACAAGACCGACGCCTTCTACGCCGCGCTCGCCGCCAAGCTCCCGTTCAACACCACGGTCCACCTCAACGCCCGCAAGAGCGACAACGACCGCATCAACCAGACCTCCTTCGGCGATATCAACTTCACCAACGCCACGCGCGACCCGCGCCACAACTTCTCGCTCATGTATATGCTCGCCACCAACCAGGCGGGCGCGACCCACCCCGTCACCGGCGCCGCCTACCCCGCCGGCCCCATCGCCAACGGCAAGCTCTCATGGGACAACGCCTCCTCCTTCGCCGGCTGGGCCCAGCAGGAGGACATCAACAGCGAGCTCTACACGGTCACCATCGACACGGTGTGGACCAAGTGGCTCGCCACTTCGATCGGCGCGATGTATGACTTTGCCACGAGCCAGCGCGGCGCCGGCGTCGGCGCCCTGCTCGCGCCGCGCGCCTTCAACACCGCCAACCCCTACGACGATTGGGCGATCGGCTCCACGTTCGTGATGAACCGCAACAACGACCTCAACGCCGGGCGTCGCCACGCCTATCGCGCCAGCGCCGTCATCACCAACGATCTGTTCAAGGGCCGGGCCAAGAGCCAGACGGTGTTTGGCTACGACCTGAATTTCAGCGCCGTCGGCGGCATCGTGCAATACGTCTATTACGAGGCCGACTCCAGTTTTCGGATGTATGACGCCAACTACCCACGACCCGCGGGCGCCAGCGGCGCGACGTCTGCCGACGCGCTCGGCCGCTTCACCCTGGGCCCGCTTTACTGGCCGGTCGGCCAGGGGCTGCTGAAAAAACCCTACTTCCGCCCCGGCTCGCGGCAGATCACGGCCGGCGGTCGCAACTACGTCCTCTCGCACCAGAATCCGCGCCATCCCAATTTCGTCACGCCGCTCAATCCGCTCGGCCTCGCCTCCCTTACTCCCGGCCTCGGCAGCATCGCCGGAAACAATCTCGGCGGCTTCGCGCAGTCGGCCAAGGACTACGGCCTCTACGGGGCCAATTACACCCGTTGGTTCGACGACCGCTTCACCACGCTGTTCGGCTACCGTTTTTCGAGCAACTTCACCCGCCGGCCTAACACCGTCGCCTCCGGCAGACAGGCGTGGACCGACACCGAGAACACCTACAGCTCCTACAATTTTGGCTTCACCTATCGCGCCGCGCCGTGGCTCTACGCCTACTACAACGCCGGCCGCACCTTTCTTCCCTTCACCCGCTTTGTCGGCGATCCCTATGGAGAAGTGCCGCAGGACACCGACGGCCTCAGCCAGGAGATCGGCTTCAAGTATCAGTCCGCCAACGGCAAGATCTCCGGCTCCATCTCCTACTACCTCGCGAAATCCCGGCAGGAGAACTTTAACCTGCCCGCCATCTACCGCGACCTGGCCAACCCGGTCGGCCTCAACGACGCCTTCAATCCCACCCTCCGCGGCACCTGGATCGGCCTCGACAAGAAATCGAGCGGCCTCGAGATCATCCTCACCGCCGCGCCTACGCGCAACTGGCGCGCCCGTCTCGGCTTCACCCAGCAGGACGGAAAAATCCTCACCGCCACAAGCTACCCCATGCTGTGGAACGACGAGTTTGCCTACAATCGCGCGACTGGCGGCGTCACGTATACCGACGGCGCTCCTTTCCTGGTTCCGACGGATGCCGCCGGCCTCGCCACGCTCAATGCCACCACCACGCTGCGCGCCCCGATTGTCGGCACTGAGAATACCCAGCTCACCCTCGGCATGATGAACGACCCCGCCAACCCCTACTACGCCTACGGGCAGGGCGGCACCGTGCAGCCCAACGGCCGCATCACCGCCAACAGCCTCGCGTTTCGCGCGCTCCGCTACTTTCAAGTTCCCGCCACCAGCGGCGGCGGCAACGTGCAGTCCCGCACGCTCCGCACCGGGCTGCCGATTTCCGCCATCCCGTATGCCTTCAACGATCCCGCCGGCTACAAGGGCATCGTCCCCATCTCGACCATCGGCGAGCCCACTCTCGGCCACCCGCTCTATCGGATCGTTTTCACCAACACGCACGATTTCACCGAAGGCCGGCTGCGCGGCGTCACGGTCGGCGGCACCGTGCGGTGGGACATCGACAAGCGCACCAACTGGTATACGGAGCCCGATGGCCGCGGCGGCAACATCCGCAAGCTCTACAAGGAGTCGTCGATCGACCCGCAGGTGAGCCCCTTCCTCGCTTACCAGCGCAAGCTCGGCCGCTACGCCTTCCGCACGCAGCTCAACGTCAACAACGTGTTCAACCGCTACCAGGTGGAGCTGCGGCCCAACGCGACGTTCGGCTACACGGTAGAAAACGCCATCAACGCCACCTTTGTCGGCGCGCCGCGCGAATACGTATGGACCAACACCGTGAGCTTCTGAGGCGTGTCCATGCAGTTGAGAGCCGAGAGTTGAGAGCTGAGAGCCCGATCTTCGGAGTGAAATCACACGTCGTCGCACCTGTAAGCGAGCGGCCCCGTTTGGTTTTGCTCTCAACTCTCAGCACTCAACTCTCAACTGAATTTTTGCGGCTGAGGCCCGGTCGCGTCGCCGCCGCGTCACTCGCGCTCACCCTGTTGCTGGCGCTGCTCCCGGGTCTGCGCGCCGCCTCGCCCGCGCGGCCCAACCTCGTGTTCTTCCTCGTCGACGACATGGGCTGGCAGGAAACCTCGGTGCCGTTCCACACCGAAGTCACCGCGCTCAACCGCCGCTACCGCACGCCGCACATGGAGCGGCTCGCGGCGGAGGGCATGAAGTTCACGCAGGCCTACGCCTCCGCCGTCTGCTCGCCTTCCCGCGTCAGCGCGCTCACCGGCATGAACGCCGCGCGCCACGGCGTCACCAACTGGACGCTGCGCCGCGACGTATCGCCCGATCAGATTCACCCGGCCGTGGAACCGCCCGCATGGAACCTGAACGGCGTCAGCCCCGTCGCCGGAATTCCGCGCGCCTTGCACGTCACCCCGCTGCCCACGCTGCTGCGCGCGGCCGGCTACCGCACGATCCACGTCGGCAAGGCCCACTTCGGCGCCGAGGGCACGCCCGGCGAGGATCCGCGCAACCTCGGCTTCGACGTTAACATCGCCGGCCACGCCGCCGGCGGCCCCGGCAGTTTCTGGGGCGAGAAAAACTACAGCGCCGTCTGGCGCACCCCGGACCCGCAGCACCGCATCTGGGATGTGCCCGGGCTCGAAAAATACCATGGCACGCCCACCTATCTCACCGAGGCGCTCACGCTCGAGGCTGTCCGGGCCATCGAAAATGCCCACGCGGAACAAAAACCCTTCTACCTCTATCTCTCGCACTACGCGATCCACGCTCCGCGCGAGAAGGACGACCGGTTCTACCAGAAGTATGTCGACGCCGGCCTGAAGCCCGCCGACGCCACCCTCGCCTCAATGATCGAGGGCATGGACAAGTCGCTCGGTGACATCATGGCCGCGCTCGAACGCCTCCAGGTGGCCGACAACACCGTCATTCTCTTTCTCACCGACAACGGCGCGACCTCCGACGCCCCCCGCAATCTGCCGCTCCGCGGCCACAAGCTCTCGCCCTACGAAGGCGGCGCACGCGTGCCCATGATCGTGAGATGGCCCGGCACCGTGGCTGCCGGCAGCACCTGCCGCACCCCGCTCATCATCGAGGACGTCTTCCCCTCGCTGCTCGAGCTGGCCGGCGTATCGTGGCAAGGCCGCACCCTCCAGCCGGTCGATGGCCGGAGCTTCGTGCCTCTGCTAAAAGGCGCCGCGCCCGCCGACTCGGATCGCCCCTTCGTTTGGCACTTTCCTCACTTTTACTCGAGACAAACGCCCTTCAGCTCGATCCGAGTCGGCGACTGGAAACTCATCTACCACCACGCTGACCGCCGCTTGGAGCTCTTCGATCTCGCCGCCGATCTCTCCGAGCAAACCGACCTCGCCGCCCGCGAACCCGGGCGTGTCCGCGCCCTTGCCGACCGCCTCGCGGCGTGGCTCCAGTCCCACGGCGCCCAGATGCCCGTCGACAAACGGACCGGCACGGGGATCCCGTTTCCCACTCCCTCGAACTGATCGTCTCGGCGATTTTCCCCCGCTGTCGGCCGCAATATCCCGCCAGCCCCACAATCAGCCCGGCCGCGGTATTCCATGACCCACCCAAAACGCGTAGCGTGGCGTGGACTAAATCGCTGCGGTTCTGATTTGTAGCAGCGAACGCGAGAAATCGCAGGGGGTGGGAAACAGATCGAGCCCCGAGACGAGGTGCGTGCGGTCGACGCCGGGTGAAAAGGCCGCGGCGGCTGGGGCGCGGCGGGCACACGATCAAGAGCACCGCGACGGCTTCTTCCTACATGGAGAGCTTGGTCTTGAGCTGGTGTGATACCAACGTCTGTTAATATTTGGATTGTCATGGCGAGGAGCGAAGCGACGAAGCCATCCAGCTGGATCGCCACGGCGCGCTTCGCGCACCTCGCGATTACAAAAGTCTAATAAACAACAGCCGGTGGTATGAGCCGCCCATCTCACCGTCGTCGGAGATGAAGACGACGAGGTTGGGCCTGGCAGTGGATTCAGCAGCGGTGGCTAGCGCCGCGGTGCAAACGGCGAGCAAGGCAATGACGGCAATGGGCGATTTCATCGGGCAGGGAGGGGATGACGGCTGGGAACCGCACGCAGCTCAAGGTTGCACCGGCAACGGAGCATCCGCTTCGCCCCGTCCGTTTTTCCGGAGGCGATGCCCCTCATTTCACCGGCACCAGGCGTTTCAGTTCCTCGGTCCAGTTGAGGACGATGCGGATTTCCGGCCGGCCGATCCCCGAGGCATCGGTCGCTTGGCCGGGCGGGATCCGGCCGACGAACCGGCCGTCCGGCAAGATGTCGAAGGTTCTTGGCAGGACGGTGCTCCCAGCTTGGAACGGCCGCGGCATCTCGGTTTGATTCCCAAACGCCACAGCCTGCTGCGCCGTCACCGTGACCACCGCGAGCCGTCCCGATCCAGGGGCAAAGTAGAGCTGCTTGCCGTCGGCCGACCAGAACCCATGGACCGCGGGATTGTCGCCGATCTGGCGCGGCAGTTCATACAACGACGCACCGGTCGCCGGGAACGGCTGGATAAACAATCCTCCGGTGCGTCCGGAGCCAAAGACCTTCGAATACGTGACCCATCGGCCGTCGGGCGAAAACATCGGGCTCTGCCCCACGCCCTTGACGTCGCCGAACGGAGCGGCCGTCCCGCTGGCGCGGGCGAAGTTCCAGAGTTCGCCGGCGGAGTCCGATTCCTTGCCGGGGATGACGGTGAAGAGCAGGTTCTCATCGTTCGGCGACCACGACCCGGGCACGTGCGCGGTGTCCGGCGCCGGCTTGGTCAACCGCACGGCCGGTGCCGTGCCGTCGACCCGCTGCCAGAAAATGGCGAGGTCGCCCTCCCGGTCCGATTGAAACGCCACGCGCTGGCCGTCGCGCGACCAAACCGGATAGCGACTGTTGCCGCCGATGGTCAGCTTGCGCAGCGACGTCTGGCCGTCCAAGTCGTAGATCGCGACGTAGCTTCCTGTCGAATCCGCCACGCTCACCGCGATGCGCGTCCCGTCCGGCGACGCGCGCGGAGACTCGTAGGGACCGGCCGGCACAGGCAGGAGCGTGACTTTGCCCGCGCGATCGCACAGGCCGAGCTGCCAGGTGTTGGCCGCGAGGGCGACCGGGCTGTAAATGTAGATCAACGTGCCGTCCGCGGCGACGGCGTAGTTCGCCGTGTCCATGGTGGTCGCAGAGTTGATCCCAACGGCCCGCGCCACGCCCGGCACCACGGGGACCGCGCTCCCGGTGACGGCGAGTTGCGGCCAGTCGAAGGCGACGCCCATCAGGACATTCCCGACGATGTAAACGAGATGCCCCGGGGCCAGAAACCGCGGTTCACTTGCGCTCTCGACGAGGACCTTCCGCGCCCCCGACGAGATTTTCTGCGCGACGATTTTGGTTCCTGCGTTCGCCTCGAGCGAGTCCGGCCGCTCGGAGAACAGCAACGTGTCGCCGTCCGGCAGGAGTTGCGGTGTCCCGAGCACCGACTCGGCCGGGGCGGGGATGGCCACCGACGGCAGGCCGCCGGCCGCCGACACACGCATGATTCCTTCCCTGCCTTGGCCGATGAAGATCGTGCCGTCCGGCGCCCAGTGGCTGCCGCGGGGATTGATGCGAAGATCACAGATGACCACCGAGATGCCGCCGCCGACCGCGATGCGCTTTAGTTGCCGTCGCGTAAAGAAGCCCACCGATTGCCCGTCCGGCGAAAAGAAGGGTCCGCTCGCCGTTCCGTCCACGGTCCCCTCCGTGCCCGGAATCAGGCGCGCCTCCAATTCGTGAAGATTGCGCAGGTAGAGCCCCCGGTTCGTGGCATAAACGAACCTCCGGCCGTCGGCAGAGACGGCGAGGGCGTTGCGGGTGGTGCTCAATAACATCAGTGCGTCCGGGAGGCGTTGGGTAAACTGGATCACCGGTGCCGGCGCGGTCTTGGGCCACAGGCGCCACGCCGCCGCTACGGCGAGTAGCGCTCCGACGACGAGCGCGGCCGTGACCGGCAGTGCGCGCCGCCACAGTGGGCGTTGACGCTCGAAGGTCTCGAACGCGGTGTCGGGCGGCAGGCGCACGGTGGTGGAGAGCTCCTGACTCCTGGCTACGATTTCGGAACTCGGGGTCAGCGCGGATGGAGATGGCAGGGGCGCGGCCGGTCCGTGCCCGCGGGCGTCGTCGAGCGACGCCCCTACAGGTGGCGGTGCACCGTCAACGCCGAGCAACTTTCTCACCCGCGCGACGAACGCGGCCGGCGCTTCGCCGCCGGGCAGCTTCGTCCACTGCACGGCGAGAAAAGCATCGGGCACCAGGGCGCCGCGTTCCGTCGTGCCATCGACGCTCACCGGCACGATGAACGGCTTGCCCTTCGCGATGAGATGCGAGCGGTCCTCGGCGAGTTTCCATTCGAGCCGGAAATAGCCCTCGTGCCGCGCCTGCGTGTTGGCCGAGATGATCGGGACAAACAGCGTGCACGAACCAATCTGCTCCCGGATCTTTCGATCCCACACATCGCCGCCGACCAGCCCGCCCTCCTGATCGAGCCACACCTCGACGCCGGCCGCGCGCAACGCCGTGGAGATGCGCAGCGCCACCCCGGCATCTTGCGACGCGTAGCTGAGGAAGACGGCCTTGCCGGGGGATTCGGACATTGCAGGGTTGCGATTGAGCGGGCGGGACGGAACCGGCGTCACTCTGGAAAATCGCCCCCGTCGCTGGCGAGTTCATTGTGCCGCGCAGGGCTCGAGGCGGGCCGGTCCCCGGATTGGGACCGAGGAACGGGCCGGCCGAAATGGAAGCGGTGTCGCGCGACGGGACTTTCGAGCGCAGGCGCGCGCCCGCCGCCTCAGAAATCAAAACTGTTCGTCAGCAGAAACACGCGCGGTTCGGGATACTGGAAGACCACGGGCACAGCGGCAGCAGAGAGGCCGCTTTGGGCGATCAGCTTGTCGTCGTTGAGGATGTTGCGGACGTTGAGCGAGACGTTCCAGCGGATGCGTTTTTGGAAAAGGGTCGCCGAGTAGCCGAGCACGGCGTCGGTGTTCACCGTGGAGCCGCCCATGATCGGGCGCGCGACGTCCGCGATCGTGATGCTCGAGCCGGCGGGGAAAAGTCCCGGCGTGCCGAGGATCGGATCGTTGGCGAGGTCGGCGGTGGCGACGGTCTTGTCGCGGTAGCCGAGAATGCGGTCGCCACGGTAGCGGACGCTGCCGCCGAAACGGAGGCCCTTCAGCAGGCCGGTTTGAATGCGATACGAACTCGTGACGTTGCCGCGCCACTGGACCTCCTGGTTGTTGGCCTGACCCTCGCTCTCGCGCAGGAACGCCCAGCCGAGCGCGGAGCTGCGGATGTAGGCGAGGAGGGTTTCGTTGGCGTTCGTGCCGGTCGTGAAGTGCAACTGCGCGGGGCCGGTGCCGCCGGCGCGCTGCGGGGCGGCGGCGTCGTTGGCGGCGGCGAGCCATTCCTTCAGGCGATAGCCGATCACGCCGAACCAGTCGGCCGCGATGTTCGCGCTGCGCGTGTTGTTCTTGGCGAGGCTCGCGCTCACACTCCAGCCGCGCGTGGGATTGGCGATGAGGCGGTATTCGACGCCCTTCGCGATGCGATCAGAGGAGTTGGCGTATTTGAGGGAGAAGGCGTTGCCGGCGGCGCCTTCGCTCGGCCAGCTGAGGACGTCGTCCTGAAAAAAAAGGATCGGGCTGGCGGCAACGATGCCGCTGTTCGTCCCGCCGAGCACCGGTGCGCCCGTCGCGGTGGATTCGTAGCGGCCGCCGGATTTCACGAGATTGTAGTTTTGGACCGACTTCTCGATGTGGACCGCGGTCCAGCGAACGTCGGTGCGGTCCATGCCGGAATTGCCGCTGACGGCGGTGGGATTCGGCACGGTGATCCCGCCGCCGGAGACGCCGAGGTAGATGGACTCGTAGGCGTTGACGCGCAGCACGAGCTTGTTCTCGAGGAAACGCAGCGAGACGCCGTATTCGCGCGTGGTGCCGTCGTCGAGCTGCGCCTCAGCGCCGTTCGGCGCTTTGCGCGTGAAGTCGGCGACGAAGGCCGACGACGATTCGGTGTAGTGCAGGCTCGGGA
>JANNEY010000159.1:0-2862 GCA_031379235.1 Opitutaceae bacterium | reverse complement strand
TTGTCCGATCGGACAATAGCCGGGGTGGCACTCAGGCCTTGCGCAACCCGCGTTCGAAGCCGCGCGCGACCGCCTCGGCGCGGTCGGCGGCCTGTAATTTTGCGAGCAGCGCGCCGACGTGGGCCTTGGCCGTGCGCTCGGAGATACCGAGGAGCCGGCCAATTTCGGCGTTGGTGAAACCCTGGCGCACGAGGCCCAGCACTTCCAGTTCTCGCCGCGAGACGGTTCCCGTTTCGTTTTCTGCCGCCATCTGCCCGGCGACCGACTGGCCGATCACTTGCTCGCCCGTATGCACGGCGCGAATCGCAGCGACGAGCTCGGCGCGCCGCACGGTCTTGGTGACATAGCCGCACGCGCCGGCCGCCAGCGCGTGACGAACATCTTCGGGGGCTTCGGACGACGTGAGCATCAGCACGCGGGCCGCGGGAAACTCCGCGCGCAGGGCGGTCAACGTCGCGAACAACTGCGCCGCCCCGCCGATCATGGCGCAGTGGGAACGCGCGGTGCCAGTCGTGGATCGGCCTGAGTTTCTTCGGTCAATTGACTGCGCCCGATTTGAGCGAGACGCCTCAGCCACGACTGAGCCTGGGTCGGATTCATCCCGGATTTCCCCCGGTTGATCACGCGGCGGCCTGCCCCCATCTCGAACCGGCGGCAGATTCTCCGCGCTTCGGCTATTCTCGGCGCAACCTGATGAGCCGCCACTCCAGCAGCTCGCGGGAAAAACCAACCACTAGGATTCGCACAAAAACGTTCGTCGCCCTCGCGCCCTTCGTGATCGCACTGACCTCCACCGCCTCGGTCCGACCTTCCGCCGGGGGCTCCAACCGGCACCCCATCCGCCACGTCGAGTCGCTCGGACCGATCGGCTAACGCCCCGCACAACCTGTCACCATCGGTGAGCTTCAATGCTGCGACGCGGAAGTCCGTGAGAGGAATTGTAACCTCCATACGAATTTCTGGGTATCCCGGGTTACCATAGGAACACCATGGGAACATCACCTCACCCGGCCAAACACCAGAAACTGAAAACTATCACAGTATGAAAAACGCGATGCACTTGACGATACCACCAGCACCCAAACGAACCCGGGAATTGAAGTCTGCCCAACCACCCTTCTTCTGGCGCAGGCCGGTCCGCTTTCTGGGGCTGGCCTTGGTCGTCGGGGCGGGTGGTGTCGACACCGCCCGCGCCGACCCAATCGACGACTATGTCACGGCTGAGATGAGCAAGCAGCGTATTCCTGGCCTCTCCCTTGCCGTGCTGAAGGACGGCCTTCCGGTGAAGGTGAAGGGCTACGGTGTGTCGAATCTGGAGACCAACTCGCCCGCAACACCGGACAGCGTCTTTATGAGCGGCTCGATCAGCAAGCAGTTCATCGCTGCGGGCATCGTCCTTCTAAATAAAGAAGGCAAGCTCGGCTTCGAGGATTCGATTCGAAAATACCTGCCGGATGCACCCGAGACGTGGCAGCCCATCACGGTGCGTCATGCGTTGACGCATACAGCCGGACTGACGACAAAGGCGTTAATCCCTGGCTTCGACCCCGTCAAACCCAAGGGCGAGGCGGAGTTGATCAAGGCGTCGTATGCCGTGCCGCTCGATTTCAAGCCGGGCGAGAAACATGCATACAGCAATCTCGGCTACTACGTGCTTGCGGAGATTATCCAAAGGACGGCGCAAAAACCCTGGCCGCAATACCTGCATGAGCGCATCTTCGCGCCACTGGGAATGAATGCCACGCGCACAACAACACTGGAAGAATTGGTTCCCAATCGAGCGGAGGGTTACGAGTGGAAGGATGGCAAATACCGGAGGGGAGGGACTTTGATCGGGGTAATGCCCAGCGGGGCGTTCCTTTCCACCGTCCAAGACCTAGCGAAATGGGACGCAGCTCTATATAGGGACGAGCCGTTCTCAAAGCAGGAGCGCGAGATGATGTGGGCGCCGGCAAAGCTCAACGACGGCTCCGAGAAGCCGTATGGGTTTGGATGGAACGTGGGCAATGTTGGCAAGCACCGTCAGGTGCGCCATGCCGGCACGATGGCCGGATTCCGGACCGAGATGGCGCGGTTCGTCGATGACAGGTTGACGGTAATCGTGCTGACGAATGTCGGTCAGGCGCTGCCCGAGAAGATCGCCGTGACCGTTGCGGCACTCTACATTCCAGACCTACTGCCGAAGCGAGCTGCCGTGAAACTGCCTGCCGATGTTCTGGATGCCTACTCCGGACAGTATCAACTTCCAGGCGGGAGAATGTTAAACATTACCCACACCGACGACAGGTTGCTGGTTGTGATGTCAATGGGCACAACGAGCATGGCGCTTGGCTCACTCATTTCCGAAAGCAAGACGCGCTTTTTCATCGAGGACGATCCGCGTAACACCTATATCTTCTCCAAGGACGCCCAAGGCCGCCCGCAGGTTGTAATTGAGGACCAGAATGGGAAGATAGGGCAACCAATGCCGAAGCTCAGCCCTCAGAAATAGAAAAGAACCGGCGATCTAACGGTGCTGCCGGCCTCGAGATCATCAGGGAGGCCGGCAGCGGGGCCGCTGCGCTCGCGGCCATCGCCCGCACGGCGCCCGATCTCGTCTTTCTCGACGTGCAGATGCCGGAGATGGACGGCTTCTAACTACTGGAGAAAAGCCCGCGCGATCGCCTGCCGCTCATCGTCTTTACCACGGCCTACGACTGGCACGCGGTGCAGGCGTTTGAGGCCCACTCGCTCGACTACCTCCTCAAGCCCTTCAAGCCGGAGCGCCTGGCCGCCGCCGTGGCCCGCGCACGCGAACATCTTGCCAGCCGCGAGGCCGGCACCGCCGCCCGCGGCCTGCTCGATCTTCTCGCGGCCCGCAGC
>JANNEY010000156.1:0-31324 GCA_031379235.1 Opitutaceae bacterium | reverse complement strand
ATCAGAAACCGGTTCAGAGACGCCTACTATCGCGCGCGGGGCCACTATCCCGTCGTCCTTGGCGGCACGCAGTTCAAAGTGGATCCGTATCACATAAATTTTTGGAAGGAGGCGGCCAGCGCCCGATGGGAGCCGCAGACGTTTCCCATCCTGCGCCGCTTCGCCACCGCGCAGACCCTCTATTGCGACATCGGCGCGTGGATCGGACCCACCGTGATCTACGCTGCCCGTCACTGCAAAAAAGTCATTTGCTTCGAACCCGATCCGGTGGCCTACCGGTATCTCCGGTGGAACATCGATCTGAACGGCCTGGCGAACGTCTCCTCCTTCAGTGTCGCGCTGTCCGATCGCATCGCGGTCCAACCGATGACAAGTTTCTCCGGCGAGCTGGGCGACAGCGCGACCAGCCTGCTCGTGGATCGGCACAAGGGCGCGGCCGGGCCCGCAGTTGACGCGCTGACCATAGACTGGCGGACATTTTCCACCGCGGCCCATCTAGGCAGGATCGATTTCATGAAAATGGACATCGAAGGCGGCGAGTTCGCGTTTCTCCCTCAACTTGAGTCCTACCTCGCCGAGCATAGGCCGGTGCTGTTTCTCTCAACGCACGCACCTTTTCTCCCGGAGGACCGGCGCGCCGCGGCGATGGCCTCCCTCGCCAGGATCGTGTCGGTCTACAAGACCTGCCTCGACGAGTCGCTTCGCACGGTCGATCCTTCCTACCTCACGACGGCCGACGCCGCGAACCGTTTCCGGTCTTACATCTTCACCGCCTGACGCCGACCGGCCTTGTCCGGATGGCGGGCCCCGATCGGCCGGGCGCGGCTCCGAGCCACACGCCCTGATTCGCCTGCGGCATCCTCACCCGCGGCGCGTGAACTTGTCCGACTTCGCGAGCAGCCAGTATTTCAGCCGCTCGGGCACCCGGCGCGCGCCCCAGTAGGGGCGGCAAAATTCGTAGGCTTCCTGAAACCCGATTTCCCGGATCGACTCGAAATATGTGCGTGCCTCTTCATCGGCGCGGTATTCCACGGCCCGCCCGCGGCGGCGGCGCGCCCACTCCGCCCCCATCATCGCCATCCCTCTGGTGCCATCTTTGGTGCGGACGAACATCTCCCAGACCGCCGCCAGGAGCTTGAATTGGAAATAGCGCATCACTTGCCCCCCTCCTTTTACCTCGGACGAAAAACATTTCGTGCCGCGGTGCACTCCAAACTGGAAGGCCTGGAGCCGCGACGGAAACGCCGCGTGCATGACGTGGCTCTCCGCCGTCGCGGGAAATTCCCTGCGACACCCCTGGATCACCGGATCGGGATCGACGAAAACCGCATGCAGCGGATGCGGCCAAGTCGCCCGCGGGGAAAACATGTGGACCCCGCGCAACTTCGTCTCGGAAAGGAAATCGAGCACCGGCCATGTCGCGTGATCGCAACGCTCGACCGCGGCCATCTCGCGCAGCATCCTGGCGAGGCCCTCTTTGGTGCGAAACACCATGTCCGCATCAAGCTTGAGGAAGGCATCAAACGCCGCCGCCTCCCGCTGGATCATGGCATAGAGCGCGGTATGGGCCTCAAGGTTGCCCAAGCCCGAGATCACCCGGTGTTCGAAATCCCGGTGGGTCTGGCCCTCGAGGCTCGTCAGGCAATGGGGAAAGTCCTCCTCCCCCGAGTGCAAAGTCACGATCAGGACTTTTTTCATGAAGTCGGTATTTTCCTCCGCCAGCGGCGCCACCCGCAGACAATCACCGCGTCCGTCGCGAGGAAGAACGCGGCCAGCGCGAGCGCCGCGCCCGTCGCCGCCCAAGCCGGCACCCACCACCACATCGCCAGCAGTTGCACCGCGAACCCCAGCGCATACGCGCCGTTGATCCAGCCCGTCTCGCCCTCAGCCAGCAGCAGCGCGCCGATCGGGTTCAGCACCAGCGCGAACGAATAGGCCGCCACGACAATCTGCACGGGCACGATGCCGTCCGCGTAACTCGCGCCGAAAACCAGCGGGATGGTCCAGGGCCCGAGCAGCACGATTCCGACCAGTGCCGGCGAGACGCACGCACCGATCAAAAGCACACTGTGCCGCAGGCCACGGCCGCCGCGGCCGCTCGGATCCAAACTCCGGCGCTCGGCGATTTCCCGAAACGCGACCTCGACGATCGGCGAGCAGAACGAGCTGAGCCGGATGCCGAGCCGCTGGCCGACAAAATAGTAGCCGACATCCGCCGGGCCGCTGAGCAAGCCGATGACGACATTGGGCACACTCCCTTGTAGAACTTTCAGGAAGGCTGTTAGATTGTTGGAGAAAGCGAACCTGACCAGCGCCGCCGCGTCGGCCTTGAGTTCGCGCAGGCACGACGGCGCCACGAGCGCGGCGAGCAGCAGCGACTTTGCCTCAGCGCCATCGCGCAGGACAAAATACCACCGCAACACCCCTCGCGCGGCCTGAGTGAAAAGCGCAACGCCCAGCAAGGCCCCCACCGTGGCGTGCGTGGAGAGCACGGCCAGCAGCACCCCAAATCCCGCGAGCGTCGAGATGCTGTCCGCCAGCGCCAGCCGGCCGTAGCTCCGCTCCACGGACAGGATCGCCGCCGCGAGCCCGCCACCGAGATTGCTCAGCGGCACGAAGGCGGCGATCACGAACCACGTCGCATCGCCGTCCGCGCCGAGCAGCGCCGGCGCCAACAGCCCCGCGCCCACGATCATGCCGGCCGCGCCCAGCACGCCCACGCCGAGCTCGAACAGCCCGCCCAGCAGCAGCACCGCCGAGCTCTTGCTCCGCTCGCCGGCATGGATGTATTGAAAATAGTATCTAAGGATCAACTCGCTGCAGCGCACGTCCAGCACCCCCTGCACGATCTGCACGGTGTTTAGGACCAGTGCATAGAGCCCGTAGGATTGTGGGCTCAGAAAACGGGCGACGACGGCGATCTGGACCGCGGCGACGATTGTCGAAAAAATACGGTGGAGCTGCAGTTTGCCAGCGCCCTTAAGGAGCCGCTGCAGCGCGGGATTGCCCGCCAGGTTCCGATACCGGGCAAATCCCGCCTTCGCCAAAACGGAGAAACTGCGCGCCATCACATGCAACGAGGTTGATTCCCGGCAGGCATCCCGGCCGCAGGATTTCGCGCGTCAGCCGAGCAGCCTGCGCATGGCGAAATGGTGGTGCGATGGCCCATATCCGCTCGAACGCTGGCGCGCCGCCCGGCGCGCCCAAGATCAAAAGGGTTACGACTTCGTGGCGGCGACGCTCCACGACGAAGATAGCCCGGGTCGTGACAAATCGACGACAGCATCGGCTGCACAGCTCAAATTCGGTGACACCAATCGCCCAGCCTCCATCAATCGCAATTTCGTGGATGAAGATCGACGCCGTCATCGTGCTCTGCTGGAAAGGGGATTTCCGCCTCGCGCGGATCTGCCTGGCGAGCGTGCGCTATTTCTATCCGCAGATCCCGCTCTTCCTGATGAAGGATGAGACGCGCGGGACGTTCGACACCACCGAGGTCGAGGCCGCGCTCGGCGTCCGCACTCAGGGCCTTGCGGGCCAGCACGGTCCGGGCATGGGGAAGCTTGAGCTGCTCTTCCGCGCCGAGCTGGGCCGGTTTCTCTACCTCGACGCCGACGAGATCATGATCGGGCCCGTGCTCGATTCACTGGCGGCGTGCCATGCCGATTTCGTGGTCGTGCCCGACGGGCCGAACCGCGTGTCGCCCGACATCGACCGGCTCTACTACGATCGCAACCTCCTGCGCGGCCTCGATCCCACCTACCGGCTGCCGCGATTTCACTTCAACACCGGGCAATTCGTCGCGCAGGCCGGGAGGATGTCGCGTGCGGACTTCGGCGAACTCGTGGCGTGGGGTCAGCCGAGCCGCGTGCGCCACCGCGAGATCTTCAAACTCCACGAGCAAGGTCTGCTCAACTACGCGCTGCACCGGCTCGCCGCCGCCCGACGGGTCACGCTCGAATACGCGGAGTTCATGCACCTCGCGCGCACGGAGTATTTCAAGACCGTGCCGCTGGCCGACGTTGCGGCGCGCCGCGCGCAACCACTGTTGTTTCACTGGGCGGGCGCCCGCCGCGGTTTTCTATCCGCGATGCGCCGGCATGATCTGCTGCGGTTCTTCGAGGACCATTACTATTCGCTCGTGCCGCGCGGGGGCGCGCTTCGGCTCGGCCGCAGCACCCGCGCGGTGCCGGAAAACTCCTGGCGCCACGTCCGCGGCCTCGCTGGCCAATTGAAGCGCGTGCTGCTGCGCACCCGCCCCTCGGCTGGCCCGGCGCCCGCCCGGGGCCGCGATCCGGCACCATGAAAACGCAAATCCGCGCCGCGCTCCGCCGGCTGATGCAGAACGATCGACTGTGGCGCACGGTCCGGCACTGGCCGGTGCGCGGCCTCGTCGCCGCCCGGCGCGCGGTGATCGCGGAGCGGCTGGCAGAGTCTTTTCGCGCGCGGCCCGTCGTCCGGAACGGTCCTTTCCGCGGGCTGATTTATCCGGAGCTGCGCTCGGCCGGCAGCTCGCTCGTGCCCAAGCTCCTCGGAACCTACGAGTCAGAACTGCACCCGTTCGTCGCTTCGCTCGACGGTCTCAGCCTGCAGACGATCGTCGATGTTGGCTGCGCCGAGGGTTACTACGCGGTCGGTTTGGCGCTCCGGTTTCCTGGCGTCGCCGTGCAAGCCTACGACGTCGACCTCGAGGCCAGACGACTTTGCACCGAAATGGCTCGCGCCAACCGCGCCGGTCGGGTCGAGGTCCACGGTCTTTGCGATCGACAGGAACTGTTTCGACTCGATCCGCAGGAGACCCATCTGATTGTCGCCGACTGTGAGGGATTCGAGCAGCAGCTCTTCGATGTCGAAGTCGCCCGGCATCTCCGCCGCAGCCACGTGCTGGTCGAACTCCATGATTTCAAGGACCGGACCATCTCGCACACGGTGCCAGCGCACTTCGCGGCGACGCACCATGTGACCTTGATCCCAAGCGTAGACGACCGGACCAAGGCGGCACGCTATCAGGCACCGGAGCTGCCGACGACCGATCCATTCGAGCGCGAAGTCGCCTTCGCTGAGAACCGCCCGGAAATCATGTCGTGGATGGTCGCCCGGCCGCGGGATTAACCTCATCCTCACCGGATCGTCTGCGGGCTGTAACGCAAGGCGTCCACGCTCCACCTCCCTCCACGCCTGAGCAACGGGCGCGGCGGGATTCCAGCTGATGAACAAAATCGTGATCACCGGTGTCGCCGGCTTTGTCGGGACCAATCTGACCTTGTCGCTCCTCCGCGACGGCCACCAAGTGATCGGGCTCGATTCGCTTTCGCGCCGCGGCGCGGACCAGAACCTGCGGACCCTGAAGGCTGAGTTTCCAAACTTCGATTTTCGTCGCCGCGAAATCGAGGACACCGCGCTCGAAATTTACCTGCTGAAACCGGACATCGTTTATCATTTCGCGGCGCAGGTTGCGGTCACATCGAGCCTGGAGAGTCCGGTGCGCGATTTTCGAATCAACGCCGAGGGCTCGTTTGCCGTCGCCAAGGCGTCACATGACATCGGCGCGGCACTCGTCTACACCTCGACGAACAAAGTCTATGGCGACAATGTGAACCGCGTGCCGCTCACGGAGGGCCCCGCGCGCTATGACTTCGCAGGCGAACTGGCCGGCAAGGGCCTGACGGAGGAGTTCTCGATCGATTCGGGGCATCACACGCCCTACGGCGTCTCAAAACTCGTCGGCGAGCTCTACGTGCGCGAATTCGGCGGCGTCGCCAACCGCTGCTCGTGCATGTATGGGCCGAACCAATTCGGCATCGTAGACCAAGGCTGGCTCTCGCACATCGCGACAAGCAAGCTCACCGGCAAGCCCGTCGTGATTTACGGCGACGGCAAGCAGGTGCGCGACGCGCTCCACATCCGCGACGTGGTGCGGCTGTTTCGGCGCCAAGGCGACGTGCTCCTCGGGCCGGATGCTGCCAGCCTGCGCCGGCAAGTGTTCAACGTCGGTGGCGGCTACGAAAACTCCATCTCGCTGCTCGAACTGTGCGCCCGTTGGGGC
This sequence comes from Opitutaceae bacterium, assembly GCA_031379235.1. Lineage (GTDB taxonomy): Bacteria > Verrucomicrobiota > Verrucomicrobiia > Opitutales > Opitutaceae > ER46. The sequence continues at coordinate 25,278 of JANNEY010000156.1, read as the reverse complement.
ATCGCGCCCTCATTCGGCGAATGGCGCCCGGCCGATCAGAAGGTCTTTTACTGCGACGTGAGCAAGGCCGGGCGCCTGCTCGGTTGGAAACCCGAAGTCGGCTTGGAAGAGGGACTGGCCGATCTCTACGAGTGGACGCGTGGCCAGCTTGAGGCCAAGGGCCGGACATGACCGATCGCCCGCTGAACGTGCTGCTCGTCCCGCCGCTGTCCGCCTACGGCGCGATCGCGAGCATGACGCTCTACCTGAAAAATCTGGGCGACGCCTTTGCCGCACTCGGCGCAGAGGGGGCTGATTTCGCCTGCAAGGTGATCTCTCCTCCGGCCAAATGGCGGGATTCGAGTGTGCGCCGCCGCGTCTGTCAGCGCGTGGTCCTGCCCAAAATGATCCGGCAGGAGCTGGCCCGCGCCTCGGCCGCAGGTTGCACCGCGCGCGTGCATATCCTGGATCCCCACTACGCGCACCTGCTCCCGCGCGACGGCCGCGGCTCGGTCACCTGCCACGATCTTGATGCGTTGGTGTCGCCGGGCGTGGGGCTCGCCAAGGCCGAGGAGCGCTGGCGGCTCCGGCAGATCGTGCGCGCCGGCACCATTCACGCCATCTCGGGCAACACCGCACGCGACATCGCGCGGTTCTTCCCCACGAAGGCGTCCGCCGTGATCACCAACTACTACGGCCTCGCACCTGAATTCCGCCGCCGTCCCGCGAACGCCGCCGCGCCGCATCTCGAAAAACTCCGCGCCACACCGAACTGCACGCTCGTGCTCCACGTCGGCTCGAACATCGAGCGCAAAAACATCCCCACGCTCCTCCGTGGCTTCGCCCACGCCAAGGCGCGGCTGGCCGGCCACCGGCTGAAACTCGTCAAGGTCGGCGATGCGCTGCACCGGGACGGATTCGGCCCGCTGCTCGACGAGCTGCGGATCGCCGACGATCTGATCCATCTCGGCTCGCTCGGCATCGAGCCGCTCGTCGATGTCTACAACGCGTGCACGATCTTCGCGTTTCCGTCGCGCTACGAGGGTTTCGGCCGCCCGGTGATCGAGGCCCAGGCCTGCGGGCTGCCCTGCGTGCTCGCCGACTCGTCATCGCTCCCAGAGGTAGGAGGCACGGCCGCACTTTACCACCCGACCGAAAACGCCGCGAAACTGGCCGACCGCATCGTCGATCTCGTCGAGAACCAGAGCCTCCGGGAGCGTTCCATCGCCGCCGGCATCGCCAATGCCAGTCAGTTCACGTGGCAACGCCATGCGGAGACGATTTTGGCGCACCTCGCCCCGGCCGGCCTCGCGCCCGCGAACCCCGCCTAGCCGCGCCCATGGAAACATTGGCGGAGTGTCCGCTCTGCGAAAAAGCGCTCACGGCCGACACCCAGCGTTGGCAGGTTGGAAACTGGTCGATCGAAACGTGCGGCGGCTGTGGAGTCGGGCTCACGAATCCCCGGCCCACGCTCGCAGAGATCGGCCAATACTATCGCGCAAATTTTTTTCTCGTGCGGCCCGACGCCAAGCTGCTTCCGGCCGCGCGCGATCTTTTTGCGGGTCGAATCAAGCCCGCGACTTTCATCACGACGCTCCGCTCGATCGTCCTCAGCGAGATCAAATACCGGCACGACTGGACGCTGCAGGGCCCGGCGCTCCGCCGGCGCTTGCTCGCCCCGTTGCGGTGCGCGCTCGCACTGACCTACGAGCCGATTCAGACGCTGCCGGGCACGCCGGGCACCCTGCTCGACATCGGTTTCGGCCGGGGGGAGTTTCTCCTCCGGGCGCAGCGCCTAGGCTGGAAGTGCCACGGCGTCGAAGTCAGCGCGACGAGCGTGGACTGGGGGCGGCAGCTTGGTTTCGAGGCCCAGCAGTTCGACGGGAGTTTTCAGACCCCGCTGAACTACGCCGATGGATCGTTCGACGTGGTGTCCGCCAACTCCGTGCTGGAGCATGTGCATCATCCGCGCCTGCTCGTTGCCGAGAGCCACCGTCTGCTGAAAACAGGAGGCAAATTTCTGTTGATGATTCCGAACTTTGAATGCCGCGACACGCAGACGCTGCGCGAGCATTGGCGGATGTGGTCGCCACCGCAGCACCTCTTCCATTTTAAAGCGGCCAACGTCCGGTCGCTCCTGCATCAATACGGCTTCGAGAAAATCGCGGTCCGGTTCAAGGTCTGGTTCAACCCGATGACCGAGAAGCTCTCGCTCCAAAGCCTGCGGCCGACCGTGAGCCGGTCCGGCTTTCTCCGCACCGCGTGGCAACTGCGGGTCGGCAAGCGGCTGGATTTTTTGCGCGGCCGAATGACGGCCGCCGAAGTCGCCCCGGGCATGGCCATCGAGGCGGTCAAGCGCTGACTTCAGCCCCCCGCGGCCTCTCGTCACGCTCTGCTAACGCAATCGTCACGCGCGGGCTCGGCAAACCTGCTAGGATAAAAAAACTGTCGTTTGCCATGAAGCTCAACTCCCTCTTTTCCCTCGCCGGGGTCGCGCTAGAGACCGCGGAGACCAAAGCCCGGGCGACCGTCGAGTTTCTCCACCTCGACTACGTTTTCACGGGCACCTCGCCCGCCCGCCCATCGCCTGCCCTCCGTGCGCGCTTTGAGGCCGGCTTGGCTGCCAACACGGTGAGAGTCACGCTCGACGCCACCCAGCTCACCGGCCCGGAGTCTCTGTCTGGCTGGTATCTCAACCTCAACCCGCGGATCAACCCGGCGAGCCTCACGTTTCGTTTGGTCGCGACCGCGGCGCACCCCGCCTCGTCCGATCGTGGCAACGTCGCCAGCGCACTCGAAGCCGACGGCGCCGGGTTCTACGATCTCTACCTCGATTTCCCGCCGCCCCCGGGGACGTTCAGCGCCAAGTTTACGTCGGGGGAAAAGATCATCGTGGATGTTTACCGGGCCGAGGGCCTGACGACCTCCGATTTTCTGCTACAGAGTTTTTCGAGTGAGCCGGGGTCGAACCGCACCCACAGCTCCGCCGCGCACGTCTCGGCCGAAACTGCCAGCGCAGGCTCCGCCCTGATTCTCGCCCTTTTCCTCCATCGCCGGAATCCGGCTACGATTCCGGCGTTCGCCTAATCGGGGTGCCTCACGCCGCCGTGGCAATTTCATGACCCATTTCCTCGTCACCGGAGTCGCCGGATTTATCGCCTCACGCACCGCCGCCATGCTGTTGGAGCAAGGCATCGCTGTGACCGGGATCGACAGTCTCAACGACTCCTACGACGTGCGGCTCAAGCAGGCTAGGTTGGCCGGGCTCACCCCGCGCGCGCATTTCCAATTCGAGCAGATCGACGTCGAGGACGCCGCGGCGCTCCGCGGTCTTTTCGAGAAGAACCGATTTGATGCCGTGCTCCACCTCGCCGGTCGCTGCGGTGTGCGTTACAGCATGGAGCAACCGCACGTCTATCTCTCCACCAACGGCGCCGGCACGCTCAACGTCCTCGAGGCCATGCGTCTCACCGGCACGGGCAAGATCGTGCTCGCCTCGACTTCCTCGCTCTACGCCGGCCAGCCCACGCCGTTTGTCGAGACCCTGCCCGTCAACAGCCCGATCTCGACCTATGCCGCCTCGAAGAAAACCGCCGAGGTGCTGACCTACACGTATCATCACCTCTTCGGCCTGGATGCCTCGGTGCTGCGCTACTTCACGGTCTATGGGCCCGCCGGTCGCCCCGACATGAGCCCCTTCCGGTTCATCAAGTGGATCGACGAAGGCCGGCCGATCCAACTTTTCGGCGACGGCACGCAGAGCCGCGACTTCACCTACGTGGACGACATCGCCGCCGCCACGATCGCCGCGACGAAGAAACTCGGTTATGAAATCATCAACGTAGGCGGCGGCCGCAAACCCGCCTCGCTGATCGAGATGATCACAATCATTGAGGAGCTGCTCGGGAAACCCGCCAAGATCGAGCGCCTTGATTTCCACAAGACCGACATGACCGAAACCCAAGCCGATATCGGCAAGGCTCAGCGGATGCTGAACTGGCAACCACAGGTTTCGTTTCGCGAAGGATTGGAGCGCACGGTAAACTGGTATCGCGAAAACCATGCTTGGGCCAAAGACATTGCCGTTTGACCCAGCCCGGGCGGCAGAAGCTGGTCCGCGACCGCGGCGTTTCGCGGAAAAGGCCCTGCTCGGCGGCCTCTTTGTTTTGCTGTGCGCGGGAATTTTGCCCCAGACGCTCCAGCGCGCGGCCGAGCCCGTGCTCAAACCCAGGCTGCCGCTGGCCGATTACCTACCCGTCAACATGGCCGGCTGGCACGGCATCGATCAACCGCTGGCCGAGACCGAGGCGCTCGCCGGATCGGTGAAGACGATCCTGAACTACGACGACACCGTCTATCGCGTCTATCGCAAGGGCGACGCGCAGTTTTCCGTCTACGTCTCCTACTGGAGCCCCGGCAAGATGCCCGCCCGCGAGGTCGCCTTTCACATCCCCGACAAATGCTGGACCGCTGCCGGCATGAAACGCACGGCGGCCGACTACGGCTACCAACGGATGTTCGACGGAAAACCGCTCGCGCCCGCCCAATATCGCGAGTTCGAGGCCACGAATCTCCACCAGAAAGTGATCTACTGGCACATCTACGACGGCAAAACGATCATCTACAATCCAGACGGATCTCCGAGCAATTTCTCTCTGCTTACGGACCTGTTCCGGCGCGGCCTGAACCAGCGCGCTGAGCAGTTCTTCATCCGCATCTCGAGCGCCGGCGGCTTCGACGAGCTTTGGCCAGACCCGGGATTTCAGGAAATATTGGAGCACCTCGCTCCGCTTGGCCCGGGCCTCAATCCGGCCATGGAGCGCTTCTGATCCCGGCCGGTGCTTTGGCCATGAGCGCGGCTTTTCGTTCGGCCGATCAACGCTGCTGAAGCTGGCGAAACCGCTCGAGCTGCCGCGGTGAAAGCACCTTGGCGGCCGCAGCAACCGTCTGGTCGCTGATCCGCGCCCGGTCGTTGATACCGCCGTAGATGGCGCGGTCCATATCCATGGGGAATTCCTGTCCGGGAGAGTTTTTCAGGATCTGCATCACTTGTTTTTCCTGCTCCGGCCGGAGCGGTTCGCTGGTCCCGGCGAGCAAACGGGCCAGGTCACCCGTGGAGTTCCGTTCGCGAATCGCGCTGTCAGCGTCACGACAGGCCGCGAAGACCGGTTCGCCGAGCTCGTCGCGGAGCGCCGCGTCGATGGGTGCCTGAACCTCCTCGATGGCGCGACGAATCGTGGTCAAATCGCGAATCGGATTCAGCCCGACCATGAGCGCCGCGTTGGCCGCGTCGACCGTGGCCTGCTGCCGCTCAGCCAGCAACGCACGCAGGCGGGCCAGACGGTCGGCAGGCAGTCCCAAAGCGTGAAAGAGCCCGCTATACCGCGTCTCAACGAGGGCGTTTATCTGCTCCGCCGTCAGCGTTAGATCGAAATCCCCGGACGGCGGCGGGAGCAGGCTGACTTCGACCGCGGCTGGTGGGATGGCGCTGCCAAGTGAGATCCGCGTTGGCGATTGAGCCAGATCCGCCACAGCGATGGCGGGACGCACGGCCGAGGAGTGGGGCGCCGCCAGCACCGTTAGATCGCCGGCGTCCGGCCCGTCCGCTGGCCGCGGAGAACGGGCCGTGTCCCGGGGGAAATTCGGCCCGGCCTGAAAGAAGATCATGCCTCCGCCCAGCACTCCGAGCACGGCGATGATAGCCGCCGTCTTTCTCGAGCAAGTTGCCATCCTAGATCATCTCGGATCGAGTTGGGCGCGGGGCGCAGGGGCCGCGGAGGTCACCGTGTTCTTGGCCGGCGCAAGATCGCCCGGCCGCGAGCCTGCATAGCGCACTCGGCCGAAGATGCCATCCTGCTCCCCGTTCGGACCCGCGGCGAAATACAACGAGTCCGCATCGCCGAGACTGACTCCGTTGCCGAAGGCTAGGCCCCACAGCCCATCGAGGCTGATCGGCTGGCCGGAATCGCTGCGCAAAAAATCCCGAAACGCGCCCGTCTTCAGATCGAAAGCCGCGATCGTGCCGTCGCCAAAATTCCCGACCAGCAGCGCGCCGCCGAAGGGGCCGAAATTTTTCGGCGCGATCGCCACGCCCCAGGGTGAGTTGAGGCTGCCCGAGTCGGTGAATTCCTGAACGATCTTGCCATCGAGGTCGTAGGCCACGAGGCGTCCGGCGCCCGAAGCGGGAACGTCGGTCGCGGGCTCTTCCGCGTTGGGGTCAAGCTCGGCATACGCGACATAGAGCCGCCCGTCGAGACACTGGATGTTAAACGGGCTATAGCTGCCCGGGACATTGGCCGGCCGGGCGAAGGGCACGCGCTCCGTGATATCGACCCACCGGTTGTCGAGCACACGGATGGTGCTGTTCTGAAAATCGGCCACGTAGAGGCGATTGTCGGCCTGCGCCTTGACCGACATCGCGACACCGGTGAAGGCTGGGAGACGGGGTAAACTGCGAATCTGGTCGCGCCCGTGATCGGAGTAGTCCTTGACGATGACCGCGGTGTTCATGCTCGCGGCCGTGCTGGCGCGCCAAGCGTTGATGGTTCCATCGGTGGTGACGAAGACAAATTTGGCCGAACCGGTGATGATCCCCAGGGGGACGGCCGTTTCTTTCGAAAGATCGCTCGCGGGGCCGCTGACGGGAAACTCCAGCGGTTGATTGGGAAAATCACTCGCGGCGTTGTAGACTTGGCCCGTCACATTGGCCAAGCCGTCCTCATAGGAAATCAAGGGGCCGTCCAGATAGACAATCTTCAGCCCGTCCTGATGGAGCGGGGCCCCATTCGCGTCGCCCACAAAGGTTGAGGTGCTGGCATTGCCCGCGTTGCTGATCCAAAAATGTCCGCCGGCGCCCGGCGGGCGGAGGGCGATGCCCCAGGGATTGATCAGGTGATGATCGATTAGCGCGCCGGCCTCGAAGCCCGGCCGGTTGGCCACCAGAATTTTCTGCGTGTAAACATTCGCTTGGGCACCCGCCAGCTGCGGCGGCAGCCCGACCGCCAGGCAGTAGAAGGCAAGGGACAGGAGGCTGGATCGGGAAGGATTCATGGCATGGCGTGTGGCTTGACGACAACGAAGGAAGGCGCGACGCGGAGTCTGATGTTTTCGCCATGGGTCGCCTGTCAATCCACGGCGGCAGGCGGCGCGTTACTTTCCCGCGACAGGGGCGGCCATCGGCGGCGGCGTCATCACCTAAAACCTGATACGCTGCCGGCGGGCCCGGAAATGCACCGGAAGCGGGCCGCGACCGTGGTTGCCAACGCCGCGCACTGGCAATTTCGAGCAAGAACGCGCGTCCGTTGCGCAACTGCGGCCAGATCGCCCGCTGGCCGTGACAATCACACGCGAACTTAACACTCCGCGACTTCCCAAATCCGCGGCGAATGGCTCTTTCTTTTTTCGCCATGAAATTACCCGTTCACCTGCCTGTTTTTTCCCTCGGCGCGCTCTTTGCGAGCACCGCCTTCGCTCAGATCCAAGGTCCCAGCACCGGCTCCACTCCCTATGTGCTGCCCACCCTCCCGGGCTACGAGACCATCTCGGTCCTCACCGTCGATAATTTGGGCGCCAACCCCGACGACCTCGTCCCAAAAGTTGGCGGCGGCACCTACGGATTGAACGGCCTCCCCGACGGGGCCGGCGCCTTCGACAATGGCGACGGCACCTTCACCGTGCTAGTGAACCACGAGATGGGCAACACGGTGGGCGTGGTGCGTGACCACGGCGCGATCGGCGCTTACGTCTCAAAATTTGTCGTCAACAAAGCGACCCTTACCGTTGTCTCCGGCGAAGACTTGATGAAGCAGGTCTACGGCTGGAACAGCACGACCCAACAGTCGAACACGACCACGAGCACGCTAGCGTTCAACCGCTTTTGCTCGGCTGATCTTCCCAAGGTCAGCGCCTTTTACAACGCCGCCACGGGCCTCGGAACTCAAGAGCGCATCTTTATGCACGGCGAAGAAAGCGGCTCAAACGGCTGGCAGCAAGGCACAGTCGTCACCGGCCCGGCCGCCGGCAAAAGCTATGTCCTCGGCAAGTTCAACCTGTCCACCAACGGCTCTGGCCTCACGGGAGTTGGCGGATGGGAAAATGCACTCGCTAACCCGTTCGCGCAGGACAAGACGATCGTCATCGGCAACAATGACGGTGGCACGGGCATCATGAACAATGCCCTTTCGGTCTATGTGGGCACCAAGACCAACACCGGCACCGAAGTCGACAAGGCCGGCCTGACGAACGGAACCCTGAAGCACGTCGTCGTGACCGGGAATACGGTCGAGGTCGTCAACTCCACGACCCGCGCGACGAACATCACCAACGGCACGGCCTTCACCCTGAGCCTCACCGCCTCCACCGTTTTCTCCCGCCCCGAAGACGGCGCTTGGAACCCGGCGAACCCGGCGCAGTTCTACTTCGTGACGACGGATCGCATCGATCAGGTCTCGGACGGCGTAGGTGCCCAAATCGGCCAGACTCGCCTCTGGCGCTTGACCTTCACGGACATTACCAATCCCGACTTGGGCGGCACCATCGACCTCCTCATCGACGGCCGCACCGTTGGCGGAGAGAAGGTCAACATGTTTGACAATATTGGCGTCAACGAGACGACCGGCCACATCCTATTGCAGGAAGACGTCGGCGGGCAGGCTCACAACGGCAAGGTTTGGGACTACGATCCGGCCACGTTCACGGGTGTCACAAACACCGGCACGCTGATCAAAGTCCTGAAGCACGACGTCGCCCGCTTCGGCGATGTCGTGGGTGGCATCCCGACGCCGGCTACGGCCCCGTTTACCAATGACGAGGAAGCCTCAGGCATCATCGACATTACGTCGATTATGGCCGGCAGCACCCTGCACAAAGGCAATCCTCGTGAAGCGTGGTATTTCTCGGTTGACCAAGCGCACTACGGCCTGCCGGGCGCCCAAGTCGAGGGTGGCCAGCTCTTCGTCATGCACGAGATCGCCCCCACGAACAATGTCGCCGTCGCACTCAGCGGCATCATCCGCGACCGCCGCACCGGCAAATACGTGCAGTCGGTCACGATCACCAATAACAACGCCGGCGCGCTCACCGGGCCGTTCTTTGTCGCGCTCGATTCGCTGAGCGTGAACGCCACGCTCGTCAATGCCACGGGCACGACCTCGGTCTATGCTCCGTTGACCAGCTCCTATATCACCGTCCCCGCTGGCGCCACCTTGGCTCCGGGTGCCTCGGCCAGCGTCACCTTGCAGTTCACCAATCCGACGAACGCCGCCATCACTTACACGGCCCGCGTGCTCAACAGCATCGCCACTCCGTAAACGTCCCCTCCTCCCTCCAACCATCTATTCCACCATTATCATGAAACTTTTCTTCCCTTCAAACCTGCTCGCTACGGCCCTGCTGGGCGTCGCCAGTCTGCTGCTCACCCCGACCTCGAGCTTGGCGCAGAACTTCCACGTTACCGTCAACACCACGGCGCTCACCACGCTCCCGAACTCCGCTAACGCGCCCTTCTCGCTCGACTTCCAGTTGAACAGCGGGGCGACATTGAACAACAACAGCGCCGTAATCAGCAACTTCACCTTTGGTGGCGGCGGCGCTCCCTTTGGCTCCGCCAACTATTTCGGCGGGGCGAGCGGCACGCTTCCCGGCGCAGTTACGCTCACCGATACCGCCGCGTTCAACGAGTTCTTCCAGAGTTTCACCGCAGGGACAATCCTTGGGTTCGACCTCTCGCTCAGCAACATCGCCGATGCCGGCCCGACCCCGAACGTGTTTGCCTTCTCCCTCCTCGACAGCAGCACGTTCAACATCCCGACGACCGGTCTGGGTGACACGCTGTTCCTCGTGACACTCAACGGTGGAGCGCTCAGCCCGGAGGCATTCTCCGGCACCGGCGACTACGCGGGCATCACGGTGTCGTTCGCGGCCATCCCCGAACCCTCCACCTACGGTGCGATGATCGGCGCGGCTGCTTTCGTCGGTGTCTTACGGAACCGACGCCGGAACCGGGCATCGGTTGCCAAAGCGACGGCTTGATCTCCTCTGCGAAGCGGTGCCGGGCTCGATCAAGAGTCCGGCACTGCTTAAATGCTTCGCCGCAGTTTCTCCGTTTTACTCCAGAAATCCGGTCCAACTCTCCGTTTCCAACGCGGTGCTGAGCTTTGACACGGTCGCACGACGTCCCGTCGCTTGGGAAAACGAGACCGGGACTGTTCATCGGATGAGATTGTCGATCGCCGCCAGCGCGGTGAATTCCGGAACGCGAATCACAACAACCATGGTCTCGCCCGACGCGGCGGAATCATAGGTCCCGTCCCAAAGCACCCTTCGATTCTTGCGACCATGACCCTGATCCGAAAAATGTTTACTGCCGGCCGATGCGCCAAGACGCGGGCCATAATCGGGCTGCTGCTCGTTTGCGCATCCCCCAGCCGAATAATTGCCGCAAATTTCGATGAGGCGGTGAGTGGCGACATCTCGAACGACCGCCTCGCGCCTACCGTGGTTGCACTCGCTGCGGGTTCCAATTTCGTGCAAGGCCATTTCGGCCAGTCGCCCGTTCCCAATGTCCGCGACCTAGATTATTTCACCGTAACGGTCCCGGCCGGCCATCGGCTCGATGCGATCGTCCTGACGAGCTTGGTGGCTGGAGGTGCGAACGCCTTCCTCGGCGTTCAAGTCGGTCCGGTCATGACCATGGCCTCGACCTCCGTCGATCCGAGCCCGCTACTAGGATGGACGCACACCTACACCAACCAAATCGGGACCAACCTGCTCCCGGCGATGGCAATCACCGGCCCGCTCGCCGCAGGAAGCTACACCTTCTGGAGCCAGGAGACCGATACGTCCGCCGTCTGGACCTACGGTTACAATTTTCAGGTTTCCGCCCTGGCCGTAGCACCACCCGCATCAGTCCCCGTGCCCACTTGGGCGCTCATGGTGCTGGCGGCTGCGCTCGTGGGCACCGCTTTGACGATGGGCAGCCCGTTCTTCCGTCGGACGGAATCCCTCCGTGCTCCTCCCTCTTGATGAGTCGACAGCGCTGACGATCTCCCGACCACGACGAGCGCAACCCCGGCAATCCTCCACGGGAGAAGCAGTAACCCCAATCGTTTCGCAACCGCCGCGCAAATGACACACGACTGACACAAGTTTTCGTTACGATGAGTGCTTTTTGGTATTTGGCCCGCTCGCGTCGAGCCATCCTCCAATTCCACCACCGTGAGAATCCTTCCAAGCCTCCCCGTCTTCATGGGTGCGTTTGCGGCGTTGGGCCCGCAGCTAGCCTCCGCGCAGACATCCCTCACCTTGATCAACTACGACCCGGGTCAGGAGTGGACCGTCAACTCATCCGACGGCGTCAACACCGCCACGCAAAATGTGATCGCCGCGATGCAAACGCACAACTTGGTGCCCGCGATCAATGCGCATTCCACATTCGAGTTGTTCTGCGTTGAAGTCGGTCAACAGACCGCTCCCGTCGGAGTCACCCAACCCAATTACTTTCTGGTCGCACTGGCCCAAGCCGATACCGGTATTCCTTCGTCGCAGACGATGGAGACTTATGCCGGCATCAGCGCGTCGGGCATTGGTGCGGCGGCCGCCGAGCGCATCTCGAAATTGTATGCCCACGTGTTCGGCCTGAATTACACGCCCAGCGTAACGCTCATCAACGATACGCTTATAGCGGCTTTTCAACTCGCGGTGTGGGAAGTGTCGCACGACAATGATTTTTCGCTCAGCCATCCGGGCGCTGGTGTGCAGGGCTTCTATGTCTCCGGCTCCGGCCCCGCCATCTACGCCAATGCCGTGAACCAAGCAAATGCGTGGCTCTTCGATCTACAGAGCAATTACGGGGTGATCGTGGGGATGGAGTTGGCGGTGCTCCACCATGACACCAAACAAGATTTGATCATCCCAATACCCGAGCCGTCTGCCTACGCGGCATTCGCCGGAGTGGCAGCGCTTGTGCTCACGGTGCGCCGTCGGTTGTTTTCGATTTCGTAGCGGCCTACGACCATCGGATCCTACGGCGCTATTTTTTTGGCCGGAGCAGGCTCCCGATTAAGGATCACGGCGTGACGCAGCCCCTGCAGCACGAGGTCGGGGACGATTTCAGAAAATAGTTCTTCGCGTTCAAAGAGGCTGGCGAATCCTCCGGTGCCGATGATCCACGGAGCCTCACCCGGAAAGGCTTCCCGCGTGAGTTTGTTCAACAAATGGCGGATTGCCCCCACATGGCCGAAGTAGAGGCCTCCTTGAATGCTCTCAGTCGTAGTTCGGCCCAATGCGTTCTCGGGCCGAGAAATCTCTACACGCGAGAGCTTCGCGGTGTGACTCGCGAGGCTCTGCGCGGCCACTTCCAGCCCGGGCAAAATCGCGCCACCTAAATAATCACCCGTCGCGGTGATCACATCGAACGTGGTCGCGGTGCCGCAATCCACGACAAGAATCGACCGCGCCGCATGACGCTGCGCGGCCGCCATGGCGTTGGCGATCCGATCGGCTCCGACTTCCTGTGGGTTTTTGTAGCGGATCTTTAGGCCGGTTTTGACGCCGGCTTGAAGGATGAATGGTTCGCTGCCGAAATAGTGGAGGCACGCGTGGCGCAATGCACGTGTCGCGGCCGGAACGACGGAGCAGATGGCAGTCTCGGTGACCGCCTTGGGATCGACGCCGTTCTCCCGCAATACGGCTGAGAAAAATACGCCCAGTTCGTCGGCTGATCCGAGCGGGTGAGTCGATTTGCGAAACTGACAGCGCAGTTGGCCGCCGTCGAACACACCGCCGTGGATGTCACTGTTGCCGATATCGAGACAGAGAAGCATGGGAATGGTGGTCAGATGATGGGAACCGGCACGGTCAGGAAAGATTCGAGGGCATGCGCCAATTGCGTGCGCGACTCACCGTGCGCAATGACCGAACCATCGGGCGCCAGCGAGATCGTCGGCTAGGCCGGCTGCGAATCGATTGAGCGAGTGGGCGGTCGCCGGACAGACCAGCGTGAGGTCGGCCCAGCGCGCGAGTTCGATGCGATCAAGCGCGGCACCAGCGATGAACAAATCGTGATCCACCGGTTCGCCGCTCAGACCTTCGAGCGTGGCGTCCCCAACGAACCGCCGTGCCGCCGCTGTGACGCCAGTGCGCACCTTGAGCCCGCCCTGAACGAGACGCGACACCGCGTCACAGGCCTTGTCGCACGCGATTGAACCCGTAAGAATGACCAGCAGGTTAGAGCCGCACATTGTCGATCAAGCGCACGCCTTCGATCCGAATGGCTCCCAGCCGCACACCGTCCACGTCATCGACGTAGTCGACTTCGAAGCCCGCGGAGCGCAGAGCCGCGGCTGCCAGGGAAGCGCTGCACGCTTTACGCATTATCTGAGGAAAGGCAGCCGCTCGGGTTCGCCCTGCCGCGGACAGCCTCCGATTCCGGGAGCTCAGCGCCAGCCCATCCGGTTCGCGAACGGTGGGACATGGCACGATTTCAACCGGGAGGAAAAGCGCGCGCGCCATGCCGCGCACCAGCTGAAGTTGCTGCCAGTCCTTTTCGCCGAAGTAGGCTCGGTCGGGTCGCACGAGGTTGAGAAGTTTGAGGACAACCGTCAGCATTCCCTCAAAGTGTCCCGCCCGGAGTGCACCCTCCCAGCGAACGCTGAGAATGTATTCGGAGACGCGATAGTGGTAGTCGTCCGGGTAGAGTTCCGCCGCGGTCGGCACGAGGACATAGTCCGCCAACCCGTCGGCGAGCGCGAGATCGGCCGGCATGGTGCGGGGATAGCGCGTAAGATCAGTCGGATCGTCGAATTGAGTCGGGTTTACGAAGATGCTCAGCACCACAAGGTCGTTTTCTGCGCGCGCGCGCTCCAACAGGGCTCGGTGCCCCGCATGCAACGCGCCCATCGTTGGCACGAATCCCACGGTGTGGCCGGCGAAATCCGGCGCCGACCGTGCGCCCTGCCAAGCGGCGATTTGAGTGAAGACTTGCATCAGGGCATGATCTCCTCACCAGCCGGAAACTTCACTTGGCGCACATCGAGGGCAAACGCGTTGACGGCTTCGATGACGAGGCTCGCGCCGTCGATGTAGCGCCGGGCAAACCGCGGACGAAAATCAGGATCGAGCCCGAGCAAGTCTGACAAGACGAGCACCTGTCCGGACGTATGCGGTCCGGCGCCGATGCCAATCGTGGGAATATCTAGCTGCCGCGTAATCGCGCTAGCCAAGGGCGAGGGGACGCATTCGAGCACAAGCGCAAACGCCCCGAGGCGCTGGAGTGATCGCGCCTCAGCTCTCAATCGCGTGGCTTCACTTCGAGAGCGGCCTCGGACGCGGTAGCCAAGTTGATGCACCGCCTGGGGCGTAACCCCGAGATGCCCCATCACCGGGATACCACTACCGACAAGATGCTCAATGACGTCTTCGTGGCCGCCAACGCCTTCGACTTTTACCGCGTTGGCCCCGGCTTGCATCAGAGTCCCCGCCGCGACGACCGCAAACTCCCGCCCCCGGCGCATACTGAGAAATGGCATATCGGCGATAACCAGCAGGTCGGGCGCTCCCTTGCGAACGGCCGCGACATGTGTGGCCATCATCTCTACCGTGGCGTGAACCGTCGAAGGAAACCCGTGCGCAACCATCGCGGCACTGTCACCAACGAGGATTGCATCAATGTCCGTCGCCGCCAACAGACGCGCCATCAGCGTGTCGTAGGCGGCAAGAACGACAATCGGCTGGGCGGTGCGCTTCGCGCGCGCAAAATCAAGAATGGTCTTCACACCTGCGGGCCGTTTCCAAGTGACGGAAACCCGGCGGGCGGGCGGGCGTGGACGAGGGTGCTTGTCGCTGTGCGATCAAGCCGGAATGTCCGGTCATCATGGTTGATTTGAAGTTTGGAGTCCGGTCGCGAGCGAGTTCGCGCCAGACTCACGTAGTTGGTCGCGACCAATGGTCTGGCGCAAATGTAATTATTGGTCCTTGAATATCTATGACGTGGTAAACGCATCGCGCGGGATCGAGCGAATCGCTGTGACGGCCACGGCCCCCAGCGACGCTGGAGTCCGCGTTACCCGCACGTTCCGCGAAAACACGAATATTCCCCAAATCAATTGCTGGATCGTGCCAGTGGCGACGTGAAATCCGACCCGCAAGGCCGCGGATTCTTCTCGTTCAAGGAGGCCGGCCATCGGTGATGGCAAGGGGTCTGGCACCTCACATTGCGCTATCGCTAAGCGTCGCCGCGTCTTGACGAATCTATTTATTCTTACCGGCATTCTTACTTCAAGGCCACCAACAACGAAGAGGCCCGTAACTCGCTAGAGTTACGGGCCTTTAGAAATTGGCGTCCCCACGGGGATTCGAACCCCGGTTCTTACCGTGAAAGGGTAGTGTCCTGGACCAGGCTAGACGATGGGGACTAGCGCGGAGCCGGGCACGCTACGACGCAAGATTGGCCGCGCAAGGTCAAATTTCCCGCCGGGGGAAGAGCACGGCACCGACGCGACCCTGGGATGCACACTTTGTTCGGGACGTTTGGCTGCGTGCCGTGCAAAAACGTCGGCCCATGACGTTCGCCGAAATCGCCGCCGCCCTCCCCAAGGAAGCCGTCACCACGATTGATCACGTGCCGTTTCCGCGCATCGCCTCGGGTAAAGTCCGCGAAATCTTCGACCTAGGCGACGCGCTGCTGCTCGTCGCGAGTGATCGGCTGTCTGCCTTCGACGTGATCTTGCCCGACGGCATTCCGGGCAAAGGCGCCATCCTCACCCAAATCAGCAACTGGTGGTTCGCGCAAACAGCGGGGATTCTCCAAAATCACCTGCTCCCCGATCAGGCGGGCGAATTCACGCGCCGCGGCCTGACCGACCGCGATCTGCAACTGCGCTCCATGGTCGTGCGGAAACTGAAGACCGTCCCGATCGAGTGCGTCGTCCGCGGCTACTTGGTGGGTAGCGGCTGGAGTTCCTACCAAAAAACCGGCGAAGTCTGCGGCCTGAAACTCCCCGCCGGTTTGCGCCAGGCCGACCGGTTGCCCCAGTCGATTTTTACCCCGACGACAAAAGCGCCGAAGGGCCAGCACGACGAGCCCATCAATGACGCGCAGGGGACGGCCATCATCGGTTCCGCCCTTTATGAGAAGATAAAATCACTCAGCCTCGCGCTCTATCGCTTCGGGCACGATCGCGCGACGCAGGCCGGGATGATACTCGCCGACACGAAATTCGAATTCGGCACCGACGCCGCAGGGAACCTCTGGCTGATTGACGAAGTGCTCACGCCTGATTCGTCGCGCTACTGGCCGGCGGCGGAATATCGCCCGGACTGCTCGCCCCCGAGCTACGATAAGCAATTCGTCCGCGACCACCTGCTCGCGATCAAATGGAATCAGACTCCGCCCGGCCCGCGCCTCCCCGCCGAAGTGATCGCGCGGACGCAGGAAAAATACCTCGCCGCGCTGAAGAATCTGCTCGGGTGAGGTGGAGCGGATTGACCCGACGCTCTTAGGGTCGACGCCCCCGTTTCCCCTTGGCGCGTTGGGGTCAACGCACTCCACCAGCGATCAGTTTCCGCGCCGCCAGATCGTAGTGCGCGCCGGCGCGGAGGATTTCCGGCGCCGTCTCCGGCTTCGCGAAAAACCGCACGTCGCCCACCCCCACGACTTCGGCGTGATCGCCCCGCACGACGATCGCCGTCGCCTCGTCGAGGGCGATGCCGAGCAGCGTCGGATGAGCCTTCAAAACCGGCCGTAAATCCTCGGCCCGTTTGCGCGTGTCCACGTGCTGATCGATCGTGGTCGCGCGGAGGAAGCCGAAACCGGCCTCGTGACCGGGCGACATCATGATGGTGTTGCCCGAGGGTGCGCCGCGCACGAGATAACTCCCTTGAATCGTCGCGCCCGCCGAGCTGCCGCCAATGACGCCGCCGCGCGCGAGCAGCGCAAATAACTCCTGCTGCGTGCGCGTGCCGAGATACGCATCGGCCAGCCGCCACTGCCGCCCGCCGGTGATCCAGACGGCGCGGGCCGTCCGGAGCGGCGCCGTGAATTCCTCCGTGTCGGCCACCTTGGGATCGCGCGTGTGCAGTTGCGCGACGTGGCTCGCCCCGAGCGCGCGCAACGCCGCCGCCGATTTGTCATCGGGGTCGGCACCTTCATTGGCCGTCGGAATCACAACGACGGCCGCATCCTTTCCCCCGGCGAGTTCGAGAAACACCGGCCAGAGCTTTCCCATCGCTCCACCACCCACCACGAGCAGCGTGCCGCGTTCGGGGCCGACGCGGGTCGGCCCCACTGGTGAAATATCCGCCGCCAGCGCCGCGGTCGCGAGCCACACCCCAGCGATCAAACCACGGATCATTGCATCGCGCTTATCCGCCGCGTGGGCGTCGCCTCGCCGCGCTGCGCGCGCAACAATTCGCGGCGGAGCCAATCGAGCGCAGCGTTCACCGCACGCACTTTCACCGTCGGCCGCGGGCCGGGGTAGCTGAGTTTTTTCGACCACACGCCAGCCGGGGAAAAAAGCGCGATGAAGATCGTGCCGATGGGATTCGCACCCGGCGACGCCCCCGTCTCCGCCGCCCCGGCGAAGCCCGTCACCGCCAGCGCGTAGTCCGCGCCGAGCGTCTCCGCCGCACCGGTCGCCATCGCCACCGCGGCTTCGTCGCTCACTGCGCCATGCTGAAGCAGCAGGCACTCGGGCACGCCGAGGAGCTGCATCTTCGCATCGTTCGAGCAGCACACGACGCCGCCGGCGAAGAATTTGCACGCCCCGCAGACCTCGGTAAACGCGTTGGCCAGCAGGCCGCCCGTCGCCGTCTCGACCACCGCGAGTTTCTTCTCCTGCCCGCGTAACAACTCCGCGCACACCCGCGCGAGTGAGTCGTGGCCGTAGCACATGAAATCATCGCCGAGCAGCGCCACGCATTCGCCCGCCACGGTCTCCAGATTCGCGGCCGTCAGTGCACCACTCGGCGAACTCACGCGGCAATCCACCGCGCCCTGATGCGCGCAGAACGCCACGCTCAGCGCCGGCCCCACGCGATCGAAAATGGGTTGAAGCTTGGTCTCGAGCGCGGATTCGCCGACGCCGGCCGTGCGCATCTGCACATAGGCCTCGCGTTCGAGCAGAAGTCCACGGGCCGCGAGCCGCGGCACCACTTGATCGATGAACATCGGCTGCAGCTCGTTGGGCGGACCGGGCAGCATCACCAGCACTTTGCCATCCTGTTCGGCCCAGAGGCCGGGCGCGGTGCCATTCGGATTGTTCAACACTTCGCCGCGCTCAAAAAAGTAGGCCTGCTTGAGATTGTTGTCCGTCATCTTCCGGCCATGGCGGGCAAACCGCTCCTCGATCGCCTGTTTGATCGCGGCGTTGAAAATCAGCTTCTGCCCCAACACCTCGGCGACGACATCGCGGGTGCGGTCGTCGCAGGTCGGGCCGAGGCCACCGGTCGTGATGATGACATCCGCCCGCGCCCAGCTTTCGCGAAACTGCGCCGCGATCGCGTCGGCCTCGTCGGTGATCGTCACGTTGCGCTGCAAGAGCGCGCCGCGCCGCCCGAGTTGCGCCCCGATAAAGGTAAGGTGGCCGTTGGCCGTGAGCCCGAGGAGGAGTTCGTCACCCAGCGTAATCAGCTCGTAGCGGACATGCGTGGCGGGAGAACGCGGCGCGCTGACATCGGTGTTGTGGGGAGAAACCATACTTGCGAGGCGGGAAATTAGGCGGATTCTGCGAAAATGCCAGCGACGATTCCGGGCCTCCCTGCGGATGTCCGATAACCAACCCATCACTCTCAAGGAAAAAGTCCGCGCGCTGCCGGACAAGCCGGGCGTCTATCTGATGAAGGACCGCCTCGGCCGGATCATCTACGTCGGCAAGGCGCGCAGCCTGAAGAAGCGCGTGTCGTCGTATTTCCAGCGCGGTCGCGCCCGCACGATCGAGCAGCCGAAAATCCGCGCGCTCCTCCAGCTCATCGCCGATGTCGAGACGATCGAAGTGAAGTCCGAGCCCGAGGCCCTGCTCCTCGAGGGCAAACTGATCAAGCAGTGGCGGCCGCGCTACAACACCGACTTCACCGACGACAAGCGCTTCCTCCTCGTCCGCGTCGATCTCGGCGAAGAGCTGCCGCGCTTCCGCCTGACGCGCCTGAAAAAGGAGGACCGCTCGCGCTACTTCGGGCCGTTTGCCCATAGCGGGCTGCTGCGCAAGACCCTCGCGCAGATGCGGCGGCAGTTCGGCATTCTGCTCCCCGACAGCACGCCGCAAAAACTCCCCGACGGCACCTGGCAGCTCTATGACGACGTGCGCGAGGAACTCTACGGCACCGAAAACATCGTCACCGCCGAGGTGTATCGCCGCCGCGTGGAGGACGCCTGCGCCTTTCTCGAAGGCAAGTCGCGTGAGTGGCTCGAGACGCTCCGCACCGAGATGGCCGCCGCCGCCGCGCGGCAGGAATTTGAGCGGGCCGCGAGCCTGCGCGACGTGGTCTTCGCGCTCGAGGAAACGCTCCGAAAGACGCGGCGCTTCGAGCGCACCGACCACACGCGGCCGGAGGGTGATCTGGAATCGCTCGCCGCGCTGCAACTCGCGCTCAACCTCCGCGTGCCGCCGCGCACGATGGAGTGCTTCGACATCTCCCACATCTCGGGGACTTTCGTCGTCGCGTCGATGGTCCACTTCGCCGACGGCCGGCCCGACAAGGCCAACTACCGCCGTTTCCAAATCAAAAGTTTCATCGGCAACGACGACTACCGCGCGATGGAGGAAGTCGTCGGCCGCCGCTACCGCCGCCTCACGGAGGAGAAAAAGACGCTCCCCGATCTCGTGGTGATCGACGGCGGCCGCGGCCAGATCGGCGCGGCGTTGAAGGCGTTCATCGCGCTCGACCTCGAGCCGCCGCCGCTCATCGGCCTCGCGAAGCAGCACGAGACGATTATTTTCCCGGACGAGCGTCCACCGCTCAACCTGCCGCTCAACCACCCCGGCCTGAATGTGCTCCAGCGCCTGCGGGACGAGGCGCACCGCTTTGCCAACACCTACAACGCCGACCTCCGCTCGAAAAAAATTCGCGAGAGCGTGCTCGACGATTTTCCCGGCCTCGGCCCCGTCCGCCGCGCCGCGCTGCTGGCGCATTTTCCTACCATTGAAAAACTCCGCGCCGCCAGTGCCGAGGAAATCGCCGCCGTGGCCGGCTTCGGCGGCAAACTGGCGGGGGAATTGCAGGCTTTTCTGCGTCGCCCGGAACGGAACGAGAACTCCGCGAATGCCACTGCTTCGTGAGCGCAATGCAGAGGCTTCCACCAACGCGTCCGTCGTCCCGACAACTCCGTTGACCGATCTCGAAGACCTCCTACGGTCGCCGTGTGGATCTGAAGCGGCCATTTCTCAAGTGGGCGGGAGGCAAGACTAGGCTGGTAACCGCGATCCGTGAGGTTGTCCCACGCTCGGCGACACGGCTCGTGGAGCCATTTGTCGGTGGCGGTGCCGTCGCGCTGAACCTCAGGCTCCCCACGTCACTTCTCGCCGACACGAATCCTGACCTCATCGATGTCTATGCGCGACTGCGCGAATCTCCCGAACGGTTCACCGCCGATTGCGCCGCACTCTTCACGGCGGAGGGAAATTCCCCGGAAATCTACTATCAGCGGCGGGCGGAATTTAATGGCTCCACTAATCGGGAGCGGCGGGCCGCGCTCTTCGTTTACTTAAACCGACACGGCTACAACGGACTTTGCCGCTACAACGCCCGTGGCGGTTACAACGTTCCGTTCGGTCGCTACAAAGCCCCGCATTTTCCGGCCGAAGAACTACGCGGCTTTGCGGAGACCTTGCAGACCTGCACGGTGCAACACGCCGATTTCCGCGCGGTGATTGCGGCGGCGGGCGTGGGCGACTTCGTCTATTGCGATCCGCCCTACGTGCCGGCCAGTGCCACGGCGAATTTCACGGGCTACGCTCCACGCGGATTCACCTCGGCTGATCAGTTCGATCTGCTGGCGAGTGGCGCAGCGGCCGCACAACGCGGAGCGTGCGTCGTGATTTCAAATCACGACACGCCGGAAACCCGGGAACTTTATCGCGCGGCTGACGAGGTCCGCGAATTACTTGTCGCGCGTCGGATCAGCTGCCACAGCGCGAAGCGCCTCCCAGCGCGGGAGCTGCTCGTGGTATTTCACCCCGTGCAGTCGACGGCGGCGTGACGCTCACTTTTTTCGCAGCACGCGATCCGCGAAATTGAGATACTGGGCCCAGTCGACGGCGGTGATGTCGTGCGGGCCGGGGCGCAGATGGTAGGCCAGCCCGTCGCCAAGGGCGGGCTGATTGACGCGCGGCCACTCGGCCACACTCAGACCCTTTTTGCCGAAGAGCGCGTAAACGGGCTCGGCGTTTTTCGCGGCGAGGAATTCCCCGCGCGGGTCCGCCCACTGGTCGTCTTCGGCGCTGGCGACATGCACCGGGCGTGGCGCGATGAGCGCGATGAGCTCGTGCGCATCCACCGGCAGCGCCGCCTCCCGGGCGTCGTAGGCGCGGAAATTTTTCGCGAACCAGAAGGGAAACGAGGTGTTAATGCGCGCGACGGTCTCGCCGAAGATCCGCTTGTTTAGCGCCGCCCCGCCCGCACCCGATTCGTTGGAAATCACCATCGCAAAACGCTCGTCCTGCGCGCCGGCCCAGAGCGCGGCCTTGCCGAGCCGCGAGTGGCCGTGGACGGCGACCCGCGCGCCGTCGATCTCGGGATCGGCGGCGAGCACGTCGAGCGCGCGGCTGAGGCCCCACGCCCAGATACCAATCGCACCCCACTGGTCGGGCCGGCGGTCGTTGACCGCGCCCGTGCCGAAGAGAGTGGCGACATCCTGGGTGAGGCCTTCATCGCGATCTTCGCAGAGGTCGCCGTAGTAGACGCTCGCGGTCGCATAGCCGCGGGCAACAACCGTCTCGATGTTCCAACGCCCGGCGTGCGCGCCACGCGTGCCCTCGGTCGCGCGGTTGCCGACGATTTTGAACTCGGGGGTCGGGCGCATCCACGCCGTCGAAAGCACGATACCAGGGTCGGCGTTCACGCCGTTGTTGCCATAATAATTCAGGCCGAGAAACGCCGGCCATGGGGCGTGCGCTCCCGCCGCACCCGCCGGCTGATAGACCAGCAGGTTCATTTTCGGGCCGTCTTTTTTTGCGGAGAACCACACGGTGATTTGCTTGCGCACGGCTTTGCCGCCGAGGGCCGCGCGATCGACGGAGGTTGTCTCCCAGTGCATGCCCGTCGGCTGGCCGCCGGGCGTGCGCCCGTAAACTTCGCGCGCAAAGAGCTCGAGCAACTCGGGCCGGCGCTGTGCGCGCCATGTCGCGGCATCGCGCACGGGCGTGCCGTTTTCCAGCACGAGCGGATCGGGGAGCGTATATGGCGGGACTTTGGCTTCGTCGTAGTTGAAGCCGGGCGGGTTGGCGGCGAAGGCGACACTGGTCGCAACCAAAACGGACCACAGGGGGCGGAGGGGCATGCGCGAAATTTTGCGCAGGCCGCGGCACCCGGCAAGCCCGGTGCTTTTCCCACTCGGAAAAAAGTCGGCGATGCTTACGGTGCCGTCCGTCCATGCGCTCACGTTTCCGTTTCTCCGCTGCCACCCTCACGCTGTTGCTCGCCACCGGTGGGTTGCGCGCTGATGTCACGCTCGCGCCGCTCTTCACTGATGGGGCGGTGCTGCAACGCGACAAGCCGGTCTCGATCTGGGGTTGGGCCGCGGCCGGGGAGAAAGTCGCGGTCACGTTTGCCGGACAAAAATGCGAGGCGACGCCAGGGCCCGATGGCCGCTGGCTCGTGTTGCTCGAGCCGCTGCCGGCCAACACCCTGGGTGCGGAGCTGACCGTCGTCGGGAAAAACACCCTCACGTTGCGCGACGTCGTCGTCGGCGAAGTGTGGCTGTGCTCGGGTCAGTCCAACATGGAATGGCCGGTGAGCCGCGCGGCCGACGCCGCGGCCGAAATCGCCACGGCCAATTTCCCCCTACTGCGCCACGTGCGGATCGAACACACGGTCGCCGAGAAGCCGGCTGACAGCGTGAAGACCGGCGGCTGGCTGCCGGCGACGCCGCAGCATGTCGGTGGATTTACCGCGGTCGGATATTTTTTCGCGCGCGACCTATACCAGAAACTTGGCGTGCCGATCGGGATCGTGCACAGCTCGTGGGGCGGCACGCCGGTGGAGTCGTGGCTGAGCCCGGCGGCGCTCGCGCGCGATCCCGCGTTTGCCGTGGTCGGCGAACGTTGGACGAAAAATCTCGCCGACTATCCGGCGAACAAGGCGGCCCACGACCCGCTGCTGGCCGCGTGGCAGGCGGCCGAAGCCACGGAGAAAGCCAAGGGCGCTCCGGCGCACGCCGCGTGGTTGAAAAAAAATCCCCGCCCGCGCGCCCCGCGCGGTCCCGGTGATCCGTGGACGCCCGCCGGTCTCTTCAACGGCATGATCAATCCCCTGCTGCCCTACGCGCTGCGCGGGGCGCTCTGGTATCAGGGCGAAAGCAACGCCGAGCGCGCCGCCGAATACCACGCTCTCTTCACCGGAATGATCACGGCGTGGCGGGCGCATTTCGGGCAGGGCGATTTTCCCTTCTACTGGGTCAGTCTCGCGAACTACGGGGTGCCGATCGACAGCGGCGAGCGCGGACGCTCGTATGCGTTTCTCCGCGAGGCGCAGACCAAGGCGCTGGCGCTGCCCAACACCGGCCAGGCCCTCGCGATCGATCTGGGCGATCCGAAGGACATTCATCCGCTCAACAAACAGGATGTCGGCCGGCGGCTCGCCCGATTGGCAAAGAACCGCGTCTACGGTTTCATCATCGACGACACGGGGCCGACCTTTGCCAGCGCGACGCGCACCGGCAAGGGGCTCCGGGTGCAGTTCACGCACGCCGGCAACGGACTCGTCGCGCACGGGAAACCTGTGCAGTCGCTCGAACTCGCCGGCGCGGACCGCGTCTTTCATCCCGCCGAAGGGCGCATCGAGCGCGACACGCTCGTGGTGACTTCGTCGGCCGTGCGCGAACCGGTCGCCGTGCGCTATGCGTGGACGAACGCGCCCGAGGCCAATCTCTACAGCGGGTCCGGGTTGCCGGCGGTGCCTTTTCGGTCGGACGCGTGGTGAGCGGGGGCTTGGTGGAAAAGGTGGAGCGCGTTGATCCCAACGCGTTTTCGGGGCGTGCGAACGCGTCCCAAACCAGCGTCTTGAGGTCAAGCCGCTCCACCTCGAACGCTTATACCAAACGCCCCTAGCTAATACACTTTAGGTTGGCACGCCAGAGTTTACTTGGTCGGCGAGCCAGGTGTGAATGAGGGAGGAGACGGCGGCCGGGGTGGACCAAGGGCGGGCCGCGGCGGTGAGATGATCTTCGAGCTGGCGCAGCGTGGGATAGAGGCGGTTGGCGACGGCGACTTTGAGCAGGCCACCGAAGCGTTCGACCGGATTGAGCTCGGGGCAGTAGGGCGGCAGCGGCAAGAGCCGCAAATTAGCCGGCAAACGGGCATCGTCCTCGGGCAGATGGAAGCCGGCCTGATCGGCGATGACGACGTGGAGTGCGGACGGATCGGTGTCGGCGATCTGGCGAAGAAAGAGGGCGTGGATGTCGCGGTCGATGGCTGGAGTGAACAGCAGTTCGACCGCATGCGCGCCGTCCACTTCCAACGCCTCGTGCAAGTAACCCCATTGGTAGCGCGTCGCGTAGGGCGCATGCACCCGCACGCCGCGTCGGCCCCAGACCCGGCGGATCACCGGCAACAATCCGTAGCGATGCTCGTCGAGCACCCACACCCGCACCGGTTGCGCCGGCGCCGAACCCGCCACGGCGCTCAGTCGCGCGGGCAGTTCCACCTTAAACTTGGCCGCTTTGACCGGATCCTTTTTCGCGTGCGACTTGCGCGGGACTTTCAGTTTCCCACCCAGGCGCCGCAAAACCTTGAGCGCCCCGCTCACGCTCAGCGTCTTGCGGGTGCGCTTTTTGATCCACGCCTGCGCGTCCTTCGCCTGCCGGAACTGACCCGCCTCCAGCCGCGCGATAAATTCTTCGGCCACCGCCCCACGCACCGCCGGGGTCCGGGCGCCGGCCCAGTCCCGCGTCAGCAACTTGGCCACGCCGCCGCACTCCAGCTTATCGCGATAGTTGAAGACACTCTTGCGGCTCACCCCGGCGACTTTCGCGATCTGCGCCGTCGTCAATTCATGCTGCGCAATCAACCGCACCACCAGCAGTCGCTGCCGCGCCCAGTCCGCCTGCGGCCGCTCCCACGCCGCTTCGATTTCCTTCACCAGTTCTTCTCC
>JANNEY010000137.1:0-6805 GCA_031379235.1 Opitutaceae bacterium | reverse complement strand
TCGCGTTCGACTTGGACGAAGAGGTCGGTGTCGGCGAGGCGCACGCGGTCACCGACAGTGGGGCCGAACATCTCGGCGTATTGGCGGCGGGAAAGTTTGAGGGGCATAGCGCTTACTTCCGTTTCTTCGCGAGTGCTTTGGGTTTTACGGCGCCCTTCTTGGCGTCGAGCTTGCCGTTGATCTTCGCATTCAGGCCGTAGACTTCGCGGGTGCCGGCGAGGGCGACGAGTTCGACGCGCTTGGTGTCGCCGGCTTCGAAACGCACCGCGGTGCCGGCGGGAATGTTCAGGCGAAAGCCACGCGCCGCGGCACGGTCGAAGTGCAGGGCCTCGTTGGTCTCGAAGAAGTGATAATGCGAGCCGACTTGGATCGGGCGGTCACCGGTGTTGGTGATGTCGAGCGTGGTGGTCGCGAGGTTCAGATTGGCGATGAGGGCGCCGGTATCGGCGGCCACGATGATTTCTCCGGGGATCATGGGGCGGAAAAGAGGAAACACGGATGAAAAGTAGAAAGAAGAAACTCGGAAATGCGGCCGCGCGACTGCGGCATTTCTCTTTCGCGCCGGAGTTTCTTATTTCTTCTTTTCATCGGATGGGGTTGTGGACGGTGACGAGCTTCGTGCCGTCAGGGAACGTGGCCTCGACCTGCACATCGTGAATCATCTCGGGGATGCCTTCCATGACGTCACTCAGTTTGAGGATCGTGGTGCCGTAGCTCATGAGGTCGGCGACGGAGCGGCCGTCGCGCGCGCCTTCAATGATCTCGTAGGTGATGATCGCGATGGCTTCGGGGTAGTTGAGTTTGAGGCCGCGGGCTTGACGACGCCGGGCGAGATCGGCGGCGGTGACGATGAGGAGCTTTTCGCGTTCGCGGGGAGTGAGATGCATGGACAGGAAAAGTAGCGAGCAGTGAGTAGCGGGTAGCGAGTAGTCGCGATGCGGAAATTTGCCTGATGCTTGGATGCTCGCTACTCACTACCGGCTACTCGCTACTTTGAGTTCAGACCTGCAGATGCTCCTTCACGACTTCGTCAGTGAGGGTCGCGATGGGCCCGGAGATCACCACGACGCCGCGGTCCATCGCGTAGAAACGGTCGGCGACCTCGCGGCAAAAATCGACGTATTGTTCGACCAGCAAGATGGCGAGCGACTGCTCCTGCTTGAGTTGCTGGACGGCGTTTTTGATTTCCGCAACGGCCCGCGTCGCCTCTTCGAGCACGGCGGCAGGGGCGCGGGGGGCCTTGAGCTTTTTGAGCGTGTCCCCGATCTGATCGATGATGGAGGGCTGGATGCCTTCGGTGGGTTCGTCGAGGATGAGCAGCTTCGGGTTCGTGAGCAGGGCGCGGCCGATGGCGAGTTGCTGCTGCTGGCCGCCCGAGAGGACGCCGCCCTTGCGCGACAGCATTTCCTTCAGCACGGGAAAAAGGGCGAAGACCCGATCGAGTCCGGCACGGGCGGCGGCCCCTTTGCGACCGTGCACCACGAGGCCGACCTGGAGGTTTTCCTCCACGGTGAGATGCGGGAAAATATCGCGACCCTGTGGCACGTAACCGATCCCGGCGCGGGCTCGGACATCCATCGGCAGTTTCTCGATCGACTGACCGGCGAGCGTAATCGTGCCGGAGCGCACGGGTAGGACGCCCGTGATCGAGCGGAGCGTGGTCGTCTTGCCCACGCCGTTGCGGCCCATGAGGGCGACGACCTCGCCCGGGTTGATCTGGAAATCGACGCCGCGGAGGATGCGTGAACCCCCGATAAAGGTTTCGACTGATTTGAGCTCGAGGAGGGCGCTCATCGCGTGCCGTGTTTGCCGCGCCCGAGGTAGACTTCGCGGACTTTCTCGTTCGATTGCACTTCGTCGAACTTTCCTTCGCAGAGCACGGTGCCTTGGTGAAGCACGGTGACTTGGCCATTGGCGGCGATTTGCTTCACGAAGGCCATGTCGTGCTCGATCACGATCAGGCTGTGCTTGCCGGCGAGCGAGAGGAGGAGTTCGCCGGTGCGGTCGGTTTCGTCGTCAGTCATCCCGGCGGCGGGTTCGTCAACGAGGAGGACCTTTGGATCCTGCGCGAGCAGCATACCGATCTCGAGCCACTGTTTTTCGCCGTGGGCGAGGAGCCCGGCCTTCCACGTGCGTTTCGCGTCGAGGCGCACGAGCTTCAAGATTTCGTCGAGCCGATCGCGGTCGGTCGAGGAGAGGCGGTGGAAGAGCGAGGCGAAGACGCCGCGCGGGCCCTTGAGCGAGAGCACGAGATTGTCCCAGACGGTGTGCTCGGTGTAGACGCTCGGGGTCTGAAATTTCCGCCCGATCCCGAGGCGGTTGATTTCGTATTCGTTGAGCGCGACGAGATCGTGGCTGGCGGCGGGATTGTTGCCGAACTCCAGTTTGCCTTGGTCGGGCTTGGCGCGGCCGGTGATGAGATCGAAGAACGTGGATTTGCCGGCGCCGTTGGGGCCGATGACGGTGCGCAGCTCGCCTTCGTAGAGGTAGAACGTGAGGTTCGTGATGGCCTTGAAACCATCATAGGTCTTGGAGACGTCTTCGACGGCGAGAAGGGGATGAGGCATGGCGAAATTTCTTGGTTTATGATTTCGCGGAAGCGGGGGCGGGAGCGACGGCGCCCGAGGCGCGTCGATGGGAGAGCTTTTTCCACGCGGCCTTGAGGCGGGCGGGAATGCTCACGATGCCGCCGGGGAGGAAAAGCACGACGACGATGAAGAGGCCCCCGAGGATGATGAGCCAGAAATCGGGATACGCGCGCGTGGCCCAGCTTTTGAGTGCGTTGATGCTGATAGCGCCGACGATGGGGCCGAGCAGCGTGCCGCGCCCGCCGACCGCGACCCACACGACGGCCTCGAGGGACTTGTCCGCCTGCATCTCGCCGGGATTGATGATGCCGACTTGTGGCGTGTAAAGCGCCCCGCCGACGGCCGCGAGGAGCGCGGCGACGACGAAGATGAAGAGCTTGAAGTGCGCGGTGGCATAGCCGCTGAAAAGCACTCGGTTCTCGCCGTCACGGATCGCCTGCTGCACGAGGCCGAATTTCGTTTTGCTGAGCCAGCGGCAGAAAAGATACGCGAGCAGAACCGTGAACGCGGTGGCGATGTAGAGCCAGCGGCCGGTGGCAGGTGCGGCGAGGTTGTAGCCGAGGATGAATTTGAAATCGGTGAACCCGTTGTTGCCGCCCAGGAGCAGATTGTTGCGGAAAAACATGATCGACGCGGCGTAGGTGAGGGCCTGCGTGAGGATCGAGAAATAGACGCCCTTGATGCGCGAGCGGAACGCAAGGAAGCCGAAGACGTAGGCGATGAGGCCGGGCAGGAGAAACACCATCGTGAGCGCAAACGGGAAGCTGGAGAACGGTTCCCAAAATGCCGGCAGCCGCTCCCAGCCCAGGAACACCAGGAAGTCCGGGATCGGTTTATGATACTGACCGAGATCGCCGATCATGCGCATGAGATACATGCCGTGCATGTAGCCCCCGAGCGTGAAGAAGAGCGCTTGCCCGAGCGACAGTAGGCCGGTGTAGCCCCAGAGCAGGTCCACGGAGATCGCGAGCAGGGCGTAGCAAAGATATTTGCCCCAGACGCCGATCGTGAAGTTGCTGATGACGCCGTTGGCGTGGAGCAGCGGGACGACCACGATCAGCAGCACCGCGATGACGGCGACGGCGATGAGTTCGAGACGGCGGACGTGGGTGGCACTCATCGGTTCAGTCCTCGAGGCTGCGGCTGCGGGTGACGAAGAGGCCGGCGGGTTTCCATTGCAGGAACAGAATGATGCCGGCGAGGACGAGAATTTTTCCAAACACCGCGGCGTCCTGCGCGAGATTTTGCAGGAAGCTGCCGATGCCCGGCACCCAGCTCAAGCCGGGCGCGACGTAGGGCAGATATTGCTGCAGCACCTGATCGATGCCGCCGATGCCGAAGGCACTGAGGATCGTGCCGCCGATGCTGCCGACGCCACCGACGACCACGACCATGAACGAGTCGATAATGTAGCCCTGGCCAAGCGACGGGCCGACGTTGCCGATTTGGCTGAGAAACGCGCCGGCGAGTCCGGCGAGGCCGCTGCCGAGGCCGAAGGTGAGCATGTTCACGCGCTCCGTGCGCACGCCCATGCACGAGGCCATGGTGCGGTTTTGCATCGAGGCGCGGATGAGCAGGCCGAGGGGAGTCTTCGTCAGCACGAGCCACATCCCGAACACGATCAGGATCGCGAAACCGATCACGAAGACGCGGTTCCAGCCGAGGATGACGTCGTTCACGAGCCAGTTGCCGCTGAGATAAACGGGACTCGAAACTTGGACGTTGTTGGCGCCGAACATGAGCCGCAGCCCCTGCTGCATCACGAGCGACACCCCCCAGGTAGCGAGGAGACTCTCGAGCGGACGGCGGTAGAGAAACCGAATCACGCTCCGCTCAAGCCCGATGCCCACGAGCGCGGCGGCGATAAAACTGAGCGGCAGCGCGGCGATGAAATACCATTGGTAAGCTGCACCGGTGAGATTGAGCCCGAAGATCGGGAGGCTGAAACCGAAGAACGGAATCGTGATGCCCGCGCCGAAAATATTCTGCACGAGGTAGGTCGTGTAGGCGCCGATCGCGATCATTTCGCCGTGCGCCATGTTGATCACGCGCATCAAACCAAACGTGATCGCAAGGCCGAGCGCGGCGACGAGGAGGATGCTACCGAGGCTCACGCCGCGGAAGAGCGTGCCGAAGAAATCGACGAACGAGCGGTGGCTCTCGACGGCGCGGAGGGCGCCGCGGGCGGCGCCGGCTTGGACGGGATCCTTGGCTTCCTCGGCTTCCTTGAGTGAGCGGGTGAGGAAATCCGTGCTGGCGAGGGAGCGCAGTTCCTTCAGTTCGGCGAGGGCGGCGAGCTTCATCTCGGGCTTCTCGTCCTTGAGCTGCGCGATCGCGATGGATTCGCGGAGGGCGCGTTTGACGGATTCGTCGGACTCGATGGTGAGCCGGGCGCGGAGGGCGGGGAGCTTCTCGATATCCTGCGTCAGACCGATGGTGAGAATGGCCTTGATGCGGGTGGCCGGTTCGGGTGCGGCGAGGTCGGCGAGGTCGAGGACGGCCTTCATCGCGCGGCGCAGCGTGGAATTGTGCTCAGCCGCGGCGAGATCGGCGACGACGACGCGGAGCGGTTTGCCGGTGGCATCGGCGAGCGCGGCACCGGTGTCGATGCGCACGGCGGTCTGGGTGCCGGCCTCGTTTTTTTCGCCTGTGAGCAGGACGGGAATTTTTGTGGCGTCGGGTGCGGTGAAAATGAAAAGCACATCCGTGCGCCAAGCCTCGAGCAGCGGCGCGATCGCGGGATCGGCCTGGCCCATGAGCTCGGTGATGAGCGCACGTCTCTGATCGGCGTCCTCCGTGAGCGCAGCGCGCGCGATGAGTTCGCGTGGCGTGGCGGCGCGCCCCTCCGGCGCGCCGAGGGCGCAGGCGACGATGAAAAGGACGATACGTGCGAGGGGTTTCACGAGCGAAACGCTCATTGCAGGAAGTCTGCCAATGAAAAAGGCGGGCCGTTTTGCGGCCCGCCTTTGTGTGTCTTGAAACAGATGATGCGTGGCGCGGCTTACTTCGCCTGGAACTTACCCTTCAGCCAGGGTTCGCCATAGACGTTGTTGAACGTGCTCACGATCTTGAACTGGCCGTCGGCCTTGGTCTCGCCGATGAAGACGTTCTTTGTGACGTGCATGTTTTTCTGCGTGGTGACCTTGCCGCCAGGACCGTCGAAGGAGAGGCCGGTCTTGTAGGCGGCGCGGACCTTGTCCACATCGAAGGAGCCGGCCTTCTCGACGGCGGCTTTCCAGAGGTAAACGCCGACGTAGGAGAGAACCATCGGGGAGCAGGTCACGCGGCCCTCTTTGACGACGCCGGGCACCTTGGTGGTCTTGAGCCAGGCTTGGAAGTCGGCGACGAACTTCTTGTTCGCGGGCGTGTTGATCGATTGGAAGTAGGTCCAGCAACCGAGCTGACCGACGAGCTGCTTGGCCGGGAGACCGCGGAACTCATCCTCGGAAATCGAGAAGGAGACGACCGGGCAGGTTTCGGCGGTGAGGCCGGCAGCAGCGTATTCCTTGAAGAAGGGCACGTTGGTGTCGCCGTTGAGCGTCGAGATCACGCAGGCGTTGCCGGAGGCGGCGAACTGTTTGATCTCGGCGATGATCTGCTGGTAGTCGGTGTGACCGAAGGGCGTGTATTTGCCGGCGGAGATGATTTTGCCGGAGCCGTCCTTGCGGAAACCGCCGCCGATGTTCTCAAGCTTCACGCCCTTGGAGAGCAGATACTCGAGGAGCACGAGGTTGGTGGTCTGAGGATAAACGTAGTCGGAGCCGAGGAGGTAGAACTTCTTCTTGCCCTCCTTGAGGTAGTAATCGACGGCAGGCGTGGCCTGCTGATTCACGGCCTCGGCGGTGTAGGCGACGTTCTGCGACTCTTCCTCGCCCTCATATTGCACGGGGTAGAAGAGCAGACCGTTGTTCTTCTCGTAAACGGGAAGGACGGACTTGCGCGAGACGGAGGTCCAGCAGCCGAAGGTCACGGCGACCTTGTCCTGCTCGAGGAGCTGCTTGGCCTTTTCGGCGAAGAGCGGCCAGTTCGAGGCACCGTCAACGATGACAGGCTCAATTTTTTTGCCGAGGACGCCGCCCTTGGCGTTGATCTCGTCGGCGGTGAACTGGAGGATGTCGCGCAGCGAGGTCTCGCTGATGGCCATCGTGCCGGAGAGGGAGTGGAGGACGCCGACCTTGACGGTGTCGGCGGCACGGAGAGTCGGGACAAAAGCGGAG
>JANNEY010000130.1:0-13715 GCA_031379235.1 Opitutaceae bacterium | reverse complement strand
ATGCGCGCGGCGATGTATGACGAGGCGAGGCTTTTTTTCGACAGCATCGTGCGCGAGAACCGCAGCGTCGTCAGCTTCGTGGACAGTGACTACACGTTCCTCAACGGCACCCTGGCCCAGCTCTACGGGCTGGAAAAATCCGTGGCCGGGCCAGCGATGCGCAAGGTGATGCTCACCGATCGGAATCGCGGCGGGATTCTGGGCATGCCGGGCATTCTCGCGACCACGTCGTTTCCCACTCGCACCAGTGCCGTCAAACGCGGCGTGTGGGTGCTCGAGCAGGTGCTGGGTGAACACGTCCCGCCGGCCCCGCCCAACGTCCCGGCCCTCGAAAAACAGGACGACGCGAAGGTCGCCAACCTGACTCAGCGCCAGCGCACCCTGTTGCACCAGACCGACGCGGCCTGCGCCAATTGCCACCGCGTCCTCGACCCGATCGGATTCGGTTTGGAGAATTTCGATGCCATCGGGCGCTGGCGCGACACCGATGATTCCGGCGGCGCCATCGACGCCGCAGGCGAGCTGCCGGGCGGAAAACGGTTTTCATCGCCCCAGGAATTGAAAGCAATCATCGCCGCCCGCCAGGCCGACCTCGCCCGCAATCTCACGGAGAAACTCCTGGCCTACGCGCTTTGCCGACAGCTCGAAGGCTACGACGAAATCGTGGTCGATCGCCTGATGGTAAATATCGCCAAGGACGACTACCGCATGCAGACTCTGATCACCGAAATCGTCACGAGTTACCCCTTCACCCAACGCCGGGTCCAATAATTCTAGATGTCACTTAATCCAATCCTGTCATTGCGAGGAGCGTCAGCGACGAAGCAATCCAGCTGGATCGCCACGGCGCGCTTCGCGCCCCGCGCGATGACAAAAGGATGACCGCTCCGATTCCTTCGTAACCTCAAGCTTTCCCCCCCCCACGCCTATGAGCAATCACCTCATCGATCGTCGCACGTGTCTCAAAGGTCTCGGCGTCGCGCTCGCCCTGCCGCTCTTCGAATCCATGGGCTGGGCGGAGCCGGCGAAGAAGAAAGCCGCCAAGCCGCCCGTGCGCCTCGGGTTCATGTATATGCCGCACGGCGTGATCATGGATCAGTTCTGGCCGGCGAGCCCGGAGAGTTTTCTCACGGCCCCGCCGCCGGCGCTTGAATCGCTGCGGCCCGTGCTCGACCAATGCCTGCTGATGAAGGGCATCTCGGGCGTGCCGATCGCGCCTTACACCAACGCGCCGCACGCCCTCGAGCTCTCAACGTGGCTCACCGCGCGGATTCCCGATCCGGATCGCCGCAGCCAGATCGCCATTGCGATCTCCGCCGATCAGATCGCCGCGAACTACGTCGGGCACCTCACGTCGCTGCCGTCGCTGGAGCTGGCCACCATGCCGCAGACGCACAAGGAAAACCAAGAGGGCCTCAACGAGGGCTACTATTCGCACTGCAGCTTCCGCTCGCCCACGCAGGCGCTGCCCGCCGAGACCAATCCGCGCGCTGTGCTCAACCGACTCTTCGGCATGTCCGACCAAGCCGGCGGCGTTCGCCAGCCCGTGGCGGTCGATCCCCTCGACCGCAAGATGCTCGACCTCGTCATCGGCGGCGCGAAGGACCTGCGTCGCACACTGCCCCGCGACGACCAGCACAAGCTCGACGAATACCTCGACAGCGTGCGCTCCGTGGAGCGCCGCATCGCCGCGATCGAATTCCGCCAGAAGGAGGCCGCGCTGGAGAAGGCCGGCGTGAGCGCCACCAAGCGCCACGCGTCCGATTCCCCGCCCATCGAGATCAAAATCCCGCTCGGCGACAAACGCAGCGAATACATGCAGGTGATGTGTGACCTCAACGTGCTCGCCTTCCAGACCGACACCACGCGCGTCAGCACCTACATCGGCTCCACGCCCAACGGGGTTTCCTACCCCGAGCTCGGGTTCAAGGACACACATCACTCCAACACTCATCACAACTTCGAGGCGGAGAAAGTGCGGAAGGTCGCCGCGATCACCGCCTTCAACATCGAGCAGTTCGCCTACATGGTGAAGCGCATGCACAGCATCCGCGAAGGCGACGGCACGCTGCTCGACAATTGCATCATGATGTGGGGCTCCGGCCTCGAGGACGGCAACAAGCACCAGCGCGAAAACCTTCCCTTCATCGTCGCCGGCCGCGGCGGCGGCACGATCGACACCGGCCGCTTCCTGACCGGTGTCCGCGGCAACCAAGGCGACCTCCTCACGACGTTGCTCGGCTGCGCCGGCGTCCCCCTCGACCGCCCCATCGGCATCGCGACGAAACAGATCACGGAGATGCGAGCGAAGATCTGAGTCGTGAGAGTTGGCGTAAAATTAGCTCTTAGCTCTCAGCTGCGACTAAACAACGTTGCAAACGGGAACGGGTGGAGAAATTCACAAGCGCAGCGCGAACCGACAGTCATGCCGCTTGCGCGGGCAACGCCGCAAACTTCCGACGGCACCACGCGACGAGTTCCGCTCGCAGATCGCTGTCGATCGATTTGTCTGGCTCGCCGCACGCGATTCGGAAGCGATCAAGAATGAGTGCCCATTCGTAGTCCACTGACGCCCCGTAGAGTTCGTCTTTGCCGCGGATGCTGAATGGGACCGCGAGAACCCTGAGAGTTGGGCCGTCCCAAGATACGAGCTTGCTCCACATAGCCATCTTTGGCTCACCCAACTTCTCACGACGCCATGCCTTGGCCGTGGCGCACTGCACTAGAAGGTAAGCGCTCGCAGCCTCCTCGTCGCCTATCCTCCACCGAGCTACGACGTCAAGCGACCCATCCTGTTGCTTGGGGCTCGTTAGCTTCGCAGACTCGACATCGTTGGACACGAGGCCGAAGACGCTGGCGAGGTGTTTAACGCGGCGCGAAAATCCCTTCGGCCATTCAGATGGGAACGGAGCCCCGAACCGGGAGGCCTGACCGCCGCAGAGCCGGCCGAGACTTGTGGCGACGATGCCCTCAAAGTGTGTTCTGACCTCGTCGTTCTTCGTCATCGTCAGGCTGCGGAACCAACCCTTTGCGGCAGCCTCGATCAGCAGCATCGTTGCATAAGAGACTACCTCACCGAGTTTCCGGCAGCCCTCGCGCCGCGTTAGCGACTCGTCGGTGAGGACGTAGGGCCAGCTGCCGCCCATCAGGCGTTGTCGGCGCTGCAGCGTTCGCCAGATTTCCGCGGTCGCTGCGGCGGAGGAGGTATCGCTAGTGCTGTCGGCTCCCGCGCCGTCGGCGAACAGATTCGAGTCGCTGAGCATGTCGAGCACGTGCCCGCGTGGGACGAAGCTATCATCTTCGACGAGCGCGCAGAGCTCGACCCAACTGGCGAGCACTTCGGTCTTCCCCCAGTAGTTGTCAGGCGGGAGGAGCATCCTCGATCTTAAGACCCTGTCGTTTCGCAATACCGGGAAATTGCACCAGCATCTGTGCGACGTAGTCCACGCAACGCTCCATCGCCCTCTCAACTTCGGGGTCCCCGCGATGCTGCCGGACGAGCGGGACCGCATACTCAAGGTTTTCCGCAGCGCCGAGAAGCGAGTCAACGAGGCCCTGTTTCAAACCACCGCTCTTCGCATAGGCACGGTCGAATCGAGGGTCCGTAGCGGTCCGCAGGTATTGAGTCGACTCGGGCGACTTCAGAATCTGGCCCCACTTCGTGAGGTCACGCGAATCCTCAAGTAGCGGCTTCACCTCGTCGGTGCCGAACGTCCAGCGAACGAAGTCCTCGAAGTCCCTCTCCGACGCGGTGACTGGGTTTTGGCTCTTTTTCGGATCACGGGGGAACTTGACGCCGAGAAATTCTTGGACACCGGGCGACTGAAGCGCACGTGTGAGCACACCGAACGAGCTGCGCATCCGGTCGGCGCCGGCCATATCAAGTTCGGTGGCCTGCTCGATTAGCCGATGCGCGACGTAGAGTTTCTCGACATGCGGTGCCTTCGACCCGATCGTCCTCGCGATCTCCTCATAGCTCCACCCGATATCCTTGTCCTCAAGTAGCCGGGCGATGAAGGCCGCCTTCTCCTCCGCTTCCCACCCGAGAATACCGCTCGCATGGCGGTAGCCGATATAAGCCAAAACATCCGCGTTGCGACGACTGGAGTAGACGAGAACGCTGATCTCAGCGATCGCCTTCTTAGTTTCGGGCTTCAGCCGCTCGCGGAACTCGGCCCAAGTATTTTTGTAGCGTTCAGGAGTGAGCGACGGATCTAGGAAGAGCTTGAGAGTGGCAAGTCGGCGATTGCCCTCGAGAACGACGACCCGTTTGCCGTCGTCATAGGCAACGAACGGGTCAAGCGGGACGAAGCCAGCCGTGCAGATGGACTCAGCGATCTCGTGGATTGCGAATCGGTCGAGCATGACCTCGATGATCTGTTTCTCCGGCCGGTTCTTGAACGCGGGTGGGAGGCGAGGATTCTCAGGATCGAGGGCGAGGTCGAGCGGGCTGAATCGCCTCTGAGCCGCCGGTGCATCGACTAGCTTTGCGAGTTTAGGCCGCGTGGCGGGCTTTGTTGGCATCGGGGAGTTGGATTGAAATTGGGGCCGGACCGAGGCCCGTGCCGGGATGATCGCGGTGTCGTCGGACTAACGGCAGGAACTCGGGCGGCACTGCGGATGGCGGCCGCGGCGCGGGAGGTTTGCACGCGGGATTCGCGATTGCGAGCCGTGGGTTACCGCGAAACCTCTTTCCAAGTAGCAGCACGGCGATCTGCCTTCCTATGACCTCTGCGAGTAACGGTGGCGTCGCGTTGCCTATTTGGCGGACACGCGCCGCATGACCGCCGCGCACCTTCCACGACGACGGGAAACTCTGGAGTCGGAGCATCTCGGCGGGCGTGAGCGGCCGGTTGTCCCAGTGGAAAGGCCCGGTGTAAGGGCCTGGCTGTGCGGAGATCGTCCAAGACGGCGCAACTTTCGCGAGCTTGAGCAAGAAGGACCAGAAGCGAGTGCGGTAGCCGAACAGTCGCTCGCCACCACCGCAGCGGGTGTGCCAGAGGTAGTTGGAGCCTTCCGGAATGCTCGGCAGGAGCTTCGCCCAATGTCGGAGCGGCTTCTTCGGCCACCTGCGATGAGACAGCGAGCGAAGCGCCGCCCATGCACTAACGGGGCTCCCGGCCGACGTCGGTTCTGGGAATTTGAACCGACCGCCTTCGCGAAGCGCGACGATGATCGCGCGATTGCGGCGCTGCGGCACGCCGAAGTCGGCGGCGTCTACTATGCGGTGCGAGATTCGGTATCGCGTGCCGTGCGTTCGGTTAATCTCACAAAGGCTCCGGCGCAGCCGCGCAAGCGCGCCTGCGCGACCGGTGACGAATCCTTGGACGTTTTCGATCAGCACTACTTTAGGAAGGAACGATTCGATGAGATGGATGAAGCCGGCGAAGCACTTCGAGCGCGGGTCCTTCATGCCCTGCATCGCTCGATGCGACCACTGTGCAGCCTTCGAGAATGGCTGGCACGGGGGACCACCCGCTAGGATGAACAGTTCACGGCGCTTAATGCCCAGTTGCGCGGGCTTGAGCGCAGATCCCACTGCGGTGATATCGTGCGGTTCGATAAGCCGACGTCGCGGGTGGTTCGCGCGGATGCTAGCACGCGCAACATCGTCGAACTCGATACATCCGATGTTTCTGAAGCCGGCTGTTTCTAGGCCTAGATCGAGACCGCCAAGGCCGGTAAACGCCGAGAGGAACGTATGAGATCGGTGCGCCATGAGCCTGCGCACGATTTCATAAGGCTTCCCGTGTGCAAACCAAGCCCCAAGACTCGAACTTAGTCAGTTGCTCAAGGTGGCACATTACGCCAGAACGGCCGAGCGCCACCTCACAGCCGCGTCGACACGTTGAAGCTCCACGTCGTCGGCTTGGCGTGAGCGGTAGATGTAGTTGGGCTTGCGCGTCGTGGTGTTGAACGAGGTCGCGCCGGTGATTCGGTAGCGGCTGTTGCCGTTTACGACGTCGTAGATGTTCTGCAGGCCGAGCCGGAAGGTCGTGAAAGTTTTTCTCACGCGGCGATCGTCGACCAGATAGCCGCTCAACGGCAGGCGCGCGCCGGCCTTCTAGCTCACGCCTTCGAAGGTCGCGACGTTGTAGTCGGGGCCGTAGACGCCGCTGAGGCCGGCGGCAGCTCCGGTGCGCGTGTTGGCGCTGAGCACGGCGATTGGAGTTTGCTCAGCGTTGCGCCGCGAAGTGCTTTAGCACGGCGGCGCGCATCGCGGCGCTTGCGGCGGGCGTGTTGGTGTGGCCGGCCGCCACATCGTGATGGATTTCCTTCGGGGCTTCGAGCGCGTTGTAGGCGGCGTAGACGCTCGTCGGCGGGCAGGTCGTGTCGATGAAGCCGACCGTGAAAAACCCAGGCGCCTTGGCGCGCGCGGCAAAATTCACGCAGTCGAAGTAGCGCACCGCGGCGACCACTTCGGCCGGCGGCGCGGTTTCCTTGGTGGGAATGAATTTCGGCCAGCCCGCGATGCGGCCCACGAGCCCGCCGGTGTGATCGCAACCCGCCGGCACGCCCGCGGCGAAGAAGGTAACTCGCGCATCCAGTCCCGCCGCCGCGATGGCCTGGAACCCGCCCTGGCTCGAGCCGGAGACGACGACCGTCTTGCCGTCCCACGCCGGCTGCGCGGTCAGGAAGTCGATCGCCCGGACGAGGCGGAGCATCATGCCGAGAAAATAAATCGTCTCGCGCGATTCGCGGCCGCGGATCCGGTAGTCTTTCAAGTCGCCGGCGGCGAGCGCCTCGTAGAACGTCTTGTCGCGCCCGTTGGGCAGCCCGTGCGCATTCATGTCCATGGCCAGCGCGCCCGAGCTGGCCCAGCCGACGGCGCCGCCCAGGTTCGAGCTGTTCACGCCCGCCCCATGCACGGTGAGAATGATCGGGAGGCTGCGCGGCTTGGCCCCGGCCGGCCGCGCAAAATATCCCGAAACGGGCGCGCCGACGCTGTCTGCCTGCACATCGAATGTCTCCACGTTTTCGCGCGTGGACTTCACGGGCGTGAGCCGGGCGTTGATCGGCACCGCGGCCAGGGACTTTTTCTGCACGGCCCAAAAGGCCTCGAAGTCATCCGGCACCGGGGCGCTCGGTTTGATCTCCGCGGGGGACACGGCGGCGCCGCCCAGCGCGGTGAGCTTCGCCTCGCCGGCCTGCGCCGTCACGCGGCACTGCAGGAAACCGGGCTCGTCGAGCGAGCCGGTCACGTGCGCCTTGCCACCTTCGAGCTTGGCGCGACCGCTGCGGGTCGGGGCGACGCCGTCTTTGGTCAGCGTCCATTCAACTTCGCCCGAGGCGACGGGTTGATCGTCGTGCTTGAGCTCGATGATAAACGTGACGGTTTCGCCGCGCTGGTAGAGGGCGTCGGCGCGATCGGCGGACGCGCTGAGCACGTCGCGGGGCTTGGCCTCCGTCGTTTTCGTGTCCGCGGCCCACGCGGGATTCAGGAGAACGCTGAGCGCGCTGATCAGCCAAAGCGCGAGGGGTAGCTTTTTCATGCGCGGCCAGTTTAACGCGCCGCTTTGCCGAGGGCGATCCGATTGTTGGCCGCGCGGGCGGCGTTCGGCGGGATTATGGGGTGACCGTCTTGATCGCTTGATTGCGATGGCGGCCGTAAACCGAGAAATCCCGTTTGTCGGTCGTGTAAACCACCGCGTCGGCGACAGTCTCGCTCAGGCGGACGACGCAGGCATCGGCGAACTGCATTTTCGGATAGCGTTTCATCATCACGCCGAGAGTTTCGGCCTCGGCGGGCAGGAGGGGAACGATGCGCAGCGTGCCGCGGCGCACCATCTCCATCAGCAAAGGCCCGGAACCGGGCGCGAGGTATTCCGTCTCGGCGATCACAGCCTCGCAGGTCGTGAGGGCCGTGCGCAGTTCACCGAAACATCCGGCGGCCCACTCGTGATACTGATCCGATGCGTCCAGAAAACCCACCAATAGACCGGTGTCTGCAACTGGCTTCACGCGCGATTGCGGCCAAAACCCCGCAGGCTCTTCACACGAGTCCCGGTGCGGATGGCGCCGCGCAAATCGGAAAGCTGCTCACCCAACGAGGGGCCGGCTCCCGTTGCCCGAAAGACAAAGGCCTGGCCCCGACGATCGCGCACGATGACTTCGTGACCATTGCTCGCGGCTTTCTTGATCCGGGCAAAATCACGGATGAATTCGCGCGTGGTGGTCGTCGTCTCCATGGCACACAGGGAGGTGTGACATGGCGCGAACGTCAAGTCCGAGACCGGCTCCTGCCGAATGACGCCAGCCGCTTACATCCGCGTCGTCACGCTGAAGCTCCAGGTCGTCGGCTCGGCGTAGCGGTAGATGTAGTTGGGGCGTTTCGTGGTGGCATTAAACGAGGTGGCGCCGGTGATCCGGTAGCGGCTGTTGCCGATCACGGGGTCGTAGATGTTCTGCAGGCCGAGGCGGAAGGTCGTGAAATAATTCCGCACGCGGCGGTCGTAGAGCACGTAGCCGCTCAGCGGGAAACTCGCGCCGGCCTTGTAACTCACGCCGTCGAAGATCGCGACGTTGTAGTCGGGGCCGAAGACACCGCTGGCGCCGAGGCGCAGGCCGCGGACGCCCGGGACCTGATAGTCGGTGACGAAGCTGCCGGTGTAGGGCGAGCTGCGGCGGCCGGCGACGGCGTCGGTGAGGGTGTTGGAGCCGAGGACGGTGCGGGCGTTGTTCAGGACGGCGACGGGCTCCGCCATGGAGGCCGTGCCGCCGGGCGCGGTGGCGGCGGCGGTGCGATCTTCCGCCGCTTTCAGATAGGCGCGGAACTGGGCGAAGTCCGCCTGCGCCCGCACCTTCGTGGTGGAAAACGTGACGCGCGTCTGCAGGCCTTTCCAGCGCTGGCCTTGCAGCGTGAGCTCGAGGCCGCGCGACTGCTCGTTGGAATTCACGGTGCGGCGCTCGTTGTTGAGGCCGTTGACGACGGTGACGTATTTTGGATCGCTCGCCAGAATGTTGTTCGGGTTGATGAGGTCCTCGAGCTGGGTGAGGTTGAGCACATCGGGCAGCCACGCGTAGGCGGCGTTGACGCGCTTGAGGTCGTAGACGCCGAGCGTGTAGGTGAGCTTGCGCTGGAATAGGTCGCCCTTGAGGCCGACTTCCTTGGTCTTGCCGCGGACGGGCCCGATGTCGGGGCCGAAGAACACCTGGCGCGACTGCCAGTTGAACGACTCCGAGTTCACCCCGTAGACATTCATGCTGATGGTGTCGCCGCGCAGCACGGACACGCTCGCGCCGGCCATCTGGCTCGTGGCGGCGAGATCGAAGCGCGGGTCGTAAGTGTAGACGCCGGGGTTGTCCCACGGCATGCCGGGATGGAGGAAGTTGCCCCGCGCATCGGTGGGGTAGCCGCCGATCTCCTTCGGGATTTTGCGCGAGAGACTGTTCCAGCTCATGCCGACGAGCGAATGGACGCGGCCGCCAAAATACTCGCCCGAGAGCGAGGCGGTCTGCGTCTGCGCATAGCGGATGTCGACGTAGGGCCCGGTGACGGTCGTGCTCTCGTAGATCACGGGCTTGAACTCGGGCGTAGTCTTGAGGTTGGGCAGGAGAAACTGATCCCAATACTTGGTGGTGCCGAAACCCGGGTCGTCGAGATAAGCGCGGAGGCGGACGCCGTTGTTCACGTAGGTGCCGGTGCCGAGCTCGTTGGCGACGCCGGTGCGCCGGGAGAGCTTCATGTCGCGCTGCTTGAGCGCGGTGACGACGAGGAGTTGCTTGCCGAAGCGGCCGAAGTCGAAGGGATACACCGCCGCG
This sequence comes from Opitutaceae bacterium, assembly GCA_031379235.1. Classification (GTDB taxonomy): domain Bacteria; phylum Verrucomicrobiota; class Verrucomicrobiia; order Opitutales; family Opitutaceae; genus ER46. The sequence goes on along the minus strand of JANNEY010000130.1, from coordinate 3,953 downwards.
ACGCGACCGGCCTTCGCCACATTGCCGAAGATTTTGTAGATTTGGCCGCCCAGCGCCTCCTCGATGTAGGGGCGGCCGGTGCTGTCCACGCTCAGCACGGGCGGCGTCTGCGAAGTGCCGAAGGAATTGTCGTTCCGATCCTCGTGTTGGAACTGCTGGTTGAAGGCGAACTCGAGCGCGAGTTTGCCGATGCGCTGCTCGACGGTGACGTTGGCGACGTTGAAGATGCGGTTGTTGTAGTCCACCGTGCCGAGCATGTTGGTGTATTGGTCGAAGCCGCTGAAGGTCTTGAAGGTGCCGTTGGGCAGGCGCACGGCCTGCGTCTGGCCCTGCAGCAGCGAAACCTGATTGCCCGAGGGCCCGCTGCGATCCGTCGCCAGCACGGGAAACGTCGCGGTGCGGAGGAAAATTTCCCCGTCAGACGTGTAATACCACTGGTTGTTGGAGCTGAAACCGCGGCCGGCGGCGGCGACATCGTTGATCGCGAGGGCGCTATCAGCGCGCACCCGGTGGGTCTCGCCGCGCTCCAACTCCACGCGGATCGTCGTGGTCTTGAACGGCTCGTAGGTGAGCGCGAGATCGCCAGCGCGGAAGACGTCGTTGGTGCCCTTGACGTAGGTCTTGTTGCGACGGTTCACGAGGTTCACGCGCGCGAAGAAGTTGTTCGTGATCTTCCGGTTCACATCGAGCTGCACGCGGTAGGCGTCGTAGGAGCCGACGCTCGCGAAAAGCTCCTGCGAATTGCGCGACCGCGCGCGCTTCGTGTAGATCGTGGCCTGGCCGCCGGGGTTCGAGTCACCGAACATGAGCGAATTCGAGCCCTTGTTGAAATCGAAGCGCTCGACGTTGTAGGCGTCGGACGGGACAAACCACGTGAAGAAATTGCGCGAGCTGCCGTTGCCGCTGAGGCCGCGGTAGGTGATGCGGTCGTCGTTGCGCGACTCGAGCCGCGGCGTGACGTTGACGCCCGCAACGTATTGCGCGGCGTCCTCCATGTTAAAGGCCCCGAGGTCGCGCATGAACTCCGCGGTGATGACGTCGACGGTGACCGGGAGCTTGGCGAGCTCCTGATTGGTGCGGCTGCCGATGAGCGTCGTAGTGGCGAGCCAAGACTTGTCGTCGGTGTCGGAGACCGTGAAAGGCGAGAGGGCGACGACGTCTTCGGGCGGGGTTGGATTCACGGGCGTGGCCCCGGGCGAGCGGGAGGCGGCAAACACGACAGTGGCTAGCGCGACAAAACGATGGAGGTTCATGGGGTAGGTGGGGCCTGCGTCAGGCCCCTAAGAATTGCATGCGACGCTCAACGACAAGGGAAGAAATCGGCGGAAAAACAAAATCGCCGAGCACCGCGGGTGGCCGCATGCACGGATGGATGTTCTCTTCCGGCACCAAAAAAAAACCGCATCACGAAGTTCGTGATGCGGAAAACTGGCGGAGAGGGGGGGATTCGAACCGCCGATGGCCTGATAACTGAAAGGCTTTGTTAAGCGTGCTTTAAGTTGTTTGTGAGTGAATTAGAACAAGCGATACGATGCGGAGAGATGCAGCAAAAACAAGTTGGAAACGGAGTTGCTGGCAAATCCGTGACAAATTTCTGACTGCCTGTGGAGCCGCTTTTGTTCGGTCCACGAACAATGATTGCACCGCAAGTCGCGTCTAAAACGCGCGGACATCATCCTTGTAATAATGGCACATGATGCCATTATTACAAGGATGATAAGGCGTCGCATTCATGAAAAGCTGGCCGAGTCCATCGACCATAGCCCGGCCGTCGGACTGTTGGGACCGCGGCAAGTGGGCAAGACAACACTGGCCTTGGAGATTGGGGAAACGCGATCGTCCCTCTATCTCGATCTGGAATCGCCGGCCGATCGCGCGAAGCTGGCGGACGCTGGACGCTACCTCGCCGAGCACGAAAACGAATTGGTCATTCTGGATGAGGTGCATCGTGCGCCGGAAATTTTCCAGACCCTGCGCGGATTGATCGACCAGGGCCGTCGACGCGGAAAATAGGGCGGCCGATTCCTGCTCCTCGGTTCGGCCTCGGTCGAATTGCTGAAACAGTCCGGTGAAAGTCTGGCCGGGAGGATTTCCTATCTGGAACTGGCTCCTTTTGACGCAATGGAAGTCGGCGGCGACCGCATGGACCGTCTTTGGGTTCGCGGCGGATTTCCCTCCAGTTTTCTGGCGCCGAGCGACCGGCTCAGCCTGGACTGGCGCGAGGATTTCATCCGCACCTATCTTGAGCGTGACGTTCCGCAGTTCGGTTCCCGCATCCCGGCTGAAACGCTGCGGCGTTTCTGGACGATGCTTGCGCACCATCAGGCCGGCCTGCACAACGCGGCCACGCTGGCGCAGGGTCTTGGCGTCGATGGCAAGACGGTGGCCCGTTACCTTGATCTGCTGGTCGATCTGCTGCTCGTCCGCCGGCTGCCCGCGTGGCATCGCAATGTCGGCAAGCGCCTCGTCAAAGCGCCGAAAGTCTTCGTGCGCGACAGCGGCCTCGCCCATGCTTTGCTCGGTTTGGGAACCAAGGAGCAACTGCTCGGGCATCCGGTGGTCGGCCCGAGTTGGGAGAGTTTCGTAATCGAAACCCTGCTCGCCCTGGCACCACGCGGGACCGAGGCGAATTTTTACCGGACCGCGGCCGGCGCGGAAATCGACTTGGTCCTCACCCTGCCGGGCAGCGAGTTGTGGGCCGTTGAAATCAAGCGCAGCTCAGCGCCGAAATTGGAACGTGGTTTTCATCTCGCCTGCGCCGACTTGAAGCCCGCCAGACGTTTTGTCGTTTATCCCGGCAGCGAGCGATTCCCGCTGGATGCCGAAACGGAGGTGCTCAGTTTGCCCGCGCTGGGAAAATTGCTCAGTGCACTGCTATGAACGCCCGCGTTCGAGCGTCACCGTCGCCCGCAAACCGACTTGTGGGCGTGATGAAGCCGATGGTGAATCCTTGTGACACAGCGTGGGTGGTCGCACCCGTGCTTCAGCATGGCCCGGCCTCACCGCGGAGGCAAAAGGCCGAGGCTTTCCACATGGTAATTCGCCGGGGGCGGTTCAGTTTCGGGACGGAGTGACAAACTCCTCGCGGCACGCCGCCCTCGAAAAGGCTGCGCTTCTCACCACGCAGGCCGCCGCTGGAGCCGACGCTGGAGTAGCCGCCGTAGCCGGTGGAGGTTCGCCGGGATAATCGGGAATTTATTCAGCGGATAGGCGCGCAGCCACGCTGCGAGATTGGGTTGAATCGTGATTGTGCGTGGTTCGCGAACTTTGGAAACCTCACCATCGATGCGGATAATGCCTTCGGCGAGCCGGACGTGCTCTGGTTTTAGCCGCAGTATATCGCCGCCGCGCAGGCAGGGTCGGATGCCCGCGAAAAGGCAGAGCGCGAAGAACGGGACTGCCGCCGGATGATTAGCCTCAATAAATTCCATCAGGGCTTTCGTCTGCGCTGCCCCCAGCGTCGCCGCACCGGTGCGTTTCCGACGAATCCGGTGCGCCGGGATTTTCGCCAGCGGATTCGCCGCGATCCACTCGCGTTGCAGGACGAACTTGAGGAACCCCGAAAGGGCACCACGACGGTTGTTATAGGTCTTGCTTGAGGCGCACCCGAATTCGAAATAGGCGACGAGACGCTGAGGCGTCAGGTCAGACACCGAAGTGACCGGGCAGCGCGAAAGCAACTGGCGCAACTCGCGCCGGAGACGCACCAGATAAGCCCCGGAAATCATGTCCTTGGAAAATTCGTGCTCTTTGGCCGCGATGTAGGCCTCGACCGCCTCGACAAGCAGCTTTTGCCGCACGGGTTCACGGTAGTGGGCAAGTGCGAACTCGACATAAAACGAGAGCCCGTGCGGCTGGCCGGCCAGCCGGCGGATCACTGCCTCGGCTTCGTGCAGTTCCTCTTCGGACAAGCGCGTCACCGTCGGACGCACGCCGGTCTCGCCTTGCAGGCG
>JANNEY010000117.1:0-4797 GCA_031379235.1 Opitutaceae bacterium | reverse complement strand
CTTGTCTCGAACGACGCGCAGCTGATCGAGAAAGCGCGTTACTGGGCGACGCAGGCGCGCGACCCGGCGCCGCACTACCAGCACTCGGAACTCGGTTTCAATTACCGCATGAGCAACGTGCTGGCCGCGATCGGCCGCGGGCAGTTGCGCGTGCTCGATGAGCGGGTGCAAGCGCGCCGGGCGAATTGCGAATCCTACCGCCGCGCGTTGGCCGACGTGCCGGGCATCACGTTCATGCCCGAAGCGGCGTGGGGCCGCAGCACCCGCTGGCTCACGTGCCTCCAAGTTGATCCCGTCGCGTTCGGCGCGGATCGCGAGGTTTTGCGGCTGGCCTTGGAGGCGGAGAACATCGAGGCCCGGCCGGTCTGGAAACCAATGCACTTGCAGCCGATTTTTGCCGGGTGCGAAACTTACGGTGGCAGCGTGGCCGAGCGACTTTTCGAGCGCGGCCTGTGCCTGCCTTCGGGCTCGAACCTGCAACCCACCGATCTCGAGCGGGTCGTCGCGGCGGTGAAGGCCGTTGCGAAACACCCGTAAAAATTGGGGGCTTTCCCGCCGGGCTGCGGTGATTACTTAAGGATTGCTCGCCATCGCCGACTCGCGCCGGTGCAAATGGCGGGACCTGCGATGCTCAAACGCGCTTTCGACCTCATCGCGGTGATTGTCACCGCGCCGCTGTGGGTTCCCTTGTTGGGAATCGTGGCGTTGCTGGTGCGCCTACGATTGGGCTCACCGGTTTTTTTTTGGCAGGTGCGGCCGGGACGCGGGGCGCAGGTTTTTGAACTGGTGAAATTTCGTTCCATGCGGGCGGCGAGCGAGGCAGACGGGCAGCCGTTGACGGATGCGCAGCGGCTCACGCCGTTTGGCCGCTGGCTGCGCTCGACCTCGTTGGACGAGTTGCCCGAGCTGTGGAATGTGCTGCGGGGCGAAATGAGTCTGGTCGGACCGCGCCCGCTGCTCGTGCAATATTTGGCGCGCTACTCGCCGCGGCAGGCGCGCCGCCACGAAGTTCGGCCCGGGCTGACCGGCCTCGCACAGGTGCGGGGCCGCAACGGCCTCACGTGGGAGGAGAAATTTGAATGGGACGTGCACTACGTGGAGCGACACGGATTCTGGCTCGATTTGAAAATCATGCTTCTCACGATCAAAGCCGTGCTCGCACGGAGCGGGGTGAGCGCCGAGGGTGAGGCGACGATGCCGGAGTTCAATCCCAGCGCGGCTCCCCGCCAACCTTCGCATTGATGCCGCCGACCGCTCACAATCCCCTGGTCGATTGGTCGCAAAACCGGCGCACGGTGATCTTGGCGCTACTCTACGCGGCGGTGATCGCGGCGAGTTTCTACCTGGCCTACGAAATCCGCTTCGAGTTCATCGTGCCTGACTCCTATCAGCAGGAACGGCTGCGCATTCTCGCCCTGGTGGTGGGCATAAAACTCGTGGCGCTGGTGGTCGCGCGCCAGCTCGGAAGTCTGATGACGTATTTCAGCATCCCGGATCTGCTGCGGTTGATTTGGGCGATGCTGGCTTCGAGTGCGGCGCTGCTGTTCATCCGCATGATTGGTCTGATCGAGGTGGCGCCGCCGCGCGGAGTGCTCCTGACGGATTTCATGCTTTGTCTTGGGGCGCTCTGCCTCGGGCGAATCGGCACGCGGCTTTATCGCGAACGTCTCAGCGGGGCGAAGCGCGCGATCCTAGGCGCGCCCGAGCAGCGGATCGCGATTATCGGCGCGGGTGATGCCGGGGCCTCGTTGGCGAAGGAATTCATCACGGCGCCATCGCGGGGATTCCGCCCGGTGGTCTTTTTCGACGACGATCCGGAGAAGCACGGCAAGCTTGTGCACGGTGTGCCGGTGGTCGGCCGGCCAGAAATGGTCGACGAGGCGCGACATGGGGCAGCCTTTGCCAAGGCGATCATTGCGATGCCTTCGGCTCCGGCCAAACGCGTGCGCGAAATCGTCATGCTCTTTGCGCAGCGCGGCCTGAAGGTGGAGACGCTGCCCTCGTTGGAGGAGTTGGCGTCGGGTCGCGTGAAGGCGACGCGCATCCGGCCGGTCGAGGTCGAGGATTTGCTGGGCCGCGAAGCGGTGAACCTCGATGCGGCTGCCATCCGGCACCGCATCGAAGGACGCTGCATTATGGTGACGGGTGCGGGGGGCAGCATCGGCAACGAACTATGCCGGCAGATCGGCGCGTTGCATCCAAAGCGCCTGTTGCTGGTCGAACAAAGCGAGGCCGCGCTGTTCATCGCCGAACAGGAGCTAAACGAGCTGGGTTTCGGCGGTGTGATTGTCGCGCTGGTGGGCGACATCCTCGACCGCGAGCGGATGGAGTTTATCTTTGCCCGTTACCGGCCGGAGGTCGTGTTTCACGCGGCGGCGCACAAACACGTCTATCTGATGGAGCGCCAGCCGGCCGAGGCGATCCGCAACAATGTGCTCGGCACGCGGCAGCTCGCGGGCATCGCGGCCACGCATGGCGTCGATGCCTTCGTGCTGATCTCGACCGACAAGGCGATCAATCCGACGAGCGTGATGGGCGCGACGAAGCGGCTCGCGGAAATTCAGCTCATGGCAATGGCGGTTTCGACTGAGTCGGCCACCAAAGAGGGCCGGATGACGGCCGACGGCTGGAAGCCGGCGAAAACAAAATTCATGGCGGTGCGCTTCGGCAACGTGCTCGGCTCCTCGGGCAGTGTCGTGCCGATTTTTCGGAAACAGATCGCTGGCGGCGGCCCCGTCACGGTCACGCATCCGGACGTGACGCGCTATTTCATGACGATTCCCGAGGCGGTGGGGCTCGTGCTACAAAGTTTCGTGCTGGGAAATGGCGGCGAAATCTTCGTCCTCGATATGGGCCAGCCGGTGAAGATCGTGGATCTCGCGCGACAGATGATCGAGTTGAGCGGGCTGCGGCTCGGCCACGACATCGAGATCAAGTTCACCGGCCTTAAGCCGGGGGAAAAACTCTTTGAGGAGCTGCGGCATCAGACCGAAAGCCACGCGCCGACTGACCATCCGCGGGTGATGCGCTTCACGAGCAACGCGATGTTCAGCGAGTCCGGCATCCGCGAACTCGAGCGGCGGCTCTACGAGCTCGACGGCAACCAGCTCAAGGCGCTCCTGAAGCGACTCGTGCCGGAATACACGCCGTTCTTGGAGTGACCGGGACGCGGATGGGGCTCGTCAGGATTTTTCCTCGAAGCGCGGCCACATCACCGCGGCCGCCCAGAGCACGCACCACGTGACCAGAATCGCGGGACATTGAAACGGGAAATCCCACCACGCGCCGGCCAGCGTCAGCATCACGCCGGTCACGGCGGCCGCACTGACCGGATTGCGCCAAAACCGCTCGCGGAGCAGCCGCCGCGTCCAGGAGCCGGCGGCGAGGAGGAGCAGACCCGTGCCTGCCACGCCCAGCTCGATGGGAAATTGCACGAGGTCGTTGTGCGCATGCTCCCAGTAGCGCTGCTCGCCGTTTTTCACGAGCAAGTCCAGATGCCGCGCCTGGTAAGTGGGGAAGAGAAAATGAAAACTGCCCGCGCCCACGCCGCGCAGCCAGTGCTCACCGAGCATTTCAAGGGCTGCGGTGGTGGCGAGCTGGCGGGCGGCGAGCGCGGTGTCTTCCTGCGTCACGCCTTTGGCCAGCCGACTGAGCACGTCGCGGGAGCGGAGCGCAAAAACGCCGGTGGCCAAAAAGGCCGCGAAGATGAGCAGCATCGCCACCGTGACGACCGGCCGCTGGCTGGCGCGCGGCGCGCGAAATTGGTGGCTGATGAAGGTGACGGCGCCCACGAGCACGAAACCCAGCATCGCCACGGTGGCACCGCGGGCGAGACTCGCGATCACGCCGACCGCGATGCAGAGGGCGAAAAACGCGAACAGGGGGCCGGGATCGGATTTTTGCAGCCGGCGCGTGCTCCGCACGTGATACCAACCCGCGAGACCGCCGGCCACCGCGAGCGTAAGGTTCAGATAAGCGCCGGCGTGATTCTTATAGATGAAACTGGCGAAGGGAAAGAGGCTGGGCGAGACGATGACCGAGAAAATTTTTCCGTTGCCGAGCTGTTGTTGCAGCACGCCGAACAGCGCGAGCAGCGTGCCGTTGAGGGCCACGACGATCAGGAGATGGCGGAGGGTGCGCCGGCGCGTAAATGCGATCCAGACGGTGCAGACCGTGAGCCACGCGGACGCGTAGATGAGCAGCAGGTGCCATTGGTTCCACTCGTCAAAGGGCGCGCTCACGCCCGTAGGCAGCCACGTCTGATGCGGGATCGCGGCCATCCACCAATTTTTTCCGTCGGTGCGATAAGCCCACGCGGGATTCAATCCCTGGATCGTGATGTAGCCGAGCAACGCGAGCCCGATCCAAAAAATCGGAAACCGGATCAGCTTGGGCCAGGTGCTGAGGCGAAACGGTTCTGCGGCGGTATGCTCGCCGGTGTAGGCGCGCGGCAGCAGGGCCAAAACGAAACCCGTGACCGCCAAACCGGCGCTGATGAACTGCGCCCAGGGCCGCATCGTGCCGAGCGCCCAAGGGAGAAAAACAAGGTGCAGGCTGACGAGCGCAAAGACGGCGTGTTCGGCCGGGTGTGTCTTCAACCGCCGTGGTTGGGCGCGAAACTCCGCCAGCGGCCGCTGTCGCGCTGTGTATTCGGGCGCCGGCGCGGCGGCTTCATCTTCGGATTGCGAGGACACTGCGGCGACGGTGTGGAATCGCCGGGGTGCCTCAAGCGTTTCCCTCGCTCATGCCGCTGAATCCAGGGCAATGCCGGCCGCGCGACACGCTATTTTCTCCGGC
>JANNEY010000108.1:0-7208 GCA_031379235.1 Opitutaceae bacterium | reverse complement strand
CAATCGCGTGCGCGCCGGCCGCCCATCACCACGTCAGCACGAGCAAAGACACCGCCTGACGCGGCAGCGGAAAATTGAGCGTGACGGTGCCGGCGGCAACGTCCGCGGTCGCGGCTGAATCCTTGAGCACGGCGAGCTGCGCGGCGGCTTCGAGCTGGGTGTATTGCGCGCGGTTGGGAGCGACGGGCGAACCGAGCGACTGCCAGAGCGCGTAGGCGTTGCTGTGCTGCGCGTCGACGCGGTGGTGAGTGAGCTTCGCCTGCGTGAGGCCGGCGGGCAGGCCGGCGATCGCGAGGGAAACGGCGGCCTCGGGGCCGGCTACGTCGTCGTCGTGATAGTGCCAGACGAGCACGGCGAGTTTCTTCGCCGCGAGATCGAGGCTCGCGAGCGCGGCGATGTCGGCCGCGCCGCGCACGCCGGACTTGATGATGGCCTCCACGCCGAGGTCGCCGGAGCTCTGCGCGTCGATGCGCTGGCCGGACATTTTGGCCATCATGCGGTGGACGTTGAAGACGGGCAGCGTGAGGCCGTTGCTGGCCATCGCGCGGAAGCCGGCGAAATACGGCTGGTCCTCAAACTCGAAGGCCCACGTCGTCGCGCCCTCAAAGTTCACGCCGTGCTTCTCGGCCAGCAGGTGTTTGCGGGCGAAGCTCGCTGCGGTGTAGCTCGAATACATCGTGCCATTGCGGTAGCCGAGGTGCGCACCCTGGCACGCCGCGCAGCCGTCGGGATCGGATTCGCCGATGATGATGGGCTTTGCCTTCAGCTCGGGATAGCGCGCCACCCGGGCGAAGCCGGTGTCGATGGTCTTCAACTGGCCGCCGATGCCCATGCGCACGTGGCCGTCGAAAAACGTGGGCGTCGTGCCCTTGGCGTGAAACGCGACGAAATCGATCGGCGTGCCGATCTGGCCGGTCGCGTGGTTTTTTCCGCGCAGGCAGTGCTCCAGGAAATCTTCCATGAACTTGCCGCCGTCGCCGGCGGTGTCCGGACCGCCGACGCGCGCGGTCGGCAACGCGCGCCGCACGGCGTCGATCGCGAAGTCGTGGAGTTTTCGAAATTCTTCCGGCGTGCCCTTCCAGTAGGCGATGTTGGGTTCGTTCCAGACTTCCCAATACCACTTCTCGACCTCGGCCGCGCCGTAGCGCGCGACGCTGTGCTTCACCCATTGGAAGACGAGCTCGGCCCACTTCGCGTAGTCCTTCGGCGGGTAGGCCCAGCCGGTGTAAATGTCGTTGTAGGGCAGGCCCGGTCGCCACTCGTGTTGGTAAGGCTCCGGTTTCGTCGAGAGTGCCTGCGGCATGAACCCGATCTGCGCGTAGGGTTTTACGCCGTTGGCGAGATAGGCGTCGAAGATGCGGTCGACGATGGTCCAGTCGTAGATCGGACGGCCGGCAGCGTCCTCGGTGTAGGCATTGGTGCTGCCCCATTTCAGGGCAGGCGTGCCGTCGCCGGTCACGAGCAGGCTGTGGGCGCGGAAATATTCCTGCGGCGCGCCGAGATTGCCGATGTCGCGGAGGAGTTTCCGCCCGTCCTTCATCGTGGCATAGTTCGGCTCATCGGCGCCGAAGAACCGGTAGATGGGCTTCAGCTCGCCGTGGGTCTTGGCGGCATCGACGCGGATGGTGACGGGGAGCGGGGCGGTTTGGGCGGAAATGCCGACGGTGAGAACGACGAGAGCGAGGATTGGGGGAAAGCGAAGCATGGGAGTATTACCCATAGAAATGGGCTCAATGCAGGCGACAACATTGGACAGGGCGGACAGTTGGGGCGCAGAGGCTCAGGTCGCGCGTTGACGAGCCGCTATCGCGCTTCAACGGTGCGCGGCGATGAATCCCAAGGATGAGTCGCTGCTCGGTGAAACGGTCACGGCCCTGCGTGGGCAACTCGGCGAAAATCTCTTTTCGTGCTGTGTCTATGGCAGCGTGGTGCGTGGTAACGCGATCCAAGGGGTGTCCGATGTAAACCTTTTGATCGTGCTCGGGGAGTCGGACAGTGCGGCGCACGAAAAGGTGGCGCTCGTGCTGAAGGAGCGCGCGAACATTGATCCGTTTGTGCTGGGCCGGCGCGGCTTCGAGCGCAACGTGCGAGCATTTGCGCCCAAGTTTGCCAGCATCCGGCGGAACTACCGCGTGCTGCATGGCGCCGATCCGCTCGCGGCGATGACCATCGACCCGCGGCATGAGCGTTTTCTCTGCGAGCAGGCGGTGCGCAATCTGCGCCTCCGGCTCGTCCACGCCTTTGTCACGCGGAACGAACGCCGGAGCTACGCGCAGTTCGTGGTGCGCAACGTCACGGCTGTGTTCGTGCAGTTTTCCGAAGTGCTGCGGCTTCATGGCGTGGCGATGCCGGCGGACTTTGTCGCCCGCGTGCCGGTGCTGGCGCGCGAGTTTGCCGTCGATGCGCAGGTCCTCACTGACCTCCTCGCGCTAAAGCGCGAGCCGCGGCGGTGCCACGACGACGATGAGATCGGGTGGCATCGGAGACTGCTTCCGGCGGTCGAGGCTGTGGTGCGCTGGATCGAAGCGCATTGGACGGCGTGACGCGGGAGATCGAAACCGTCATGTCCATGATCGCTCAACTTGCCCAGGCGACGGCTGCGGACGGCGGCTGGTTCAGTTTTCTCCACACGATGAAAGGGGAGGAATTCCTCAACACGTATTTCGAATGGTGGCTCGTGTTGTTTATCGCGATGTTGCTGCTGCGCTGGCGGGGCTACGATCATCCGGCGATCACGATTGCGGGCGTCCTGCTGTTCGAGGCGCTTGGAGCGGCACGCTATTTCATCGGCTCCGCGCATGGGATGCACAAATGGGGGATGTTGATCGTTATGATGGCGGTGGGTGGCGCGCTATTTTTCGTTCGTGTCACCCGCAACGGTGGAGGAGGGCGCGATGGCACGAGCTGGTGGTCGTGGAGCAGTTGCTCGGGTGGGAGTTGCAGTGGTGGCGGTGGAGGATGTGGCGGCGGAGGTGGCTGCGGTGGATGCGGAGGAGGCAGTTGATGCACCTCGGTGTCGGCTATCGCCGGGAACTGGCCGCGTGGGTTGAGTCGCGCCCTCGCGACCTTGGCTGCCTCGAACTCACGGCGGAGCACTTTGGCGAATGTGACCTCGATCATCTCGCCGGATTGGGGCATCGGCTCCCTGTGTATGTGCATGGCCTGGGATTGAGTCTCGGCACGCCGGGCCCGCTTGATGGCGAGAGGGTGGAGCATTTTGCCCGCGTGGTGCGGGCGGCAAACCCGGTGTGGATCAGTGAGCACATCGCCTTCACGCGCACCGCCGAGGTTGATCTCGGGCACCTCAATCCGGTGCCGCTGGCGCGCGATGCGATGAAAACCGTGGCCGATCACGCCCGCGAACTGGCCGAGCAATGCGGCAAACCCATCCTGCTCGAAAACATCACGTCGCACCTGAAGCTTGCGGGCGAGCTGACCGAGACGGAATTTCTCAATGCGCTCTGCGAGCGCGCCGACTGCGGCCTGCTGCTGGACGTCACGAATCTTTTCATCAACAGCCGCAACCACGGTTTCGATCCGCAGGCATGGCTCTGCGAGATCGAGCCGCGGCGGATTCGACAACTGCACATTGTGGGCTATTCGAAACACGGCAATCGCTACGCCGACTCGCACGCGGCGCCGATCCAGGAGGAACTCGTCGAGCTCGCGCAGGCGGTGGTGGCTTACGCGCCCGTGGAGTCGGTGGTCCTTGAGCTCGACGAGGAAATTCCCGACGCCGCGGAAATGGAGGTGGAGCTTGCCAAACTCAGACGCATCGCCGGACGGAATTGACTTCGTCACCGCCCTCGCGCGCCTCTTGCAGAGCGGCACGCTGCGCGACGAGTTTGTGGCCAATGCCGCGGGCGTCTCGCGCCGCCTCGGTGTGCGCCCAAGCGATCGGGAAATGTTTCTGCAACTCGCGCCCGTCGAGCTGGAGGCGCAGGCCGTCGTGCTGCTGCGCAAACGATTCGACCTCGTGCGACGCTGGCTGGCGCGCACGTGTCGCTCGCTCGGGAACGAGGCGTGGCCGATGTTTCAGGCCTACTCTCGCACGACTTGGCCGCAGGCGAAAAGCCACGCGGCGAACGACGCGAAGGGGTTTTGTGCAATGATTGACGCCAATCGCCCCGCAGCGCTGTGCCGGATCGAATTTCATCGGGTGCATTTCCTTTGCGGAGAGAACCGGTGGAGCGTGTGTTTCCTGCACGCCGTGCCGTTCCGCCCGGGGTTTCGCCCCGGACTGCAAATCTTTCTGCGCCACCGGCGCGGCCGATGGCATGAGTGGGTGATTTTTGCTGGAGCGTGAGCGGGTTGATCACTCGGCCTCTTCCCACCGCTTCGCCCGCGCGAGGCCCTTGTTCCAGCCGGCGAGGAGTTTTTTGCGCTGCGCCGGCTTCATCGCGGGCGTGAAGCGGCGGTCGGCCTGCCACTGCGCGGCGATTTCCTTCGTGTCCTTCCAATAGCTGACGGCGAGCCCGGCGAGATACGCGGCACCGAGGGCGGTCGTCTCGGAGACGCGCGGGCGCACGACGGACACGCCGAGCAGGTCGGCTTGGAATTGCATGAGCAGGTTGTTCGCGCACGCGCCGCCATCGACGCGCAGCTCCTTCAGCTTGATGCCGGAGTCGGCCTGCATCGCGTGGAGCACGTCGTAGACTTGGTAGGCGATGCCTTCGAGCGCGGCGCGGGCGAGGTGCGCGGACGTCGTGCCGCGGGTGAGCCCGGCGACGAGGCCGCGCGCGTATTGATCCCAGTGCGGCGCGCCGAGCCCGGCAAACGCCGGCACGAGGTAAACGCCGCCGTTGTCGGACACCTGTGCGGCGAGCGCTTCAACCTCGGCGGAGGTTTTGATCAGACCGAGTCCGTCACGCAGCCATTGCACGACGGCGCCGGCGATGAAGATGCTGCCTTCTAGCGCATATTCCGTGCGCCCGCCGATGCGCCAGGCGACGGTCGTGAGCAGGTTGTTTTTCGACGCGATGGGTTTCGTGCCGGTGTTCATCAGCATGAAGCAGCCGGTGCCGTAGGTGTTCTTGACCATGCCGGGCTGCGTGCAGACCTGGCCGAAAAGCGCGGCCTGTTGATCGCCGGCGATGCCCGCGATCGGAATCGCGCCGCCGAAGAGATTGCACTCGCCGTAAACTTCGCTCGAGGCCCGCACGGCCGGCAGGATCGATCGCGGGATGCCGAAGAGCTTGAGCAAGTCGTCGTCCCAGTCGCAGGTCTTCAGGTTGAAGAGCATCGTGCGCGAGGCGTTGCTCACGTCGGTGACATGCACGCGACCGCCGGTGAGATTCCACACGAGCCATGAATCGATGGTGCCGAATGCCAGCTCGCCGGCGCGGGCGCGGGCCATCGCGCCGGGGACGTTTTTCAAAATCCACGCGAGCTTCGTGCCGGAGAAATACGCGTCGACGACTAGGCCTGTCTTCCGGCGAATCATGGCGGCCTTGCCCGCTTTTCTCAGCCGGTCGCACGCGCCCGCCGTGCGCCGATCCTGCCAGACGATCGCGTTGTGGATGGGCTTTCCGGTGGCGCGGTCCCACACGACGGTGGTCTCGCGTTGATTGGTGATGCCAATGGCGGCGATATCGGTCGCGGTGAGGTTCGCCTTGCGCAGCGCCTCGGCAGCGACGCCGGACTGCGAAGCCCAGATTTCGTTGGCGTCGTGCTCGACCCAGCCGGGCTGGGGAAAAATCTGCCGGAACTCCTGCTGCGCCGCCGCGATGATGGCGCCGGCGTGATCGAAGATGATGGCGCGTGAGCTGGTGGTGCCTTGGTCGAGAGCGAGGATGTATTTCATGGGATTACGGAGGAGGAGTGGCCGCAAAGAGGCGCAGAAACCGAGGGCGATTCAAAATCTCAATGCGCCTATAGGCGCGCGGGTGATCGGCGCCGGCCGGACCGGCCCCTTTGGGCTTTTTTGCGGCTAAAATAGTTTGGGGATATTTCGGGCGACGTCTTACCACCAGCAGTTAAAGGCCACCGCACCGAGCACGCCGCCGATGATCGGGCCGAGGACAGGAATCCACGCGTAGCCCCAGTCGCTGCCGCCCTTGCCCGAAATGGGCAGCAACGCGTGGGCGAGCCGCGGCCCGAGATCGCGGGCGGGATTGATCGCGTAGCCGGTCGGGCCGCCGAGCGAAAGGCCGATCGCCCACACGATCACGCCGACGAGGGCCGGCGCGAAGCCTTTTTCGAAACCGCTGTTCGGCACCAGGTTTTCCGGCCGCAGCACCGCGAGGATGCCGAGCACGAGCACGGCGGTGCCGATGATTTCAGTGATGAGGTTTGCGAGCGGGCTGCGAATCGCCGGCCCGGTGCAAAACACGGCGAGCTTGCCGCCTTGATCGGTGGTCGCGCTCCAGTGTGGCAGATAGGCGAGCCACACGATCACGGCGCCGAGAAACGCCCCGATCATCTGGGCGGCGACATAGCTGGGCACGAGGGCCCAGGAAAATTTCCCAATGGCGGCGAGACCGATCGTCACGGCGGGATTCAGGTGCGCGCCGCTAAAGGAGTTTACCGCGTAGACGGCCACTGTGACGGCGAGCGCCCAGCCCGTCGTGATGACGATCCAGCCGCTGTTGTTGCCTTTGGTTTTTTGGAGAACGACGTTGGCAACGACACCGTCGCCGAGCGTGATGAGGATCATGGTGCCGATGAGCTCGGCGAGGAAGGGAGACATACGGGGTGGGGGTTAGCGCCGCGCCAAGGGGAAAGCGCGACAGGGCGAGGCAAGGCAATCATTGCGCCGTGGAAAAATCCAGAGCGCAGTCGTGCGTTGCGAGGGCGGGGCGTATTGTTGGCTTGGCGGAAACGCGGCGCCTGAAGGAGGGGCGCTTTCCAAGCGCCCGGCCGGGCGTGTCGCGGCGGCGGTTGGAAACCGCCGATCCGTCAAGACTCCGACCCCCACCGACACCTTCGAGGTGCGCCCGTGGACGATGCAGAACTCACTCCGGCACCAGCTCCGGCACGATCGGTTTGCCGATGTCGCGGCGGATCGACTCGAGATTTTCACGGATGAGCGCGCCCATCGATTCGCAACGGAAGTAGTCCTTGCGCTGGTAGTGATCCGCGTGCTCCGCGCGCAGCGTGTGTATTTTCGCCGGCGGCGCGAGTTGGTCTCGGATCATGCTGTGCAAAAGCAGCGCGAGCCGATCCGTGGCGAGCGAGGCGCGCTGCAAGATGAGCGTCTGCTCCTCGCG
>JANNEY010000067.1:0-2795 GCA_031379235.1 Opitutaceae bacterium | reverse complement strand
CAGTCCGCCTGCGGCCGCTCCCACGCCGCTTCGATTTCCTTCACCAGTTCTTCTCCCAGCGGCGGTAAGTGGCGGGCCATCCTCCCTGTTTGCACGCTTTCAGCTTTCTTGGGAAGCGTAAAAGCTATCGGCTATTGGTATTACCCGTGTGCCCGGCGCCGGCACGTCGCGAAACGCCGCGCGCGGCACGACGACGAGGTGCACGAGTGGACGCACTTTTTTCATCACGGTCCCGTCCAGCGCGGTCACAACCATGTCCTTCTTGGGCGGCATGGTGCCGGGTGCGACCGGCAGGGAATCGAGGAAGAAACAGATCAGGAAAACGCTTTGCCCGCGCGCCTCAAGCACCTGGCAGCCGAAGCTCGGCAATTCCCGCAAGCCGGCCGGAACGTCGATGTGCGCCGGACCGCCGTGCTCGCGTAGCCACCGTTCGAGCGTCGCGCGATCGGCTGAAATTTCGGCCATCGTGTAGTCGGGCTGCGCAAAATGCACCACCACCGCCGCCGCCGCGTCCTGCACGTTGATGCGTTGCGCGCCGCCCCACCACGTCACCGCGCCCCCCAATCCCAGGAGGATCGCCGCCGCCATTCCCCCCAGCCATCGCCGCCGCCCCGCGCGTAACACGGCCGCGCGCCCGGCCGCGAGAATCGCATGCGCGCGTGCGTCCGAGAGCTGCTGGCTCCCGTAGTGCCGGCGGAGGTCGGATTCGAAATCGGCCACGATGGTTGCGGAAAAAGAGACGAAGGAGAGCGGCGGTGGATTGCGCGGTGCCGATGCTACCGTGGCGCCGCCGCCGCGTCGCGGAGTTTTTTGAAGGCCCGGTGCAGCAGGCTCAACACGGTGCCGCGCGGCTGACCAGTGAGCACCCCGACTTCCTCGGCGGTGCGCCCTTCGACATGGTGCAGATAGATCGCCTCGCGCTCGCCAGGGCGCAGCGCGGCAAGCAGAGCCGCAAGGTCGTCAAGCGTCCCTGGCGCAAGAACGGGAACGGCCACCACCTCGACTCGCGCCGATTCGAGAGAGTCGAACGCGACCACCCGCGCTCGTCGGCATCGATCAATGAAGAGATTTCGAATCGCCGCATAGAGTGCGGCGCGCGAAGTCGCGATACCATAGCGTCGGCAGAGATTTAGCCACGCCTGCTGAGTGAGGTCCTCGGCATCGCAGCGATGATGAGTCAGCGACAACGCGTAGCGGTAGCCGCTTTGCAGCAGATCCAGCTCCGCCGACGCACCCTGGGGATTACCTACAGCTTCGCGCTCCACGTGCGAATGAGAGCGACCCTTGCACGGCTTATTCCACGCCGCCCGTGGAATTTCTTCCTGCGCACTTTCGTCCCGCGCAATCAAACGCCCGCGCTGTTCGTTTCATCGCGGCACAACGGCCGACACCGGCGGTTGCGGCGCAAGAAAACCATCATCCCAAAAATCCATCGTAGCATGAAATCTGTCCGCTCTCGTCTTCTCACCAGCCTCGCGCTGACGCTCGTCGCCACCGGCGCGGGCTTCGCCCAAGGCTACACCTTCACGGTCGTCGCTTCCGGCCTCACCAAGCCCACGGGCATCGCCGCCCGCGGTGGCAGCACGATTTATTTCAGCGAGATTCCCACGCCCGGCGTCGGCGGCGGCCTCAACGCCGTGAAGGAACTTAAGCTCGGTGACGGCTCCATCCGCACGATCCATCAGGGTGAGCCCGAGCCGCGCAACATCGCCATCGATCGCGAAGGCGTGCTCTACTGGACGTGCAAATCCGCGGGCGTGATCCTCGAGCAGTCGCCGCACGAGGCCGCCTCTACCGCCACTCCGCTCCTCACCGGCCTCGCCAAGCCCACCGGCATCGCGATCGACAAGCGCGGCCGCGTCTATTTCACGCAGGTGCCGACCCCCGGCGTCGCGGGGGGCGCAAACTCCGTCTCCGCCGTCAACGTCAGCAACCACACCGTCGTCACCCTGATCCACAGTGGCGAACCCGAGCCCGTCGACATCGCCGCCTCGGACGACGGCGAACTCTACTGGACCTGCCGCACCGCCGGTGTAATCCTCACGCGCGACGAGCACGGCCAGATCAAGCCGCTCCTCACCGGCCTCAACAAGCCCGTCGGCATCGCGCTCGACGACGAACGCGAAACGCTCTTCTGGACTGAAGTCCCGACCCCCGGCGTCTCCGGCGCCAATGGCGGCCAGAACAAAATCTGGTCCTACGATCTGAAGCGGAAGGTGAAAACGCTCGTCCACGCTGGCGATCCCGAGCCCACCGACATCACCGTCGCCCGCAACGGTCGCCTCTACTGGACCTGCACCAGCGCCGGCGTGATCGTCGAGGCACGGCGCAACTAAGCTAAGCGTCATCGTTCCTCTCGCGCCGGCAACCGGGTCTTCGGTTGCCGGCGCGACTGCGTTGGCCCGACGCGAGCGGCGTTGCGGTCGCACGATTTCATCCTCAACAAATCCGCTTTCGCGGCCCAGCATCGTTTAACTCTATCGCGTTCTCCCACTCACCATCACCCATGTTCACCCTCGGCATCGACTTTGGCACCAACTCCGTCCGCGCGCTCGTCGTGCGCTGCGCCGATGGCGCGGAGATCGCCGCGGCCACCGTCAACTATCCGAGCGGACACCAGGGCGTGCTGCTCGATCCGCGGGACCACCAGCTCGCGCGGCAGCATCCGGGCGACTACCTTTTCGGGCTCGAAAAATCCACCCGTGCCGCACTCACCGCGGCGAGGAAGGCGCGTGGTTTTTCGCCGGAGAAAGTCATCGGCATCGGCGTAGACACCACGGGTTCGAGTCCGATTC
>JANNEY010000063.1:0-7975 GCA_031379235.1 Opitutaceae bacterium | reverse complement strand
GAGATCGGCGCGCTCGGCGGCGGTGAGCTGCGGCAAATCGGCGACGTCGCGAAACGGCACGGCGAGCAGGTGGCCGGGGTTATAGGGAAAGCGGTTCAGGACGAGGTAGCTCAACGCCGAGCGATGCAAAATGAGAGCGGCTCGGTCGTCGCCCAACGCGGGCAGTTCCGTGAACGGCCGCTGCATGTGCGCCGGGTAGCGCGGGGCCTCAATATACTCCATGCGCCAATAAGGGTGAAGCTGCGACATGAGCGGTGGTGGACGGCGGGAGGCGGACCTCGAAAAGGGCGCGGAGCAAAAGCCCCGGGACGGGGAAAGTCAAAGCCCGGCTCGCAGGGTCGATCACGCCGGGTGCTGGTGGAAATCTTTGGTCTTGTCTTAGTATGACGACCGTCATCTAACGACGCCCGCTATGCGTTACCCGCCCGCCCATAAACAAGCCACCCGCCGCCGCATCCTCGATGCGGCGAGCCAGGCGTTTCGCGAGCGGGGCGTGGCGGAAACCGGCGTCGATGAGGTCATGCGCCGCGCCGGCCTGACCCACGGCGGATTCTACGCGCATTTTCAGGACAAAACCGAACTCATCGCCGAAGCCTGCGCCGCGGCCTTCGACGACGCGGTGCCCAACCTCGAACGCATCGCGGCCGCTTCGACGCCAGCGGCGCGCGCGCGCCTGCTCATCGACAGCTATCTCGGGTCGCGGCACCGCGACAACCGAGGTTCCGGTTGCCTCGTGGTATCAGTCGGGGCCGACATGGCCCGGTTGCGCGGTGCGGCACGGGTGGGTTACGCCCGGGGGTTTGCGCAGCACATCGGCCGCCTCAGCGCAGCGCTCCGTCTTTGTGTCGATCCGGGGCGCAACCGCGAACGCGTCACACAGCTCATGAGCTCGCTCGTCGGCGGTCTACTCTTTGCCCGTGCGATCGACGATGCGGTGCAGAGCGATGCGATGCTGCACGCGATGCGCCGGCAATTGCGCGAGCAATTCTGCGGCGAGGACGTGAGTGAGCGCGGGAAACCACCCGAGTCGAAAGCCGCAGCGCCCAAAAAACCTGCCCCGCCGCCCGCCGCGCCGTTGCCCGCCCATGATTTCATGCGGGCGTTTTAGTTATGATGCTCCAATCGATGATGAGCTGCCGTTGGAAAGTAGGGCGGGTCTGTGCCCTGTCCCCGCGGGAGTTTATGGCGTGCGGAACCGGTGGCGCGCGTGAAGGCTGGACCGATTACAGACCCGCCCAACTTGCGAACCGCGCCACGTCATCGGGTAAGTCTGACTAACATCGTCGGCGCTCAACTTTTCTTTTCCTATGCAAAACCCGTCCTCTTCCGTTCGCCGCGTGGCGATCACTGGCATCGGCGCTGTCACGCCCTGCGGTAATACCGCGGCCGACACCTGGGCCTCGCTCATCGCGGGCCGCAGCGGCATTGGTCGCATCACGCGCTTCGATGCGACCGGCTGCACCGCGCAAATTGCGGGCGAGGTGAAGAACTTCGACCCCGCGCGCGCACTGCCGGCTCCGCTCCGCCCCCGCGGCGAAGCCGGTGAGCCGATGGTGCAGGCGCTCACGGCGAAAGACGTGAAAAAATTTGGCCGCTTCACCCACCTCGGCGTCGGCGCCGCAGTCGAGGCCTACGCTGATTCCGGACTCGATGCGCACCGCGCGACGTTCGACGCCGAGCGCATGGGTGTGAACCTTGGCGTCGGCCTCGGCGGCCTGCCCGAGATGGAGGCGATGCACGACACTTGGAAGGCCGGCGGGTTTAGGAAAATCTCGCCGTTCTTCATCATCCAGATCGCGCCCAATCTCCTCGCCGGCCAAGTGAGTCTGCTGCTCGACGCGCGCGGCCCGAACATGAGCGTCGCCTCCGCTTGCGCGACCAGCGGCCACGCGCTCGGCGAAGCCGCCGCCGCGATCACGCGCGGTGATGTCGACGTGATGATTGCGGGTGGGGCGGAATCCACCGTGACGCCGCTCGCGATCGGCGCCTTCGCGCAGATGCGCGCGCTTTCGACGCGCAATGCCGCGCCCGAGCAGGCCTCCCGGCCCTACGATAAAGATCGCGACGGCTTCGTGCTCGCGGAGGGCTCGGTGGTATTCGTCCTAGAGGAACTCGAGCACGCCCGCCGTCGCGGCGCGCGGATCTACGCGGAGTTGCGCGGCTACGGCGCGTCGGCCGATGCCTATCATCTTTCGTCCCTCGCGCCCGGGGCCGAGGGCTCGGCCCGTGCGATGCGCATGGCGCTGGCGCGGGCGAAGCTCGCGCCGTCCGAGATTGATTATGTTTCGGCGCATGCGACCTCGACACCCGGCGGCGACGGTGAGGAAGCCGCGGCGATTGCGAACGTCTTCGCGGAGAACAAAGCCGCGCTTCATGTGAGCGGCGTGAAGTCGATGACCGGTCATCTCCTCGGCGGTGCGGGGGCGATGGGGGTTTTTGCGGCCGTGCAGGCGATCCACCACGGCATCGTGCCGCCGACGATCAATGTCGAGAATCTCGATCCGGCCGTGGCCGCGCTCGGGCTCAACGTCACGCCCAACACCGCCGTGCGTAAAACCGTCCGCGCGGCGCTCGCCAACAGCTTCGGCTTCGGCGGCACCAACGCCTCGATCGTGGTGGCGCGGGTGTGAGGGACTTGTGGCGAATTTTGACAACCGCTGGCCCGGGGCCATTCTCCGCGGCGTGCTAAAAGAAATGTGCAACGTGCGACAAGAACGGCCGAGCGGGCGCCGGCGCTGGTTCGACGACGACTTGTCCGCGATCGAGCTTATCGTATGGTATGATGCCGCGGAGAAAATCGATGGGTTTCAGCTCTGCTACGACCTTGGTGGTGGCGAGCACGCCCTGACGTGGCGGCCGAAGGTCGGCTTCACGCACAACGCGATTGATGCAGGATCTGAGGAGGGCCCGTTTAAGAATCTTACGCCGGTCCTTGTTCCTGTTGGTAGTGTTCCGTGGGCAGAGCTGGTGAAGCGATTCGCAGGGAGCAGCGCGTCGCTTGAGCCGCCTTTGCGCGAACTCGTTGCGACGCGGTTGAACGCGAGGAACTGAAACCGCGTGAAATCTGCTTGGCTTCACCTTCGCGCGACCGTGCCCGGCCCGTTTTTGGCCGCGCTGGGCCTGGCGGGTGTTTTTTTTGCGTTCGTGGCCTTGGACCAGTCGCATTGGTGGCGCGAAAAAGCGGACTACTCGTTCGGCTGGCTCGTGCCGGTCTTCGCGATTTACGTCGTGCAGGATAGGTGGGCGCGGATCCTCGGCGCGCTCCAAGCCTGCGCGGCGGCGGGCAGTGCGCGGGCGGCGGGCTTCGTGCTGCCACTGTTGAATGCACTCGTGGGCGGCGTCTTCGTATGCGGGATCGCGGCGTTTCTCCTGGGGGCTTTGCTCCGGGGCGGGGAGGGCGCTTCGCTGCCCGGCACCGTCGCCCTGACGGTGGGCGCGGTCGGCATCGTGCTGCCGTTGCTTTTCCTGTGTGCGCCGGAATCGCCGGGGCCGGCGCGCGGCCGTTTTTTTTCCGATGCGCGCCTGCGGCTCGCGGCCTGGTTTGTTTTTCCCGTGCTGATCTGGCTGGTGTCGGCGCCGATGGTTTCGGCGATGGAGACGCAGCTGAATCTTTTTCTCCTGCGCAAGGTGGTGACCGTGGTGGCCTTCGTTTTTGATACGCTCGGCCTGCCGATTGAGCAGCAGGGTAACGTGCTCGTGCTGCCGAACGGCAACGTGGGCGTCGAAGAAGCGTGCTCCGGCATCCGCTCGCTCACCGGCTGTCTTTTCGCAGGCTCGTTTCTCGCGGCGGTCTTTCTCGAACGTTGGTGGAAAAAAATCGTGCTTGTCTGCGCCGCGCTGCTGCTGGCTTTCGTGACGAATCTCGCGCGCAGCCTCTTCCTCACCGCGTGGGCCTACAACCGCGGTCCCGATTCGATCGGCGGTGCGGTGCATGACATCGCCGGCTACGCCGTCCTCGGGCTGACGGTTGCTGGTCTGTTGTGCTTGCTGCCGGTTCTGAATTTGAGACTGACGCCGGGCCAGACGCCACCGCCCGCCTCGCGACGACCAAGCACGTGATTTGAGCACGGCCAGGCACGGAGTTTGAACTACGAGGACTGCGTCGTCATCCGGCTTACGACGCATCCTCGATTTCGACGATCATCACCATCTTGGTCGCATGGTCAGGCCAGTAACCGAAAATGAAGTCGTCGATGAGGAGATGGCTGATCGCCCGGCCTTCATCGTCGGTGCGGGTGAAGTCGGGGACCACAAACGGATCGCGCGCCAGCTCCTGCGCGCGGTCCAGTAGCTTCCGCTGGCGCCGCCGGGTCAGCGTGGTGCAAAACTCGACGGCCGAGTCCGAGAAAATCGGACGGTAGCGCATCTCACCTGTGGTTGAGGCGGGCCTTCAGTTGATCGAGCGTTGTATAGCGCCCGGCCTGCATCTCGCGAATGGTCTTCGCGGTGGCGCGCTTCCAAGCCGGCGTCTCGCGTTTTAGGCGGAGGAGGTAGAGCTGAATCTCACTACGTTCACGCTGTGACATGCGTGAGAGCGTCTGCTTTACCTGAAGAGTGCTCATGCGCGAAAAATTGCGATCTCGTCTGGTTTGGTCAAGCGGGCCTTTCTGCCAACAAGCGCAAGGATCATATCGAGCGGCTCACCGAGTGGAAGGGACGGAGGAGAAAATACGAAGATGGCTGAGCTGGTTGCGATAAAGTCTGGAGTTCAAACGCGGCCCTCTACCATCGAAGAGAAATGCGCTGCGGTGCTTTTGTTTCGAGCTGAGTAGCTTTTTCAAAATCGGTGAAGTCCGCGCGCGAACTCGTGGCTCCGTCGTTCTCTTCGATGGTTAACGTGATTTGGATCATGGGGGGATGTTTTGTCACACGGATCGCGTGAAAAGGAGGCGGATTGTGCAAGCGAGAGAGCTAACGAAAGCGGGCACACCATGCTCTTGGTTGAATCGGCTATGGTGAAAGTGTTCAGTGGTCTGCACGCTAAATGCCAAGCGGGTGCCGGACGCCGGTGCCGTCGGCAGCGGGTGCGAGATCGTTTACTCGTGAAGATGATTCTCTGCGCTACGGCTTCGCCGCAGGTTTCGCCGCCGGCGTTATGACCACGCGGCTCGCGCGGCCGGCGCCGAGATATTTTTTGGCGAGTTCGCTCAGCTCGGCGGCGGTGATGGCTTCGTTGTCGGCGTAGCG
Source organism: Opitutaceae bacterium (assembly GCA_031379235.1). GTDB lineage: Bacteria > Verrucomicrobiota > Verrucomicrobiia > Opitutales > Opitutaceae > ER46. The sequence continues at coordinate 2,788 of JANNEY010000063.1, read as the reverse complement.
CGTGCGGCACCAGTCGAGCACCTCGGGTTTTTCCTGCGCCCGGCTGAGCACGTTGCCGATCCAGTAGCCGTTGGTGCGGGCACTTTCCCGGAGGCTGGTGAGGATCGGACCCTTAGCGCGGGTGAGCTCATCTTCGGTCACGCCTTTTTCGGCCAGTTCGGCGGCGAGCTGGGCGATGACGTCGGCGATTTTTTGCGTCTTCGACGGCTCGACCGTGGTGCCGGCGAGGATGTAGCCGTAGCCGCGATAGAGATCACCGGCGTTGCTGCCGGCGCCGGGGCTGTAGGCGTCGCCGAGTTCCTCCCGGATTTTGATCCGCAGACGATCGCTGAGCACTTCGGCGAGGAGCCCGAGGCGGCGTGCGCGGCGGATGTCGCGGCCGTCGGTGGTCGGCCAGTAAACGCGCACATCGGCCTTTTGGATTTCCGTATCGATCGCGAACGACCGGGTGAACGGCGCGGCAGGAAACGCGACGTCGCGTAGTTCGTCGAGGGCGGGCTTCGGCTCGCGCTTGGGCAACGCGCCCAGCGTCTGCGCGACGGCCAAGATGGTGGCTTCGGGATCGAAATCGCCGACGACTGCAATCTCGATCGCGCCGCGTTGCAGCTGCGGCGTGAGCCAGGCCTTCACTTCCGCAGCGTTGCGCTTGAGCATTTCCTCCTTGGCGGGGAAACCGAAACGGTGGTCGCCACTCGCCAGAAGTTTGGGGATTTCCAGGTTGTAGGGGCCGGACGCGGTGTGGGCGAAGCCCGTATACATTTGATCGACCTGCTTGAGGAACTGCCGGGCGGCCTCAGGGCGGTAGCCGGGATCGGTGAGGTGTGCGGCGATGAGCTGCAGTTCGAGCAGCAGGTCTTCGCGGTTGGTGCTGCCGCCGGAGGCAAAGGCGTCGCCGCCGACACTGAATCCGGCTCCCACGGTTTTGCCCGCCAGAATGCGCCGGAGATCGTCGGCGCTGTGCTTGCCAAGGCCGCCGGCGGTGAAAGTTTGGCCGGTAAAGAAGCCGAGGCCGGGCTGGCTTTTCGGCTCCGTGAGTCCACCCGTCCCGACGCGCACGCTGATGCGGATGCTGTTGGCCTCGAAATCGGTTTTCTTCAGGTTGAGCCGCACGCCGTTTTCAAACGTGATGAGGGTGAGGTCGAGGTCCGCGACTTGATCGCGTTTCGTGACTTTTCCGGCGGGACCGAAATCGGTGTAGCCCCACTTCAGGTCGGCAATGGCCTCGGGGGCCGTGACGGCGACGGCGCTGGTGCGCGCGTAGGCTTGGGTGATGGCGGCGGTGGCGTCGCCGGCGAGTTTCGCGTTGCCGGTGACGAGGGCGAGGCGGTGCTTTGGGCTCCACGCGGCGCGCAGGGCCGTCACGCAGTCGGTAGCCGTCATCTTGTCGAGCGCGGGGCCGTAGAGCGCGAGCTCGGCGGCGGGCGTCATGAACACATCGCGGTCGAGGAGCTGTTGCGTGATATCGTTGGCGAGTCCGTCGGAATGCAGGGTGGCCGCGGCCTTGGCGGCTTGCTCGAGCGAATTGCGAAAATTGGCGGCGGCCTCGCGTAGCTCGGAGGGTTCGAAACCGTGATTCAATGCCCGGCGCAACTCCTGGTCGGCGACGCCGAGCGCGGCTTCCCATTGGTCGGCTTTGCAGGTGAGCGACACCGACGTTTGCCGGAAGAAACCGTAGGCTTCCTCGACGCTGGCGTTGCCGTTGGTGAACGGCGCGTTTTCTTTTTTCGCGAGGATGGAGAGCCGGCGGTTGATGATCGAGTTAGCGATCATCCGCGGGAGATATTTGAGGCGGTTGGCGGCCGTGTCATTGGCGTGCGTGTAGGGCGTGGCGGTCGCGATTTCGACCCGGGTGCTCGGCGCTTCCGATTCGTGGTGATAGAAAGCGCGCGTGCCTTCGGCCGAGGAGATTTTGCCCAGATCGAGCGGACCGCGCGCTGGGGCGCGCGCTTTGAGCGGCGTGAAGGCGGCGATGATTTGCTTCTCGACCGCGGCGACATCGATGTCGCCCACCACCACGACCGACATCAGTTCGGGGCGATACCACGTGTTGTAGAAATCGGCGAACCGATCCCGGCCGGCCTGCTCGATCACCGGCGTCTCACCGATCGGGAAACGGACGGGGAAGCGGGTGCCCCCTAGGATGAAGCCGTAGGTGGCCAGCGCGGTGCGGTAGCCGACGGAATCACTGGTGCGCTTCTCGCTGAGAATCACGCCGCGCTCCTTGTTGATTTCCTCAGACTTGATCAGGAGGCCACCGGCATAGTCGGAGAATACCCGCAGGCCTTCGGCGAGCGTGGCCGTCTTGGTGTCGGGCAGCTCGAGCAGATAAAGCGTGCGTTCGAACCCGGTGGAAGCGTTGGTGTCGCCGCCGAAATTCATGCCCATGCGCTGGAAGAATTCGATCAGCGTGCCCGGCGCGTAGTGCTCGCTGCCGTTGAACGCCATGTGCTCGAGGAAGTGCGCGAGGCCGCGCTGGTCCTCGTTCTCATGGAGCGAACCGGCTTCGACGAGCAGCCGGAACGACGCGCGCTGCTTCGGCTCGGCGTTCGCGCGAACCGCATAGCGGAGGCCGTTGGGCAGCGCGCCGTAGCGGACCGCCGGGTCGGGCTTGAGGTCGCTGGAGTCGTGGGCAAACGGAATCGCGGCCTGCAGACCGGCGGCGAATAACGCGAAGGCGAGGAGGGGAAGGAGACGGCGCATGGGAGAGTGCCACAAAAACGCGGCTCTGGTGCAAAAGCAAAAGCGATGGCGAGGTTGCGGGCATGCGGCGTAGCGGGGGGGGGGGGGG
>JANNEY010000034.1:0-2881 GCA_031379235.1 Opitutaceae bacterium | reverse complement strand
ACGCTGCCGGCGGCGTTGGTGACGATCGCCGAGTAGGTGCCGTTGTCCGCTGTCGCTATGCTGTTGAGGGTGAAACTGGAGCCGGTCGCGCCTGCGATATTGGTGCCGTTGCGCCGCCATTGATAACTTTCGGCATTGTTGGCCACCACGCTGAATGTGACACTGCCGCCCGCAGCCACGGTCTGGCTCTTCGGCTGCTGAAGAATCTCTACCCCGGGCAACGTTTGCTCGATGATGCGAACGATGCCGCTGGCGGTTGAATTGTCATTGGAATAAGCGCCATAGATTGCCTCATCGTTGCCTTGCATCAGTGAATGGTAATACGTGTTGCGAGGGACACTGACCACAACGCGGAACCCCGTGCCATCCGGACGGACCTTGTAGATAACGCCCCAATTGCTTGTGCCTCCTTCCAAGGTCGAGCCATAGAGTAAACCATCGCGGCCTTGAAAAAAGTTCTGTGTGTGGGTGGCGCCGTTTGCCGGAATGGCGCGGGAAAATGAAAAGAGCGATTCTATCCCCGTGCCGTCGGTGCGTATCCTGTAGATTGCTGTTTCACTTGCGCCATAGAGAAACCCGTCGGGCGCGTGGACCAACTGAGTATTTGGACCCAACGCGCGTATGGGCAATGATGCCTCAGGCGGCCCGCCAAATGAGTGCAGAACTGCGAAGCCTGTTCCATTCGTTCGAATCGTGAAAATAGTGCCTTGTCGATAGCTCCCGCCGGGATTGGAAGTGCCGTAAAGTTTGCCGTCGCGTCCTTCGATCAGCGTTCTGGGTCCCGCTGGGCCTCCGTCGTCGCTAAAAGAACGGATCAGAGTGTAGCCTTCGCCATTCGGCGTGATACCGTAGACTGTGCCATAATCGGCGACATTCGTGGGTGTGCTGGCGGATGAACCTAATTGTGTCGCGCCGTAGAGGTTCCCGTCGGACGCCTGTAGCAAGCCACCTCTTGGATCGTAGCCATCAGCTACGCCGGTGAAAGCGTGCAACACGGTGAAACCAGTGCCATCAAGATTAAGCCGGAAAAGCGTGCCGGCTCCTTGGGTGAAAATCCGGAATGCCACGCCACCGCGATAGGTTGTTCCATAGAGCCTGCCGTCACGGCCAAGCACCAAGCTGACAACGGGCTGGCGCGGAGCAAGCGTGCCGGCGGGAAGAGAAAAGACGTGCCTGTAGTTTGAGCCGTCCGCTCGTAAGCTGAAAATAGCACCAGTGTCATTCGCTCCTCCGAACTGAGTTGCGCCGAAAAGCGTGCCGTCGGCAGTTTGCACCAAGTTTGTTCCGACGATAAACGCATTTCCAGTTTGGTGAATAAATGCATGCAAGGTGCTGATCTGCGCTGCAGCAGGTTTGGATGCGAGCAAACCGAGAACGAGGGCGGCGCAGCGTCCCCGTGTGAGATGTCTCAACATTATTTTTTTTCGGAAAGAGTCAGTCTCATCGGTGCAGCAGCTACAAATTCCTTTGGTAGGTTTGGAATTTCCCTTCGTCAAGCGCACTGGGGGTGCAGAGCGCCGAATTCCAACTCGCTCAGATCTTCGCCAGATCGCCGGAACGTTTTTGGACGTCCGCGACCGTCTCGGCGATGCGCTCCATTTCGGCACGGGACGCGAGCAACTTTGTCTGGCCGAGCCAGACCGCCTGCTCGACGAGCCGGTCGTTGACCGGGCAGGCGTTGCGCTCCAGCCAGCGGGACATGGCCGCCTCGCCGTAGATGCGACGGTAGTGCGGATTCGCCGCGAGGGCTTTGACGTGCGCCGAGGTGTTGAGGCTGGTGTAGCCACTGCTGGCGGTGACGCCGGCTTTCGCGAGCGCGGCCAGAAATTTCGTGCGCGTGAGGCCGGAGAATTTCGCGGCTTCGTAGCGCGCCATGAAGAGATGCCAGCCGTTGCGCGTGTTGCCGGCGGCGAGCATGGCGGGAGCGAGGCCCGGAATCCGCGCGAGGAGTTGCGAGAGATACGCGGCGTTGTCGGCGCGGATTTTTTGCTGGGCCTCGAAGCGCGCCCATTGCGAGAGGAGCAGCGCGGCTTGAAATTCGGTGAGACGGAAATTCGCCGCACGGCCGAGGCTCGGCGCGGGTTTGCCACCGCCGGGCGTGTGGAAGTTGTAGCAGAGGTGGGCGAAGCTCTCGTCGTTGGTGATGATGGCGCCACCCTCGCCGGAGGTCAGGTTCTTGCTCGCCTGAAAACTGAAGCAGCCCGCGATACCGTGCGTGCCGACAGGCCGTCCGTTCCACTCGGCGAGTGGGGCCTGACAGGCGTCCTCGAGCAGCGGAACGTTTTTCGCCCTGGCGATCGCGAGGAGGCCGTCGAGATCGCAGGCGGTGCCGGCGATGTGGACGGGCAGGAGCAGGCGCGTCGCGGGCGTGAGCGCGGCGGCGACGGACTTGGGATCGATCTGGAAACTGGCGGGGTCGCTGTCGGCGAAGACGGGGAGAGCGAAGCTGGCGGTGATGGCGTTGAAGGTCGCGACAAACGTGTAGGGCGGGAGCACGACCTCGTCGCCGGGGCCGATATTCAGCGCGCCGAGCGCGGTGAGGAGCGCGGTGGTGCCGGAGGAGGTGGCGATGCAATGCTTCGCCGCCATGCGCTGCGCGAAGACCGTTTCGAATTCACGGTTTCTTGCGCCGCCGGAAGTGCGGCCCCACTTACCACTGTGCAGCACGTCGAGCAGGGCCTTTTCATCGGTGGCGTCGACGAGCGGCCAGTCGAGCGGAGCGGAGGGACTCGCCGCGACGGGCGGGGATTTTGTTTTGGCGGCGGACGCGGACGCGGGCGAGGAGAGGCCGAGGGCGAGTCCGGCGGTGGCGGTAGTGCCGATGAAATCGCGGCGGGTAAGGGGAGAGCGCATGGGGAAACGGAGGGAAAGGAAAACGCGC
>JANNEY010000016.1:0-12759 GCA_031379235.1 Opitutaceae bacterium | reverse complement strand
ATACGCCGGTCGCGCCGTTGGCCCATTCGAGGTAGCAGGTCACGTTGTCCTCGACCTCGATGTCGTGGAAACGCCCGAGCTGGCAGAAGCCGCGCACGCGCGACGGCATTCCGCAGAGCCACTGGAGCATGTCGAGCTGGTGCAGACACTGGTTGAGCAGCACGCCGCCGCCCTCGCCCTTCCACGTCGCCCGCCAGCCGCCGCTCGCGTAGTAGGCCTCGGTGCGGAACCAGTCGGTGATGATCCAGTTGACGCGGACAACCGCGCCGAGTTCTCCGGACTGGATGAGCCTTTGGATCTTTGCGTAGCGCGGCTCGACGCGCATCTGAAACATACCGGCAAAAATCTGTTTCGGGTGCTCCTTCGCGACGGCGATGAGCCGCTCCGCGTCGGCCTTATGCGCCGAAATCGGCTTCTCAATCATCACGTGGAGACCGTTCTTCAACGCGTCGATACCGATGGTGGTGTGGAGAAAATGCGGTGTGGCGACCACGAGCGCGTCGATGGATCCGGAGCGGATCATTTCCTCACAGCTCGCGAAGGTCTTCAACCCGGGCTTGCCCTCGAAAGGCTTCAGGCCCGGCGCGTAAGCGTCGCTGACGGCCGAAAGGGTGCAGCGCGAAATTTTGTTATCGAGCAGGTAACCCGTGTGGAATTTGCCGATATTGCCGAGACCGACGATGCCGAGGCGGACGTTTTTCATGGAGGTAAGTGTCGCGAGTGTGCGCGCGGAGAAAAATGCGCGGCAACTTATTTCTGCGGCGGTAGGGCGGGCTTCAGCCCTTCTTCCGTCCGCAACGCGCATCCGACATCGGTGAAACCCTGTTTCGATGAAAAGGCGGGCTGAAACCCGCCCTACCTCAGCTCCTCGATAAACGTCAGCAAATCGGCCATGTCCTGCACGCTCATCCCGGCCTCGAGGCCCTCGGGCATGAGACTCTTGCCGGACGATGAACTGCCTTTGACGTTGGAGCGCGGGAGCGCGACCTCGGCGCCGCCCATGATTTTCAACGCCAGTCCCGTCGCATCGTCGCGGGTGATGATGCCGGTGTAGGCGTTGCCATCCTTGGTCGCGACGTCGAAGGCAATGTATTGCGGTGCGACTTCCTTGTGCGGATCGAGAATCGCGGTGAGCAACGCCTCGCGGCCCTTGGTTTTCACCGTGATCAAGTCGGGGCCGAGCGCCATGCCGTCGCTCCCCGCCCGGTGGCAGATCATGCAGCGGCCGAGGTAGTGCGCCTTGCCCCGTGCGGTGTCACCGCTCGTAGCAACGGCCGGGAAAAATTTGGCCGCCACCTCGGCGCGCGAAGGCGGAATCACCGCGGCGAGCGTGGTCGCCGCGAGCGTCGCGACTTTCGCGGTCTTGTGATTGGCCAGATTTTGCACCTGAGCTGCGCTCAAATCACTCGCCGCAATTTTCCCCGCGCCGATTGCGCCGAGCAACGCCACGATGCGATCTTCGCGGGCAGTCAGGGCGGCGAGCGCGGCTTCCTTGGCTTTTGGCGCGTAGTGCGGCCACGCCCGAACCAGCGACGCGGTGACGTCGGCGGCCGGCTGCTGGGCGAGGGTTTTGATGGCGGCGATCTGCACGGCTTCAGGTTGGCCGGGCGCGAGCACGGCGGTGAGGGCTTCCCGTGACTGCGTCGGCGAGGCGACCGCGAGCGTATCGATCATTTCAAGCCGGGCGGGAACCGACGCGGTGCCGTCCGCGACCGTCGTCGCAGCCCGGGCAAAGACGGCGGAAAGTTTCTTCTCGCCGTCAACTTGAGCGATGCTGGTGCCGCCCCGGCGCAAACCTTCGCCAAAAGCGCGCAGCCACAACGGGCTCGCACCGGGTTGGGCTACAAAATCGATCAACGACGCATAACCTCCCGTTGGTTTCGACGCGGCACTCATCTCGACCAGCTTGGCGACAAAAGCGGCGGATTTTTTGGCCGTCACCAGGTCGCGCGTCATGGCCGGCAGGAGTGCGGCCGTCACCACCGCCGGTGGGCCGCTGAGGAGCGCGGCGGAGATCCAACTGTCACCGCCGTCCTGCTGCGCCAGTCGCGCCATCGTGCCGGCCAAGGCAGGCGAGACCGGCGCAGTCAGGGCAAGTTGGAAGCGCACCCGCGGCGCGGCATCGGTCGCCAGACCGCCAAGCTTCGCCACGAGCGGGGCCGCGGGCGCATTGCGCAAAATGATTTTCTCGGCCAAGCCGACACTCCGCTCGCGCACGTGCTCATCCCTGTCACCGAGCGCGGCAATCACCGTGCCTTCATCCAGCGCGCCGAGTCCGTCGAGCACGCCCAGCGCGTGGTGGCGGGCGAGCGGCGACTTCGAGTCGCGCACAAGCTGAGCGAGGAGCGGGACGGCGGTCTTGTCCTGGCGTTCGTAGAGGAGGCGGGAGGCGGTGTCGCGGTGCCAGCCGTTTGGATGTGCGAGCGTTGCGACGAGTTCGGCGGTGCTCGCCGCGCCGAGCGCGACGCGTCCGCGCCGTTGCCACGTTCCGGTGGTCGGCACGATGCGATAGATGCGGCCCCGGTCGCTACCGCTGTTGAGGTCGAGGTGCTTTTTGATTTCCTCCGGGATGCTCCACGGGTGCTCGATCACTTCGCGATACATGTCACAGAGGTGGAGCGTGCCGTCGGGGGCGTTGGCGAAGTTCACCACGCGCACCCAGGTGTCGGTGCTCGCGGCGAACTCGAAATTTTGCTCATCCGCCGGGCGCCGGCCCACAAGACTCACGCCGTCGGCGGAAATGATTTTGCGATGCACGAGCTGGCCGCCGGCGTCGCCTGTGAAGGTGTTGTTCACGAAGGCGTCGCCGTAGGCATCGCCGCGAAACACCGTCGTGCCCGTCGCGCCGGTGAAGTAGCCGCTCACGCGTCCCCCGCCCTCGACCGCGCCTTTGACGACGCCGCCGATACGCCAGCGGGTGCGCACGATCCGCCACGGCTCATCTGGGCTTAGGCGGTAAACCTCGGCCGCACCGCCGTCGGCGGCGATGCTCTGCCGCGCGGACGGCAGCGAGAAAAACGGATTCCGCCCGGCGTAGCGATCATCGTAGACCCAGAATTGGAGATGGTCGGAATTGGAGCAGCCGAATTTGCGGCCGTAGTTGTCGAAGCTCATGCCGTATTGCGCGCCGCCGGCCTCGAAGCCGAATTCGTAGGTGCGAGGATCGAACCAGAAATCACGCGCGGCCAGTTCCTGCTCGGGCAGGTCCGGGCGTTTCGGACTGCTGACTTTCCCGCGGTTGCCCGGGCCGCTCTGCACGTGGACGCGGTTGTCCTGGCCCCATTGCAGGCTGTTGAGCAGCGCCTGCACGTTGAGCCGCGTGAGGCCGGTGCCGAAACCCGTGAACACTTTTTCCCGCACCTCCGCGCGCCCATCGCCATCACGATCCTCGAAGCGCCAGATGTCGGGCGTCGCGGCGACGAACAGGCCGCCATTCGCCCATATGAGCCCAGTCGGCCACGGCAGGTTGTCCGCGAAAACCTTGCTGGTCTCATAGAAACCGTCGCCGTCCTTGTCCTCCAGCATCGTGATGCGGCCCCAGTGCGGGTCGTGGTCGCGCTCCTCCGAGTAATCGATCATCTCGCAGACAAACATCCGGCCGTTCTCATCAAAGGTGATGGCCACCGGGTCGCGCACGAGCGGCTCGTTGGCGGCCAGCTCGAGCTTGAAGCCCGGCTTCACCTTCCACGTGGCAATCGCGGCCTGGGGCTCGACCGCGGGATAACGCGGCAGCTCCTTCGCGGGATCGAGCGCGGTGGGGTTTTTGCTTTCGCCGTAGGCTTGGGTGTAGGTGATGCGCGACGTGGGGACTTCGGCGGCGGAGGCGAGACCGAGCAGGGCGAGGAAGGGAAAGGCGAAAAGTGCTTTCATGGGTAAGGCCGGCTGGGCCCGTTCTCGTAACCTGTCGGTTACCTGTCAACCGTCTGGGCCGGTGACGCGTGCCTCCCGTCGCCGCCACGCAGGGCGGGGTCTCTGACCCGCACTTTCACGCTTTGGGTGTTCGCCCCGAGGGCGGGTCAGAGACCCTGCCCTACTTTCAAGCCCCGCTCTCCGCATCCACGCCGCGCCGCAGTTCTCCAAATGGCTCGCCTCGTCCCAGCCGCACGCTTTCTTTCCCTGCCGTGCGCCCTCCCCTCCGCATCGCCCTCGCCGCTCTCGCGCTGCTCGCCGCTTGCGCTGTTCCTTGCGCCGCCGCCACTGACCTCTGGGCGCGCCAGAATCTAGCGGCCTGGTGCATCGTGCCCTACGACGCGGCCAAGCGTGACGCCGCCGCGCGCGCGGAGATGCTCGACCGGTTGAAAATCCGCCGGCTCGCCTACGACTGGCGCGCGGAGCACGTCGCGTCGTTCGACACCGAGGTCACCACGATGCAGGCGCACCGCATCGAGATCGTCGCGTGGTGGTTTCCCACGACCCTCAACGCGGACGCCCGCACCATTCTCGACGTCATCACGCGCCACGGCATCCACCCGCAGCTCTGGGTGACCGGAGCCGGCGCGGCGACGAAGGACGCCGCCGAGCAGGAAGCGCGCATCGCCAGCGAGGTTGCTCGCCTGCGGCCCATCGTGGCAGCCGCAGCGAAGCTCGGCTGCAAGGTCGGCCTCTACAACCACGGCGGCTGGTTCGGCGAACCGGAAAACCAACTCGCCGTCCTCGCGCAGCTCCAGCGCGACGGCGCAGCGCACGTCGGCCTCGTCTACAATTTCCACCACGGCCACGACCACCTCGATCGCTTCGCGGAGTTCTGGCCGAAAATTCAGCGCCACGTGCTCGCCGTAAACCTCAACGGCATGATCGCCGGCGGCGACAAGGTCGGGAAAAAACTCCTCACCCTCGGCCAAGGCGACCGCGAGCTCGGCCTCATCCGCATCATCCAAGCCAGCGGCTGGCGCGGCTTGGTCGGCGTGCTCAATCACCGGACGGAGGTGGATGCGGAGGTCGGGCTGCGAGAGAACATCGCGGGGTTGGAGCGCCTCGCTGGCAAGCTCAAGGCGGCGAAGTGAATCATGGTGCAGTTGGCCTCAATCACCATGGGCTCCACAAACACAGCGGATTTCATTTCCTAACAACCACGAGTGAATCGAAAAATTCATCCGCAAATTGTTTAGCGACCACGTCGTGAATCAGTGGCGATTCAACAATCATGAGAAGTGAGTCCGACTCCAATAAAACTAAACGTTGATAGGCGACCGTAGTCGCCGTTTTGAGAATCAGGTTCAGAGCTTTTCTTTCCCCAATTTGGAGAGGTGAGATGAACTCGGATTTCGCGGAAATACCCTCACCCTTTTCAAATTTCTCGAAGTATGCCTTCGCGGACTCAGTGCCTTTACGATAGACGATTCGCGTCGCAGAGAACTTAATCCCTTCAGTAAATTTGGCGCCAACGACGAACGCTCGAAGAACTGGTCCCTTCTGATCGCTCTCGGTGACAGTGAAATCATTGAACTTGAGTGGAAGACGCACCGAAAATCCGCCCTCCGTTGATTTAGCGAGCATCAAACCAGAAGAATCTGCTTCTCCAGCCTGGTTTCTGTGCATCTTTAGCCCCGCGGGTTGAGTCTGCCCAAATGTCGAAAGGCTCAGGACCGAGCAGAAGATCAAGGCGGCGAGGAACGACTGCATATAGGAGAATCTAATTTGATGGAGCAAAACCGCTACAAACCAGGCGGGATGAAGAAGGGTCTTCACAAAAGAAATTTCTGCAGTGTGAACACCAATCTCAACAGGATTTTTGTTTTCGGATTAATAAGCGAATTTTTGTAGTCGCCGCCTAATCCACCAATACCAGCTCGTTCGACAGCTTCACCTGCGCGAGTTCCTCCTAGCGCATCAGTGGCACAGCGACCTTGGTAGGTGACTCGAAATCCTTCTTCGCGCTCCATGCGCGCGACGTCATTTCTTCTGCTGCTGCGCGTAGAGCACGGCCGCCTCGGAGCGGCGGGAGACGTGGAGTTTTTCGAAGACGGTGCTGAGGTAATTCTTCACGGTCTTCTCGCTCAAATTGAGCTGGGCCGCGACTTCCTTGTTCGTGCGGCCCTCGGCGATCGAGGCGAGCACGCGCCGCTCCTGGGGCGAGAGGATCGCGAGGACATCGCGCGGCGTGTCCGTGCCGCCGCCTTTCACAATTTGCATGACGCGGGCCGTGATGGCGGGATCGAGGGGAGACTTTCCCGCCGCCACGTCGCGGATGGCCGTCACCAGACCGCGGCCATCGATTTCCTTGAGGAGGTAGCCGTGGGCGCCGGCGCGGATCGCATCATCGACGACCGCGTCGTCGAGCACCGAGGTCAGAATCAAGACGCGCGAATCGGGGGAGTTTTTCAGGATGGCCCGGCAGGCGTCGATGCCCGTGCCGTCGGGCAAGCGGATGTCGAGCAGCACGACGTCGGGCTTCAACCGCGCGCTCGCGGCAACGCCTTGGGCGACCGTCGCCGCATCGCCGATGACTTCGAGCGAGGCGTCCGTGCCAAGGAGGGCGCGGAGGCCGGCGCGCACCACCTCGCTGTCATCCACGAGGAGAAGTCGGATCTTCGGAAGCTGGGCCGGCGCGGTCATGGCGCAGGAGGGGGGAGAATCGGCAGCGTGGCGAGCACGCGCGTGCCTTCGCCGGGCTGGCTCGTGAGCCGGAGCACCGCCCCGATCCGCGCGGCGCGAGCCTGCATGTTGCCCAAACCGTAGCCGCCGGACTTTGCCGCGGCCGCGTCAAAGCCCGCGCCGTTATCCTGCACGAGGAGGCATATTTCCCGGTCGCTCTTTTGCAGGCGCAGCGTGACGAGCGCGGCGCCGCCATGCCGGAAAGCATTGCTCACGGCCTCGCGCGCGATCTGGAGGATCTCGATGCTTTGCTCCGGGGCGAGGAGCGCGGCGGCATCGTCGTCGATCTTGATGTCGAAACGCGCCGCACGGTCCGCCTGCAATTCGGCCACGAGCGCGGTGAGGGCCTGGGCAAATCCGACGCGGCGCAAGTTTTCCGGCGCGAGCCCGACGAGATAAGCGCGCACATCGCGAATCGCGCCGTTCAGGCTCTCGCGCACTTTCTCCAGCCGGGCCTCGGCCTCGTCGGGATTCGTTTTCACGAGCGGGCGCATCGCTTCCAAGGTGAGTCCGGCAGCGTAGAGCGACTGGATGATGCCGTCGTGCAGGTCGCGCCCGAGGCGGATTTTTTCGTCGAGCGATTGGGCGAGCAGGCGCTGTTTCAACTGCGCATCCTCCTCCGCGCGCCGGCGCACATCCCGCTCGCGAGTGAGTTCCGCGCCCTGCGCCACTGACGTCTCAGCGAGCCGCGCCAGAGTCACAACCTCGCCGCGCGCGGCGCTGAACGACACGGCGGGCTCCGCCACCGGCGCCGGCCGGAACGTCTGCATCAACACGAGCGCCACGGTGCAAGCCAGTGCGATCGCGGCGAGGCCCAGGGCAGCCCGCTGGGAAAAAGTCACGGCCCGCACGGTCGCCGCTTCGGTTGCGTTCACCAGCGTCGGGGGGGCCGCCGACGCGGTGCTCGCCGGCTTTTCGGCGGCACTTTCGGTCTGCAGGCCGCGCCAGACGGGCACGATGAGCAGGCCGACGAGGGCGGCGAGCACCACAAACAGCGCCATCGCTACGGAACGCGGCAGGAGATTCATACGGGACGGCGGCGATGCTGACCCACCGGGACGGCACGTCAAAACTTTGGTAGTGGCATCATTCTCCTTGTCATCGCGAGGCGCGCGTAGCGCGCCGTGGCGATCCAGCTGGATTGCTTCGTCGCCGCGCCAAGCGCGGCTCCTCGCAATGACAAACAAGACCACTACCAAAACTTTCGACATTTGATCCCGTCCGCGTTTTGTTGGCCGGCTCGACATGAAGTCCTTCTACATCACGACCGCCATCGATTACGTGAACGGTTCGCCACACCTGGGCCACGCCTATGAAAAGGTGCTGACGGACGTCATTGCGCGTTTCCGGCGGCAGATGGGGGACAAGGTGCATTTTCTCACTGGCGTCGACGAGCACGGGCAAAAAGTGCAGGCCAGCGCCAAGAAAAAGGGCATACCACCGCAACAATTTTGTGATGAAGTGAGCGCGGAATTCCGCGCGCTGCTCCCGAAGCTGAACATCTCGAACGACGACTTCATCCGCACCACCGAGACGCGGCACAAGACGATCGTGCGCGCCGTGCTCCAACAGCTCTTCGACAAGGGCGAAATCTACCAAGCCGAATATCGCGGCTTCTATTCCACGCGACAGGAACAGTTCCTCCAGGAAAAGGACCGCCTGCCCGACGGCTCGTGGCCCGAGATCTTCGGCGAAGTCACCGAGATCGTGGAGTCGAACTACTTTTTCAAACTGAAGCAGTATCAGGCTTGGCTCGTGGAATTCTACGAGAAGAACCCGAACTTCATCTTTCCCGCGTTTCGCCAGAAGCAGGTCGTCGAATTCCTCAAAGAGCCGCTCAACGATCTCTGTATCTCGCGGCCACGCGAGCGGCTCGAGTGGGGCATTCCGCTGCCGTTCGACGAGGGCTACGTGACCTACGTGTGGTTCGACGCGTTAATCAACTACTACTCCGCCGTCGCGGACAAGCCCGGCGCCTGGCCCGCGACGTTTCACGTCATCGGCAAGGACATCCTCGTGCCGCCGCACGCCGTTTACTGGCCCATCATGCTGCACGCCGCCGGGCTCGCGCTGCCGCAGGGCATCATCGCACACGGCTGGTGGCTGCAACGCGGCGCCAAGATGTCCAAGAGCACGGGCAACGCCCTCAACCCCCTCGACCTCGTCGAGGAGTTCGGCGTCGACGCCTTCCGGTATTTTCTGATTCGCGAGATGAACGTCGGACAGGACAGTGACTTCACCCGCGAGCAATTCCTCGTGCGCTACAACAGCGAACTTGCCAACAATCTTGGCAACCTCGTGAACCGCACGCTCAACATGACGACGCGCTTCGCGGCCGGCGTGGTGCCGGCGGCGGAGGTGACCGAAAGCCTCGAGGCGGAATTGCAGGCGCTGTGGTCGGCCACGCGCGTTGAACTAATCCCACTGTGCGAAGGTTTCCAGTTTCACACCGCGCTCGAACGCACGCTGGCCTTCGTCACCGCGACCAACGCCTACATCGAGAAGCGCGCGCCGTGGAAGCTCGGCAAATCCACGGAGGCCAACGATCAGGCGCTGCTGCGCACGTCGCTCGCCACGATGGCCGAAGCGCTGCGCCTCGCCGTCGCGGCGATCCAGCACGTCACCCCCGCCACCACGGCCAAGATCAACGCCGTGCTCGGTTACACGCCGGGAACGGACTGGCGCGCGGAGCTGAATTGGGGCGCGAAACTTAACGGCGGCAAAGTCGCGGAGGCGCTCGTGCTCTTCCCGCGGCCCGCGCCGCCGGAGAAAGCGCCGGCGGCTGATAAAAGGTAGGGACGCCTCTCCGAGGCGTCCTGGGTTCCAAGGCGAATCAAGCTGGAACTCAGGCCGGTTCGGAGAACCGGCCCCACCATGCCGACCATGACGATTCTCCCGCTGAATCCCACGGAAAACGCCTCACCCGAGGCGTTGGAGGCGTTTCTCGCGCAATGCCGGGCTGCCGCCGTGCGCGACGGTCACGCGAAGCTCGTGAGCATCTCGCTCGCGGTCGGCGCCCTCGATCCGCTCGCGGTGCTCGAATCGATTTTCGAGCCGGGTGAACCGCATTTCTACGCCGAGCGCCCCGCCATCGAAACCGCCATCGCCGGAGCCGAGATCGCCGCGGCCTTCGAGGCGCACGGACCACAACGCTTCGCCGCCGTCCAGCGCTGGGCCGCGGAAATGATCGCGCACACGATTGCGGTGGGCGACGTGGGCGCGCCCTTCGGGGGGCCGCATTTTTTCGCGGGCTTCACGTTCCACGACGAGGTCGAGCCCGGCGAAGCATTTCCGGCGGCGTTCGCGTTTGTGCCGCGCTGGCAGGTGGCGCTCGCGGGCCCGACCACCACGGCCGTCGCCAATCTGCTCGTCGCGCCCGATGCCGACCTCACCGCGCTGGCGCTGCGGGTGTGGCGGGCGCACCAGAAATTTCGCGGCTTTGGGTTTCAGGAGTCAGCGGTCGGCGAAGTGACGAACGGCCAGAAACCCCGCTTCACCACGAGCGAAACCGGCGACTATCGGACCGCCGTCGCCACCGCCCTGCGCCGGATTGAAAACGGCGAACTGAAAAAAATCGTGCTCGCCCGCGCGCAGGACGTCACCGCGGATCAGCCGTTGCACCCGTTGCAGATGCTGAACGGGCTGCGCCAGCGTTTCCCCGACTGCTATGCCTTTTCCTTCGCGCACGGCCGGGGCCCGAGCTTCATCGGCGCCAGCCCAGAGCGGCTCGTCCGCGTGAGCCAGGGCCGGCTCGAAACCGAGGCGCTCGCCGGCTCGATCCGGCGCGGCGCGGGCGCCAGTGAAGATGCAGCCCTGGCCTCCGCGCTGCTCCGCAGCGAAAAGGATCAGCGTGAGCACCGCGACGTGGTCGACGACATCGTCGCCCGGCTGAAACCGCTCGGCATCTCGCCGGAGTTTTCAGCCCAACCGCAGGTCCGGCGCTTCGCCAACGTGCAGCATCTCCACACACCAGTGCAGGCGGCACTGCCGGAGAAAGTCCGCCTGCTGGATGTGCTCGCGGCGATGCATCCGACGCCCGCCGTCGGCGGCAGCCCGCGCACGGCCGCTCTCTCGCACATCCGCGAACTCGAGGGTTTCCCGCGCGGGCTCTACGCCGGCGCCCTCGGCTGGCTCAACGCCCGTGGCGGCGGTGAGTTCTTCGTCGGCATTCGCTCGGCGCTCGTTCAGGGCCCGACGGCGCGCGTCTACGCCGGCGCCGGGATTGTCGCCGGCTCGACGCCCGAAAAGGAGTTTGCCGAAACCGAGCTGAAGTTTAAGGCCATCCTCGACGCCCTCGCGGGGTGAACGAAAAAATCGCTCCATGTCGCACGCCCCGAATCTCGACCCTCGCAACGTGAACTCCCTTTGGGCGAGTATGCTCGTGGAGAGCCTCGCGCGCTGCGGCATCAGGCAAGCCGTGGTTTCCCCGGGCTCGCGCTCCACGCCGCTCACGCTGGCCTTCGCCGCGCACCCGGCGATCGAGGCGGTGCCGGTGCTTGACGAGCGCTCGGCGGCGTTCTTCGCGCTGGGCCTCGCGAAACAGAATCTGCGGCCGGTCGCTCTGCTCTGCACGAGCGGCACGGCGGCGGCCAATTTTTTCCCCGCAGTAATCGAGGCCCGCGAGGCCGGCGTGCCGCTCCTCGTGCTGACCGCGGATCGTCCGCCGGAACTGCGCGCGTGCGCCTCCGGCCAGACAATCGATCAGCAGAAACTCTACGGCGGCTACGTGAATTTCTTTCACGAGCTCGCATTGCCGGAAAATTCCGCGGGCTTGTTCCGCTATCTGCGGCAGACGGTCGCCCACGCGGTCGGGCAAACTCTCCTGCCCTCCGCCGGGCCCGTCCATCTGAACGTGCCGTTCCGCGATCCGCTGCCACCGATCGAGGACGGTGGCGTCACGGCGCAATTTGCCGCGGCGCAGGACTGGGAGCTTTTCTTTGCGCAGCTCGCACCGGCCGCCTCCGCGCCTCCCGCCGGGGGCTTGCCCCGCATCATACCCGACGTCCACGGCGTGATCGTCGTCGGGCCGGCGCAACCGGGCAACGCGGAGGAATTCGTCGCCGCGGTAGCCGAGATCGCGCGACGCCTCGGCTGGCCCGTGCTCGCCGACGGGCTCTCGCCGTTACGACACCACCACACCCGCGTGCCCACGGTCGTCACCACCTATGATTTGATCCTCCGCCACGCCGCGACCGCCGAGCGGCTCAAACCGGAAGTCGTCCTTTGTCTCGGTGGCTGGCCGACGAGCAAGGTGCTCCGCGCCTGGATCGAGGCCAGCGAAGCGGTGACATGGCTGGTGACCGACCGGGCCGACAATCGCGATGCGCTCCACACCCGCGCCCGACCGATCGCCACCCCGCTGATCGCGCTCGCCGCGCTGCTGCCGGCCGCCTTGGACGTAAACGGCTATCAAAAAATGTGGGCGCGCTACGAACAGAAGCTCCGCCCGGCGCTCGACGAAAAACTCCGCGCCGAGCCGGCGCTCTTCGAGCCCAAGGCCGCGTGGCTGCTCGCCCAACACCTGCCCCCGGGCACACCCGTGTTCGTCGCAAACTCGATGCCCGCCCGCGACACCGAATACGTCTGGCCGGCCAGCGATCGCACGCTGCGTCCCTTCTGCAACCGCGGCGCGAACGGCATCGATGGCACGCTCTCAAGCGCCCTCGGGATCGCGCACGGCGCGGAGCAACCGGCTCTCCTCCTCACCGGTGATCTCGCGCTGCTCCACGACACCAATGGATTTCTGCTGCGGCCCAAATTCCGCGGTTCGCTCACCATCGTGCTCATCAACAATCGCGGCGGCGGCATCTTCGAGCATTTGCCGGTCGCGCAATTCGACCCGCCCTTCGAGGAGTTCTTCGCCACCCCGCAGGATGCCGATTTCGCCAAGCTGGCTTCGGCCTACGGTGTCGAGCATGTGCTCGTGCGCGACTGGGCTCATTTCACGGGCCTGATTTCCACGCTGCCGGCGACTGGCCTGCGCGTGCTCGAACTTCGCACCGACCGAAAGCACGACGCCGCGAAACGGAAAGTGCTCTTCGCGGAACTCGCCGCGACGCTGGGTTAGAGCCGAGCGGCGCGATCCGGTGGTTTGTTGTAGATGCCATGAGGCGGACAAGCGGGCGAAAAACGCCCAACTTGTCCGCCGAATGAAGACTAACACTA
>JANNEY010000268.1:0-7917 GCA_031379235.1 Opitutaceae bacterium | reverse complement strand
GTGGGCTCGTGACGCCGAACCGGCTCCAGCAGCGGCCAGTCATGAGGCCGGTGCGCGTGGGGCTGCACACCGGCGCGACGTAGTGCGCGCCGAGCTCAAGGCCCTCGCGCGCGAGGCGGTCAAGGTGCGGCGTCGGCGCGCGCCCGCCGTGAAACGCGACATCGGCCCACCCGAGATCGTCGGCCATGATGAAGACGATGTTGGGCGGGCGGGCGGTTTCGGCTGCGGTCAGCGTGGCGAGCGTGGCGAAAGCGAAAACCAGCACGAGCAATGGGCGCGCGTGAAACATCGGAATCGTTTTCATGGTTTCAACTCAGCAACCCCGTCACGACTTTCCCGTGCACATCCGTCAGGCGGTAGTCGCGACCCTGGTAGCGGTAGGTCAGGCGCTCGTGGTCGAGGCCGAGGAGGTGGAGCAGCGTGGCGTTGAGGTCGTGGACATGCACCGGGTTCTCCGCGATGTGGTAGCCGAGTTCGTCGGTCGCGCCGTAGGTGATGCCGCGTTTCACGCCACCGCCAGCGAGCCACATCGTGTAGGCTTCTTTGTGGTGATCACGGCCGGGGTTGGCGGCGTTGCCGTTGCCGGTGTCGGTCTGCGCCATCGGGGTGCGGCCAAACTCGCCGCCCCAAATCACGAGCGTGTCGTCGAGCAGGCCGCGCGCGCGGAGATCGCGGACGAGCGCGGCCATGCCGCGGTCCACATCGCGGCATTTGACGGGGAGGCGTGTGGCGAGGTTGTTGTGATGATCCCAGTCGGCATCGTAGAGCTGCACGAGGCGCACGCCGCGCTCGACGAGGCGGCGGGCGAGCAGGCAGTTTTTGGCGAACGACGCCTTGCCCGGCTCGGCGCCGTAGAGCTCAAGCGTGGCGCGCGACTCCTTCGAGATGTCCATCAGCTCGGGCACGCTCGTCTGCATGCGGAACGCGAGCTCGTATTGCGCGATGCGCGTGGCGATCTCGGGATCGCCGACATCGGCGAGCTGGGCCTCGTTGAGGCGGCGCACGGTATCGAGCACCTGGCGGCGATCCGCCGGCGCGACACCCTTGGGGTTGTCCAAGAACAACACCGGCTCGCCGCTGCCGCGAAACTGCACGCCTTGGTGGACGCTCGGCAAGAATCCCGCCGACCACAAACCGGTGCCCGCGCCGGCGAGCGGCCCCGACTGTAGCACGACGTAGGCGGGCAGATCGGAATTCTCGGAGCCCAGTCCGTAGGTGACCCACGAGCCCCCGCTCGGGCGGCCGGGACGACCGAAGCCCGTGTGCAGCAGGAGCTGCGCAGGCGCGTGGTTAAACTCGTCCGTGTGCAGCGACCTCACGATCGCGAGTTCGTCGGCGACACCGGCGAGGTGCGGGAGCAGCGAGGAGATTTGCGCCCCGCTCTGCCCGTGCCGCGCAAACTCGAAGCGGCTCGCCGCGATGTTGGGATGGCCGCGGATGAACGCGAAGCGCTTGCCCTTGATGAACTCGTCCGGGCACGGCTTGCCATCGAGCGGCGCGAGCGCGGGCTTGTGGTCGAAGAGGTCGAGCTGCGACGGCGCGCCGACCATGTGCAGATAGATGACGCGCTTCGCGCGCGGGGCGAAGTGCGGGGCGCGGGCGGTTGACGCGGAGGCGGCGAAGAGGCTTTCGCTGAGCAGCGACGAGAGCGCGAGTGCGCCAACGCCCACGCCGGAGTTCTTCAGGAACGTGCGGCGTGTGACGGAGCGGAGGTGGGCTTCGAGGGGGTGCATGGCGGAAGATGGAGAGAGGGAGAGATGGAGCGAAGGAGGGACTGAGAGAGAGCGCGTGGGAAAGGGAGTCGAAGGGCGAGGGGGTTCATATTTTTCTCTCACTGTCTCTCCATCCCTCCTTCGCTCTATCCCTCTTTCTCTCCTTCTCAGTTCTTCGTGATCGTCTCGTCGAGGTTGAGCAGCGCGGTGGCGACGGCCTGCCACGCGATCTTTTCGTCGCGGTGGGTGGCGAGTTGGATCGCGTGGAGTTCTTCAAGCGCGGTGCGCTCGGCCGCACTGGGCTCGCGCGAGAGGCAGAGCTGAAACGCATGGCGCACGCGCTCGGCGAGCGGCGCATCCGGCCGCTCGCGCACAATGCGCGCGGCGAGCGCCGCCGCCGCCTCAACGTAAACCGGATCGTTGAGGAGCGTGAGGGCTTGGAGCGGCGTGTTGGAGCGCGAGCGCTTCACGGTGCAGGCGGTGCGAGCGCCGGCGTCGAAGTTGATGAAGCTCGGATAGGGCGAGGCGCGCTTCCACACCGTGTAGAGGCCGCGGCGGTAGGCATCCTCGCCGGCGCTCACGTCGTAGGTCACGCGGTCGCCGCCGACCTTGCTGTCCCAGAGGCCGGGCGGCTGGTAGGGGCGGACGGGCGGGCCGCCGAGCTTCGGCGAGAGCAGGCCAGCGATGGCGAGGGCGTTGTCGCGGATGGCCTCGGCCTCGAGGCGGAAACGCGGCCCGCGCGCGAACAGCCGGTTTTGATCGTCGCGGGCGAGCAGGTTGGATGTGAAGCGCGACGACTGCCGGTAGGTCGCCGAAAGCGCGATGAGCCGGTGGATGCGTTTCATGCTCCAGTCGCCCTCCATCAATTCAACGGCCAGCCAATCCAACAATTCCGGATGCGTCGGCGCCTCGCCCTTCACGCCAAAGTCCTCCGGCGTGCGCACGAGGCCGGCGCCGAAAAACTCCTGCCACCAGCGGTTGACCGTCACCCGCGCGACGAGCGGATTGTCTCGGGCCACGAGCCAGCGGGCCAGCTCGAGGCGGTTGCCGCCCCGCGCGTCCGGCGGCAGCGCATGCAGCACGTCAGGCGTGCCCGCTGCGACCCCTTCGCCCGGATCGAGAAAGTTGCCACGCTTGAGCACGCTGGTCATCCGCGGCTCGGCCACGTCCCGCATCACCAGGGTTCGCGGGCCGGCGAGTTTCGCCAACGCTTGTTCCGCGGTGGCGCGCGACTGGCGCAGCGCCATGAGCGCGGGGTCCCGCGCGGCGACGTGCGCGATCAACGCATCGACCTGCGCGGCGGTGCGCTGCGCGGGCGCGATGCGCAGGCTCTGGGCGACCACCGCCGGCAAGGCCTCGCCGCCGAGTGCTCCCGTGAGCGCCGAGAGTCGAAAGCGCCCGATCGTGCGGCCGGAGCCGAAATTCTGCACGAGGGTGAACACGAGCGTCACGCCCTCCGTCGATCCGATCGGGGCGGCGAGTTCGAATGCCGCCCAATGATCGCGGCCGAACTGCGGGCTGATCGCCCATCCTTTCGTGAGTTTCGCATCGATCAGGTTGGCCGCGGCGAAACCGGCTTGGGCGAACGACTGCGTGGCGCGCAAAAACTTCAGCGGCGCCGCTTCGCCCGCGGCGGGCACGGCGGCGACCCGAAAGGTGTTGAGGACAAAATTCGGCCGGCCCTGCTCGCCGCGGCCCGGGCCGTTCCCCGGCAAAGACGGATCGCTCAGGGCTTCGAGTTTGAAGCCGGTGATGCCGGTCAGCGTCGTGCGCACGGTGACGGTGTAGGTGTCCTTGTCGGGGACGTCGTCGGTCAGGAGCACGGACTTGTCCTCGAGGACGCGGTGCACGGAGTCGGCGCTCGAGTCGAACGACACCACCTCCAGCGGGTAGCTTTGCGGGGCGTCGGCGAGCGCGACGCGGGCCTTTTCCTCCCAGGCGGGCAGATTCACGCGCAGCTGGGCGGTGGCCGCGGCGATATCGGCGTCGATTTTTTTCAGGCGCGCCTGCTGTTCAGCTCGCTTGGTGTCATTCGCCTGCTCGGCGAGCGTCACAAAGGGTCCCGTGAATGCGAGCGTGGCGGTGGCTTTCGCGGTCGCAAACACCGTCTCGCGCTCGGTCTGGTTGAAGTAGGCGAAGAGCCGGTAGTAGTCGTTTTGCGAGAAAGGATCGTATTTGTGGTTGTGGCATTGCGCGCACTCCAGCGTGGAGCCGAGCCACACGGTGCCGGTGGTGTTGACGCGATCGATCACCTGGTTGACGCGGCCCTCCTCCTGATCGGTGCCGGCCTCGACGTTGGTCGGCGCGGCGCGATGGAAACCGGTCGCGATGAGCGGATCGGGATTCGTCTTCGCGTCCGCGTCCGGCAAGAGGTCGCCGGCGATCTGCATGATTGTGAAGCGATCGAAGGGTAGGTCGGCGTTCATCGCGCGCACTACCCAGTCGCGATACGGCCAGGACTCGCGGAGATCGTCGCGCTGGAAGCCGTGCGAGTCGGCATAGCGCGCGAGGTCGAGCCACGGCCGCGCCCAGCGCTCGCCATAGTGCGGCGAAGCCAGCAGCCGATCCACGATGCGCTCGTGCGCGCCCACCGCGGTGTCCGCCGAGAACGCCGCGACCTCTGCCGGCGAAGGCGGCAGGCCGATCAGATCGAGCGACACGCGGCGGAGCCAGCGCGCACGATCCGCTTCGGGCGAGGGCGCCAGTTTCTCCGTCTCGAGGCGCGCGAAGACGAAGGCGTCGATGGGATTTGCCGGAAGATGGGGAGAGGGGGAGACGGAGAGAGGGGGAGACGGGTGTTTCTCTCCTTCTCGCGGTCTCTCAATCCCTCTGTCTCCGGCGACCACTGGCAGAAGCGGGCGCACCGGCTTTACGTAGGCCCAGTGCTTGATGTTTTCCGGCCACACCGCGCCCTCCTCGATCCAGCGCTTGAGCAGCGCAATCTCGGCGGGTTTGAGACGGTCGCCCTTCTGCGGCATCACCTCGTCCTCATGCGGCGAGATCACGCGTTGCAGAATCTCGCTCTTCTCCGCGGAGCCGGGGACGAGTGCGGGCAAGCCGGACTTCCCGCCGCGGAGCACGGAGTCGCGCGCGGCGAGCGACAGGCCACCCTTGGTGTCCTCGCGGCCGTGGCAGTCGTAGCATTTGCCGGCGAGCAGCGGGCGGATGTCGCGCGCAAAATCGACGCTTGGCTCGGCGGCCGGCGCCGCCGCGAACAGCGACAGCGCCGCGAAAGGTGCGAGCAGGGCGCGACGGCGGTCAAAGAGGGTCAGCATGGAGCCGGGGGGCATCCGCAGTTTGCAGCGAATCCGCGCCGGGTGCCAAGAAGCGATTCCGCCGCGGGCCGCGCGCGATCACGGGCTGGCCGGGATCGGCCAGACGTAGCCGACGGCCGCCTTCTCCCGCTCGATGCGCGCGGTGAAGTCCGCGATGCGGGCCGCGTGCGCCGAATCGGCGGAGAGGTCGCGGAGCTCCCGCGGGTCGGCCTGCAGGTCGAAGAATTCGACCCGCCCATGCTCCGGGTAGCGGATCAGTTTCCAGCGTTGGTCGCGCAGGGCGAACTGCTCGTGGCGGAAATGCGTGAATGCCACGTCGCGCACGTGCTCGCGCTCGCCGCGCAGGATCGGCGCGAGGCTGAGGCCATCGACGCGCACGGGCACGGGGAGGCCGGCCAACACGCACAGCGTCGGGAAAATGTCGATCATGTGGACGAAGGTGCGGCTCTCGCGCGGCGCGATGCCGGGGCCGGCGATGAGGAGTGGGACGTGCAGGCCGCCGTTCTCATAGACGTCGGACTTGGCGAAACGCCCGTGGTGGCCGAGGGAGAATCCGTTGTCGCCGAGGAAGACGACGATCGTGTTGGCGTCGGCCTTGGTTTCCGCGAGCGCGGCGAGGACCTGTCCCACCCCGTCGTCGAGAAACGAGATCGAGGCGTAGTATTGGGCCAGCGCCTCGCGGGCCCGCGCCTCGGTCCAGCCGGTGTCCGCGGCCTTCCGCGGCTCGCGCCCTTTCTTCTTCGCCGCCTCGACGGCTTCCTCGGCCTCGGCGCGCAGAAACGGATGCGCCGGGCGAAACTCCGCTGGCAGCGCGATCTTGCCCGGCGCGTAGAGCGCGCGGAAGCGATCGGTCGAGGGATAGGGCGAGTGCGGGACGCGCGGCTCGACCACGAGCAGGAACGGCCGCCGGCCCGCGTGTTCGCGGATGAACGGAAGCGCGTTGGCGAGGTGCGTTTCGAGTGGAATCGAGCTGCCTTCGACGTTGCGCTCGAACTCGGCGTTGAGCGGTGACGGGACGTTGACGCCCTTGCCCGTCCGCAGCGTGGCGTAGCCCGCGGCGCGAAAGGCCCGGCCCAGCGCGTAGCCCGCCGGGTCGGTCTCGGCGGGTCGCTGCTGTGACCAATGAAAAAGCCCGCGGCCCGAGTGCAACTGCGTGCGCGCCGGCGTGCAGACTGCGCTCCGGTCCGCGCCGGAGACATACGCGTGGCGGAAGACCACGCTGCGCCGCGCGAGCCCGTCGAGGTGCGGCGTCTTGAGATCGGGATGGCCGAAATGGCCGAGGGCGTCGGCGCGATGATCGTCGGAGAGGATGACGACGACGTTGGGCGAGGCGGCGTGCGCAAGCGTGGCGAGCAGGAGGGTGGCCAGAAGCTGGGTCGTCATTTTGCAATCGTTGTCCGGCACGCGCGGCGCAGGCGAGCAATCCCGCACGGCCGACGGACAAAGCGCGTTGGGGTCAACGCGCTCCACCTTCAAAACGTCACCGTGCTCGTGCTGCTCCAGCGCCGTGGAATCTGGAAGACGTAGCGGTCGGCGCGGATCGGGTCGGCGGCGATGACCTGGAGCTTGTCCTCGTTGAGGAGGTTATCGACGTTGAGCTGCAGGCGGACGCGATACTTGGCCGAGAGGCGGAGGTTGTAGGCGGTCATCGCGTTCACGAGCGTGAAGCCGCCGCCGTAGAGCGGGCGGCGCGTTTCGCCGTCGCTCGGCTTTGCAGCCGGCGTTGGGCAGGGTGGGTTCAGGGAGAAGCAACGGAAGCCGCTTGGATGACGGCGCGGGGTGAAGCGCAAGGCGGGTTTAGTTGGGACAAATTCGACGCAGTCGGCAATCGCCCAGTCGTCGAAGTCGTCGGTGCCGGTGAGGGCGAGGCCACGGCTTCCCTGTTTATGTAGGGGCGTGGCTCGTCCACGCCCGAGGGCGCGCACGAGGCGCGCCCCTACACGGCCGGGCCAAACCGGAACGCAGTGAGGGGAGATTCGTGCCGGCAGCGCGGCCTTGCGTTTCCGTTTCGGCGCCGTTGGGTTTCCGAACTACCTCATGAAACGACTCAAGATTTCGGCCATCGTCGTCCTCGCCGTCGCGTGTCTGGCTTACGCGGGCGTCTGCGGCTCCATCTACTTCAATCAGCGGAGCCTGATTTTCCACCCCGGGAAAAAAGAGCTCACCACCACGCTCGAGACGTGGACCGAGGCGGGTGAGTATTTTGGGATAAAGCGGGAATCCAGCTCCGCCACGCGCGCTTGGGTTTTCCTGAATGGAGACCGCGGGCGCGTTGAGGGTGTCGGAAAGCCAAGCCTGGACAAGGTGGAGGCAGAGGAGTCCGCCTCGATTTACGTGGTCGAGTATCCGGGCTACGGCCGTCGTGAGGGCAGGCCAAGCCGCGACGCGATCAACGACGCGGTGAGGAAGGCCTACGCCGCGGTCGTGGCCAAGGGATTCAAGCAAATTGGCGTCATCGGAGCTTCGCTGGGCAGCGGACCAGCCTCCATGCTCGCGACGGCCCAGCGACCTCCCGACAAGATTGTGCTGATCGTCCCCTACGACTCCATCGCCAGTGTCGGTCAGGGTCGCTACCCGATGTTTTCCTCATTTTTTCCGGTCCGGTTCCTGATGACCGAAAGCTGGGACAACGTCGCAGCACTGCGGAATTATTCCGGCAAGGTAGACATTTTTGCGGCCTCCGATGACCGGGCCATACCGAACAAACACGCCAAGAATCTCGCGGCATCGATCAAGGGGGCCCGCTACGTGGAGTTTGTTGGCGAGCATAATGCCATTGATTGGGTGAAGTCGCCGCAAGTTGTCATCACGATCAAGTAGCCGGCGCGTGACGCGCGACGCTTTCTCGCGAGCCCTGAGCAGCGCTGGTGGGCCGTGCGCTCCGCGCGCGGCATATGCGGACGGACATGCACGAGCCGCGCGCGGAGCGC
>JANNEY010000622.1:0-3099 GCA_031379235.1 Opitutaceae bacterium | reverse complement strand
GAAAGTCGCGCGCGCCGACTGGTCGCGCAATCCCATCGACGCCTTCATCCTCGCCCGCCTCGAAAAGGAAAAGATTGCGCCTGCCCCCGCGGCCGATCGCGTGACGCTCCTCCGCCGCGTGTGCCTTGATCTCACCGGCCTGCCGCCGACACCGGAGGAAATCGCCAGGTTCGTTTCGGACAACTCGCCCAACGCTTACGCCAACGCGGTCGATCGCTTGCTCGCCTCGCCGCACTACGGCGAGCGTTGGGCACGCCCGTGGCTCGACGTTGCGCGCTACGCCGACTCCAACGGCTACTCCATCGATGCGCCCCGCCAGATTTGGAAATACCGCGACTGGGTCGTCAACGCGCTCAACCGCGACATGCCCTACGACAAATTTGTCATTGAGCAGCTCGCGGGTGACCTGCTGCCCAAAGCGACGGCCGAGCAAAAGACCGCCACCGGTTTCAACCGCAACACCCAGATCAACCAGGAGGGCGGCATCGATCCCGAGCAGTTCCGCATCGAGTCGGTGATGGACCGCGTGAGCACGTTTGGCACGGCCTTCCTCGGCCTCACCGTCGGCTGCGCGCAGTGCCACGACCACAAGTTCGACCCGATCAAGCAGCGCGAATACTACCAGCTCTACGCCTTCTTCAACAATACCGTGGACGACGGCCACGGGAAAAACGTCCCCGGCGGCACGATCTCTTTCGCCGCCGACAAGAACGACTCCCCGTCCAACTCCGCCGCCGAACTCGAAGAAGCCCGCCTCGCCGTCGAGCGCCACATCAACACCCATGGAGCCGAGGCCGCGAAGTGGATGGCCGCCCTCACCGATGATCAGCGCGCCAAACTCCGCGCCAACAACCTGCGCGCCGCGGTCGAGATTCCGTGGGAGAAGCAGGACTTCGCGCAGCGCCGCGCCGTCTTCACGGCCGCGCGGACCGACGACGCCGAGTTCAAGACCGCCAACGCCAAACTGTTCGCGCTCGAGCGCAACGAGGCGCGCCGCGTCACGACCCTCGTCATGTCCGAGCTGCCCAAACCGCGCGACAGTTTCCTCTTCATCAAGGGCGACTTCACCCGCCGCGGCGAACCCGTCACGCCCGGCACGCCGAAGATTCTGCCGCCGTTGCCCGCCGCGGAAAACCCCACGCGGCTCGATCTCGCCAAATGGCTTTTCGATCCGGCGCACCCGCTCACCGCGCGCGTGATGGTGAACCGCGTGTGGCAGCAGTATTTCGGTCGCGGTCTCGTCGAGACGGAAAACGATTTCGGCACGCAAGGCATCGCGCCCAGTCATCCCGAGTTACTCGACTGGCTCGCCCTCGAGTTCGCCGCCCAGAAGTGGAGCCTCAAGGCGTTGCACCGCCTTATCGTCAACTCCGCGACCTACCGCCAGTCGTCGCGCGTCCGCGCCGATCTGGAAATCTCCGATCCGATCAACAAGCTCCTCGCCCGCCAGTCGCGCCTTCGCCTCGACGCCGAGATCGTGCGCGATGTCGCGCTCGCCTCCACCGGCCTGCTCGTGCCGAAGCTCGGCGGCCCGCCGGTGTTTCCGCCCCAGCCCGAGGGCGTGATGAACCTCGGCCAGAGCCGCCGCCCGTGGACCGCGAGCGACGGCGAGAGCCGGCACCGCCGCGGGCTCTACACGCATTTCTGGCGCGCGACACCGCACCCCGCGCTCGCCGTCTTCGATGCCGCCGACGGCTTCAGCGCTTGCACCCGCCGCCTCCGCTCCAACACGCCGCTGCAAGCCCTCACGTTGCTCAACGACAAACAATTCTTCGAGTTCGCCGGCGCGCTCGCCGCGCGCATCGAGCGCGAAGGCGGCCCCGACGACGCCAGCCGGGTCAATTTCGCTTTCCGCCTCTGCGTTGCGCGCCCGCCGACAGCCGAAGAATCACAACGCCTCACCGTGCTGCTCCGTCAGATGCAAACGCCCACCGGCAGCGAACCCGCCGCCACGCCGCGAGAAGCATGGACGACCGTCGCCCGCGTCCTCCTGAATCTCGACGAAACGATCACGCGCGAATGAAGACGGCAGCCTCAATCATTTTGGGGTCGGCTCCTATCACAGGGGGTTTTTCTGACACGGGCAGATGCAGGCCTGATTCTGCCCCAACGGGGCAGCATTCGATAGCCCAGGGCAACGCCCTGGGTTTGAATTTACATCACTCCAAAGCCCTGAAGGGGCGAAACCCGCGGACGTCGCGCCCCTTCGGGGCTCAACCGTTTTTTCCTACCGTTTCCCAGGGCGTTGCCCTGGGCTGTCAACTTCGGCCCCGTTGGGGCCAGCTATCTTCCAACCGCCGCGCCCCGTAATTCCCATGCCGTCCCTCCCCTCTTTCGATCCCGCGCAGCACCTCGGCGAGCAGACGCGCCGGCACTTCTTCAGCCAGTGCGCGATGGGCCTCGGCGGCCTCGCGCTCGCCTCCATGCTCGGCGAACGCCGGGCCTTCGGTGCGGCCGCGCCGCTGGAGCTGCCGAACCCGATGGCGCCGAAACCCGGTCATTTTCCGGCGCGCGCGAAGAACATCATCTATCTCTTCATGGCCGGCGCGCCGAGCCAGCTTGAGCTCTTCGACTACAAGCCGAAGCTGATCGAGCTCAACGGCCAGCCGGTCCCGCAATCGCTCATCGAGGGGAAGCGGTTCGCGTTCATGGACTCGAGCCACGGCACGAAACTCCTCGGCACCCGGCGCGAATTTAAACAGCACGGGAAAAGCGGCGCGTGGGTCTCGGAGCTTTTCCCTCACACGGCGGGGATCGTGGACGATGTTACGTTTGTCCACTCGTGCGCGGCGGATCTTTTCAACCACGCGCCGGCGAAACTTTTCATGAACACCGGTTCGGGCCAGTTTGGCCGACCGAGCATGGGCTCATGGATCACCTACGGGCTCGGCAGCGAGTCGCAGGATTTGCCTGGTTTCGTCGTTCTCCAGTCGGGCCCGCGCGGGCCGCGCGGCGGCGCGGTCAACTGGGGCAGCGGTTTCCTGCCGACGACCTATCAATGCGTACCGCTCCGCGGCAAGGGCGAGCACATCCTCAACCTCACCCCCCCCGAGGGTGTCACCGCCGCGCGCGAGCGCCAGACCATCGACGCGATCAGCG
>JANNEY010000263.1:0-32648 GCA_031379235.1 Opitutaceae bacterium | reverse complement strand
CGGGCGCGTCCTGCTCGGCGATGGCGAGGCGGTCGACGATGAGTCTTTCCGCAGCGAACAGATCGCACGCGGCGACGTGGCGCGAGAGCCAGCGGTGCGCGCGCGCAGTGCGCAGCGAACCGAAGGCGCGCCACAGCCGGAGCAGGCGAAAGCGCCGCGCGCCGAGATCGCGGACGAGGCCGACGCGCAGCGGGTGCGGCCGGCGGAACGCGGGATGCAACCGCCAGAGGACATTGAACACGTCGCCGAGCAACGGCCGCCGGCCGGTGAAGAACGCATTCTGCGCGAGGATAAGCTCCAGCCGCATCCGCTCTGTGAGGAGGCGTTGCGGCACGGCGAAGGCCGCGCGGAACCGGCGCGGCCGGCGCAGCGGGAGGACGAGCGGCGCGGCGAGGCCGAGGTGCGTGAACAGGCGGTTCGCGTGCTCGGCCGCGCGGGCGGCGAGGAAGTGTTCGTTGAGCGGCACGGGAGGCCGAAGGCGGGAGGCGCGAGGCGAGGAGGCGGCGGCTCAGGTAACGATGAGATTGATCCGGCCGAAGCCCTTGCGCGTTTTGTATTTCGCGAGGGTGTCCGTCACGATAAGATCGAATTCAAACGTGCCCGCGACGGCCGTGCCGGAGAGTGCGCCCGTGCTTGTGTCGATCATGAGCCAGCCGGGGAGGGTGAAGCCGGGGGCGGCCGCGAGGGCCCACACGACGGTCGCGCCGGCCCGCGTGTTGACGACGGTGTGCGTGAGGCCGACGGAGAGCGCGCCGGCCGCCTGCGTGAGGAATTTCTTCTGGCCGAATTCCTCGGTGAGGGTCGAGGTGACGATCGGATTGTAGGCGCGCTTCACGGCGAGCGCGCCCTTCACGATGTCGTTGCGCGTGCGGGCGCGGCCGAACTTGCCGGCGACGTAGTATTCCGCGCCCTGCCCGATGTCCACATGGACGATGTGCCCGGGGCTCGCGACCTTGTCGTTGGCGTTGTCGAGTTGGACATTGATCGCGCCCTTCTCGAAACCGGCGCGGGTATCGGAGCCGAGCGGCTCGCCGTCCGCGTTCATGTGCTCCTTTTCCACGGCCTCGCGGTCGATGGAGTCGGAGAGATAGGAGTAGCGGAGATACGTCGTGCCGTTGCCGGCGAGGTTCAGGACTTGGACGAGCGGATCGAAAACGCCGCTGCGGCCGTCGGTGAAAACAGGTTCGTTTTGCATGCTGCCGGTTGCAGCGTGTCAAACGGGGGGATTGCCTCTGTCGATTCCGAACTCTGTTGAAAACGTCGGCATTTGATGGACGACCATGTCCGAGAACCGGTGTGGGGGGGGCGCTACGCGGTTGCTTTCGCGCTGACCGGTTTTGCTGCTTCACGGTCGGTTGGCGCTATTGTCTTCGGTGCGATTGGCCCACGGATCAAATCGTGGACAAGCCCCGGACCGTTCGGTCCCGTGCCGTGGTAAAGGCCATGAAGGAAATTGAGGGTATTTTCCGCGGCCCCCACAAATCTCCATGACACGTTCCCAAATTTGCAGTTTTTCATGACAACCGGGCCAATGCCCGCGTAGACGAATTCTACGTTTTGGAAAGAGCAGGCTTCAAAAGTTTGATGGTCCAAAGGGACTTGGATGCCGTTGTAGGAGTTTCGTAAATTCAGGTTCATCTTATATTACGTTTTGAGATTTTCCAATGCTACCACTGTCTGGCCATGATGTGGGCGGCGGTGTTTTCCCGTCAGATTCACCCTCAAGCGTGTTACCTTCAACCACGTGAGCAGTCTTAATCTCTCCGAACGGGCTTTTGAAACTTGTGATGGCGTGTCCGCTCCACCCAAAAATTGCGATGACAGTGCCGGCTGTTAGAACTGCGATTGCCAGTGCCGAGGTATCGGCTTCTACGGTTGTTGTCTTCTGAGATTGTGCAAGGGGGCCGCTCTCCTGATTTCTTGTTTCCTCGATTGTGAGACGCTTTGGAGGGAAAAAAAGAAGCGCAATCGATGCCACAATCATGAGCAAGCCGAAGGCCACGGCGTTTTGCTGGCTTTCCGCGCTGAGCGGGAGTTGGATTCTACGGTCAGCCATCGCGCGATCTTGGTTCGATTGGCGCGTGCGGTCCAGCCGCTTCTACGCCACCGTCGGCCAAGCGGAGGAGCGGATTTCAAACTTCACGCGCCAGCGGGCGAAGGCGGCGTTGACCTCGCGGTCGGCGATGGGGCGTTCGTCGGGTTCAATGGGAATGAGTTCCTGCACGTCGAGCAAGGGGAGCAGCGGCGCGGCGAAGGGTTCAAGGTGCTCCATGAACAGCGCGTGTTCGGTCGCGACCAACGCGTCGAGGGCGCGGGCGTGGTCTTCGGTGAGGTATTGCGTCCCGCTCTTTTCCTCCGTCTCCATCGGGACGGTGCTGAAGATCGAGAGCGTGCCGTAGAACTGGCTGTATTCGGTCGCGCGGCGATCCCCGAGGGCAACGAACCTCTTGCGGCCGGTGGCGGCGCCGCGGGCGAAATCGACCGTCGTGTAGTAGCGCGGGATTTTCTGCACGCCCTCGCCGGGGCCGACGGAGGCGATGCCGCCGGCGGTCAGGATTTGCCGGGCGGCCTTGACGAACTGCGTGCGGAAATCAAACAGCACGGCATAGGCCGCGCGACGGGTGGGCGTGAGGACGTAGGAGGCCACTCCGGAGAGGGCGTGTCAAAAGCACAGGGCAAGAGATACCGGTGAAGCGATTCGATGGTGCGTCTCAAATTGGCATCGAGCATCTGGGACTCGTTGCAGACAGTTCATGAATCCCGCCCCTGCGCTCCGCGTATCATAAATTAGTCGCCGATTTGATCTACGCCGATCAATAAATGTGTAGCGCTGAGGCTTTTGTCCCAAGCATCTAATGGCCGTGCCAACAGACCGCGACGCTGGAGTAATGGGACTTGGAATGAATCCGTGAATGTCTTGTTTACGTCTACGCCAAGCACTCTACGCAAGAACGTATTGATCGCCGCGTCGACCAAGTTCATGTGTAAATTGAATAGCGTCCAGCGTAGTTGGATATTGGGTTCAACCGTGTAAATCCCCCTCAAATAGAGATAATCATTGTCCATCCAAGGGGAGGCTTCAGCCGATGCCTTGATGCTTGAATTGGGTGAATCAATACTGGTTCCAATCAGTTTTTGTCGCGCGGCTTCGCAACCACCAAGCAACACTACACCGGCTTCGGCATCGCCATCTAGCCGCCATTCCGAACTTAGCTTGATGCTTACGGTAGCTACGTCAAATGCGACGGCGAAGGTCTCAAGCGTTGCTCTAACAAAATAACGCCAGTAACTCCACGTCTGAACTTGTTCATCGTCGGCTGAAAGAGTGAGTCCGATTCGCCCGGCTGCTACTTTGTCCAACGTTGTTAACTTGGGAAATCTCAATATGATCAATGGAGCCTGATTCATGTTGGTTTTGCCGCCGTTTGCGTTCCCGCCACTTGGCGGTGATGATGCGAGACCGGCCGCATTCGGAGTGCTCTCCCGTGGAACGTAGGCGCAGGGATCGACCTTCGATTTTGGGGCACCATATAGCAATAGGAACTCTGGGTCGCTTTGGTCGATTTGGAAAACCGGATCGAGAGTAAACTGCGCTAATTTCGAGTATATCGTGGGAAATGAAACGAGATTTGCCACGACCTCGGGCACCAATCGACGAAGGTTTAAGCAAATCGCAGCCTCCTCCGCCAAGTATTGCACAGTGTCTCCAGCGTAGTTTGCAGCAATCAGATTTGCGTCGGGAACAGCGGCGGCGGGGAGCACTGTTATGCCGGCCCCACCTAATGGTGAGAGCCGCACCTTCGCAGCTACATTTGGATCCCGCACAAATTCAAACCGTAGGTTTGCTACAACAAGTGCTCGATCGCGGTAGATATTGCCCGGAACTCCCTGCACAAAAAACGTGAGTGAACCCGTAAAAGCTAAGACCAATTGGCCGCTGGCAGCGTCGAAATCGACAGTCAACGATAGTGGGTTAATGGTTGCTCCGACGGAGAGATTTGCAAAACCAGTTTCAATAGTCATCGGCCCGTTCGCGATGACCGAGTCGAAGGAATTCTTAAAGCTCCTTTTGATCTTCACCTTGCTGATCCCGACTACGAGATCATTTGGGGATATTGAAGCTACTGCGTTTAGCCGCTGATTGACGTTGTCGAGGTAGGGCATAAGAACTTTGGGGAATTGGACGTTTCTGCGTTTTTTTCGGCCCGCGCACCAAAGCACGCAAGAGCAATCGACCCGCGCATGAGTTACGTGGTGGTGACACCGCTCTAACTCTCCGCGCCACCGAACATGCCGGGCGGGACGACGCCGTCGAAATTGCGGGTCTTGATCGCGAGTTCCTGCGCTTTCTTTCCCATCATGTAACGGACCTCGCGGGCCATCGCGTCGCGTTGGTATTGCACGGCGTAGGCGATGCGGCGGTCGAGTTCGGCGGCGACGTTCTCGGGGAGCCCGCTGCCCGCGAAATTCGAGACGACGATGCGCATCCGCGCCGACGCGAGGTCGAGCTTCACGGTGCCGCGGCTCTGGCCGTGGCGGGAAATCCAGTTCTGCAACGGCACGTCGAGCGCGGCCGCGGCGGCCGCCCAGCCGCTCGCGAGCACGCCGACGCGCGCCTCCTTCGCCTTCAACAGCGTGTTGAACTTGCGCACGTCGACGAAGTATTTCGCGCTCCGCAGGCCGCGCGAGCGGACGCCGACACCCTTGTTGCGAAACGTCCGGTTCTGCCGATACACGGCGACGACATCGGTGTATTTCTCGGCGGTGCGGACATAGACGGGTTTCGCGAGTTGGTGGCCGTAAACGTGCGTGATGAGCCGGCGGCCCTTCAACTTCACGGGGGCCAGGACTCCGCCCATTTGCCGGGCGATTTTCTTCCGGCCGTGGCGGTAGGCGGCCGCGCCCTTGACGCCCGCGAAGGCGGGCGGAGTTATGTCAATCACGCGGCGGGTTATGCCTTTCGCGGCGCGCTTCACGGTGTCTTTCAGCGTGCGTTCCATCACGAGCGCATACTGGAGGATCGAATCGCCCATCGTGTCGCGGACGAGGGTGACGATGGGATTCATGGGCCGGTGGGAGCTGAGAGTCTAGTGCTGAGAGCAAGGCCTTGCTCAGTCGAGGCGGAAGCAGGTGCAGCGATGTTCGGTGCCGGCGGCGGTGCGCGTGAGATCGAAGCAGCGCCAGCGGGTGCCGACTTCGGCGGCGATTTCCGCCGCGGTGATTTCCCACTCGGCGCCGATCTGCGGGAGAAACGCGCCGGTGGCGGGAAAGTTGAACGTCGCAAGGTGGCGTTGCACCCAGCCGGCGCTCTGTTCCTGAAAGACGCGCTCGCCCTTGGTGGCGGACTTGGCGACGGCGACGGTCGAGTTGTCCGCGAGCTTGACCCTGCAGGGCCAGACGGCCGCGCGGGTGCGCGCGGCCAGCGTGGCGAAGCGGCGGACGGCGGTGCCGAAACTCATGGCGGAGGCCGCCTAGGGGCGTCCGTCAGTGAAAACAGGATCGTTTTGCATGCTGCCGATGGCAGCGTGTCAAACGGACGGGGCGCGGACTTCACCACCAAGGCACGAAGCCGACGACCTCGCACGCCGGTGCCGGATTCGTTGTCCGACGCGCGGTTCCCCTCAACGGTTCGCGCAGCTCAATTCCGTGTTAGGTGTCAGCATACGTCAACAACTCTCGGTAATCCTTCAGAACAATCGCAACCGCCCGCGCAGGGTCGTAACTCTCATCAATGACCTCATCGTGATAAATCCGATAAAGTGGTCCGCCCTCACCGTCGCGCTCGTTGATGAAGTATGGATCTCCAGTCCCGATGCTGCAACCGCCGACAGGCACAAACCCTGCCTTGGAAACACCAATCCCCGGATATGCCTCGATCTGCTCGGTGCGGATTCCTCGCTCGTCGAGAATCTCGATCACTGCGCCGACGCCGGACAAATCACTCTCAACTGGAACGGAGAACTCCCGCCCAACCAAGTGGTGCTGCTCAAGGAACGTCTGCCAGTAGGGAGGCATACAATGACACCTAACAGTGCTTTAGTTGCACGCACGCAGCGGCGAGGTGTCGCATAACACGGGACGGCTAGAGCGCTTCACAGCGAGTGAAGTGCCAATGGCTGCGGGGTTTGTCGACAGTATTGCCGTGTCGGCGGCTCCGGTTATGTCGCCTGCATCCTATCGCTCCAGCCATCGATCCTAGCGGCGGCCGCGGCGCGGCGTGGCGTCGGCGGCCGGCGTCGCGTCGGCGGCGGGCGGTTCGGCGGGTGGGGGTCCGGCCGGGGGCGGGGGGGTGTGGGGGGCCATCTCGGCGCGGAGCGCGGCGATTTCCTTGAAGTGCTCGGCGAATTCGGTGCGCACGTTCGCTAGCTCGGCGTCCTTCGCTTGAATGGCGGCTTGAGCGGCGGCGAGTTCAGTGCGGAGATTGTCGAGAACCTGCGCGCGCGCGGCTTCCGCGGCCGCGACGGCCGCGAAATGTTCCTCGACTTCCTTTCGGTCAGTCGCGCGAGCGGCCTCCAACTCGGCAAGGTTGGCCGCGTTGGCGGCGGCGTTCCGGTTCGCCTTGGGAATGCCCATCGCGAACGGAATGAGCGTGAAGAAAGCCAGCGGGGAGGCGTCGCAGGCGTGGCGCATGGCGGTGGCATCGCGGCCGAGATAAACCAATTCGGGCGGCGTAGAGGAGCGGCGGTCGGCGAAGCCGACGGCAATAACGAGGCGGGACATGGGAAAGGGGAGCGAAGAGTTTAGAGCTGAGAGCTGAGAGCCCGGACAGGTGAACCCCGCCGCGGACGAAGGGACCGGCGTTCGTCTGCGGCGGGGCGTTGGATTGGGAAAGCGCCGGGCCGGTGGCGCGATTGTCAGACGGTTCAGGTGGCGCCGCTCGTGACACGGATGCCGGCCTTGTCGCAGCCGGTGTCGGCAAGTTTGGCGGCGGCGAGGGCGGAGGTCGTCGCGTCGCCCTGCTTGCCGGCGTGCGTGCCGAAGACGAAGGTCGGGACAAAGTAGGCGTCGCCCGTGCCGCCTTCCTGCCACTTGGCGGCGGCCATCGCCTGCGACGAAGTCGGGTCGACGATGCTCTCGAAAATCATCGTGCGCGGGATGCCGAGGACTTCGCAAATATCCGCCTGCATCCCGTCGGGCAGGCCGGCAAGGAAGGCAAACGCGCGCTTGTCGGCGGCGAAGGCGATGAGATTTTCCGTGAGGGCGGCGGGGGAGGCCGTGATGTCCGTCGTGAAGTTGATCGCCGTCGCGGCAATCGCATTCGCGTAGGTCGTCGCGAGCTTGAACGTGTCGGCGTCAATTTTGATGACGTAATACTTCGTCAAGGCGGCGAGGCCCGCGCCCCCGCCGAGCGTGGCGAAGACGAAGGGATCGCCGGTGACGAGGCCGTGCGCGACCTTGGTGATCACGTCCGTCGCGGCGACGCCGGTGATGCCGGTGAGGGTGGGGCCGTTGTTGGGCGGAAGGTCGGGATATTCCTGAATCAGCGCGAAGCCGCCGACGTTGCGCCACTGGCGGTAGGCGTTGCCGTCGAGGAGCTGGCCCGCGTAGTCCTTGGAAATCATGCGCGGGTCGGTGGCGAGGATGTTGGCCACGGCGCAGTTGACGAAGAGGACGCGGCCGGTGGGGAGCTGGCCCGCAGCGTTGCCAGCGGTGACGAGGTCTTGCAGCCAGTCGTAATCACAATTTGCGACGGTGGAAACGACTTCGCGGGTGAAGAAGCGCGACGTCATCTTGGCGAAGACGCCGGTGTCGCTCGCGGCCTTGGCGATGACGAAGCCGGCATTGCCGACGACCTCGCCGTATTCGTTTTTCACGTCCTTGATCTGGTCGAGGTGTTTCCAGAGGAGCGGGCACGTCGAGTGGTTGTCGACGAACACGGGCACGTCGGCGAGAAGGCCGCGGGCATCCTGCGCGCCGTTCTTGTAGCCGCCGAGCGCGCGGTCGAAGGTCGAGGCCGTGGGCAGGCTGGCGATGTGCGCGATGTAGGTCTGATTCAGCTTGAGCGGCTTGGCGCGGAAATCCGTGCCGAGCATGGCGAGGCCGGGGAACCAACGGCGGAACGCGCCGATGACGTCGATGAGAACCTGCGAGGTCGTGAGCGTGACGCCGAGCGCGAGCGGCGGGGCGAAGGGCCGGAAGCCGCGCGGCGCGGCGAAGAGATTCCACGCCGTGGCGGCGGTCGCGGCGGCGGTGATGACGAGGAAGACGAGGAACGCGCGCAGCGGCCAGCCGATGCACGCGGGGAGACGGGACGCCTTGCGGGCGAGAGTGCGGAGGAGCTTGTTCATGGGCAAAAGGGAGAAGGGTGAGGGTGCGGGTGAAGGGATGAGAGCGGGAGCGGCCGGCTCAGTTTTTGCCGGGGTTGGCCCACGCTTTTTCGCGGAGCGCGTTCGCCTTGACGGCGAGTTTGCCGAGCGCGACCGGGTCTTTGCAGCCGGCCATTTCGGCCTGAACTTCCTCCAGCGTATCCGCGGCGCTGCCACCGTGGCCGGGCGCCGGCGGCGGGACGGCCGTCACGTTGAAGCCGAGGGCGGCGACTTGATCGGTCGCGGTGTCCGCCACTTTGCGCGAGAAAAGCGCGGTCGCGGCCGCGGCATCGAGGCCGGCAAGCTGTTCCGGTTTCAAGCCGAAGAAAGTGGCGACGGCGCCGAACTGCGCGCTGACGGTCGCGAGCTGCGAGCGGGCCGCGGCAAGTTCGGTGCGGGCGGTGTCGCACTCGGCGGTGACAGTCGCGACGTGTGTCCGCGCCGTCGTGAGATCGGCGGAGACGGCGACGCGACTGCGGACGGAGGCGAAGGCCGTTTGCAGGATGCCCGCGAGACCGGCGGCCACGGCGGGCGTGCCCGCAGTTGAGAGTTGAGGGTTGAGAGTTGAGGGATCGGTGCCGGCGGCGGGGGCTGAGGCCGCGGGAGCGTCTGTGTCTTTCGACGCGTCCGGGTGCGCAGAGGCGAGGGCGGCGAGGGAAACCAATTCCGCCGATTCGGCGGCGGTGCGGGTGGCGAGCGCGTGAAGCGCGGCGAGGCGGGCGCGTTGGGCTTTAGTCATGGGAAGATGCAGGCGCGCGCGTGTCAAACGAGTGCGGCGCGCGCGGGTTGAATCGAGGCGCGCAGCTCGCCGAGCAGCTCGGGGAGGCCGGACACGACGCGGTCGGCGAGGCCGAGGGCGATGGCCTGCTCGCCGTCAAACCACTGGCCTTGCATCGTGTCGGCCTTCACGCCGGGGCGGCGCGCGGTGACGAAGTTCTTGAAGAGGTCGTCGCAGCGGCCGACCCATTCGTCGAGGAAGGCGCGTTGATCGTCCGTCAGCGGTTTGCCGACGACTCCGGCGGCCTTGTATTTGCCGCGGACGAACAGCTCCAGTTTGATGCCGGCGGCCGTCAGCAAGTCCGTGTAATCGTAGAACGCCAGATAAGTGCCGATGGAGCCGAGCACGGCGCTGCGCGTGCAAAAGACGTGGCGGCACGCGGCCGCGAGCCGGTAGCCATTGGACGCGGCTTGATCCGCGGTGAAGGCAATCGTGAGCTTGGCCGCGCCGAGCTGCACGATGGCGTCGGCCGTCTCCGGCATCCCGGCGGAGGAACCGCCCGGCGAGTTGAGCCAGAAGACGACGGCCGCCACGTCGGCCCGCGCGGCGAGTTCGTCAATCGTGCGCTGGAGGCGATCCGTGGACAGGAGGCCAAAATACCAACAGGTGAAATCGTCGTAACCCTTGACGATTTTGCCGAACACTTGGACGAGCGCGACGCCGTCGACGACTTCGTAGATCGGGAGTTCCCACGGCCACGGCTCGTCATCCGCGGCGCCCGCGTCGTCGGCGCGCACGTCGGCGAGCGTGGCGTGGCCTTTGATGAGACTTTGCACGAACAGCGAGTGTTCGGGCGCGCGCATCCCGACCGGATGGCAGAGGAGATCGGCGAGCAGTTGGGCGACAGTGGCGGCGGTGGGGCGCATGGGCGGGCGCGGGACGCGCCCGCAGTTGAAAGTTGAAAGGTGAAAGTTGAAGACGGGCGGATTACGCGGCCTCGGGGAGCGCACGGAGTTGGGCGAGAACCTTGGCCGCGGCCGCGGGGTCTTTCGCGAGGGCGGCGAGCTGCGCGGAGGCAGACGAGGGATCGGCGGCGAAACCGTCGCCCGCGTCGTCCGCCGTGTCCGGGCGGAAGCCGACGGAGTTCCGCCACTGTTGCACGTCGTCCCACGTGAGGCCGCGCGACTGCATCCCGGTTTTCACGAACGCGAGTTCATCGAGCCAGCGGTTCGTGTGCGTCTCAAAGTCCTGGCCCTGCCAGCCGAGCAAGCGCGAGTAAGTGATGACGCCCATCTTGAGCTGTTCCAGATGGAGTTTCCCGTCGCGGCCGAAATCCACGGTGAGACGTGGCGGCGGAATCCAGCCGTGAACCCACCATTCCGGATCGGTGCAGCGTGGGAGCAGGCCGGCCTTCATCGCCTTCGCGAGCGTGTAAACCCACACGCGCGAATTGTAGAGGCGGACGAGTTCGGCCTGTTGCTCGTCAATCCAGCCCTGCGCATCGGCGAGGACGAAGCGGGTATTTGCGCCGCCGAGGGCCGCGATATTCCAGAGGATTTCCGGCGAGAGCCCCACGCCCCACGCGATGTCGCGGATGAGAAATTCAATTAGCGAGAGATTGTTCGGGTGCGGGTGGGACGAACTGTTGAACCGGAGCTTGGCGCCAACCGGGAGATCGGGCAGCGCGCCCGCGCCGTAAATCCGCTCCAGCGTGATCGGGCCGGCGGGCGTCGTGATTTTTTCCGTGTTGCCCGTGCCGCCGACGCGCGCGCCGGCCGTCTGCGGCGGCTTCGTGGCGCCGTTCTCATACTCAAGCCAGTAACCGTATTGGTTGGACAGCTTGACGCCGGCTTTGATGTAGCCGGTGATCTCCGCGGAATCGATGAGGTGATTGATCGCGTGTGATAGAACGGAGAGGCCGCGGGACTGGCCCGCGCGCTCATAGTCGGCGAAGAAAATCACGTTCTCGGCGGGCACGTCGCGCTGGCCCTCGCCGTTGCCGATGAACCGATATTGCCGCGCGCGGTTCTGCGCATCGTGGCGGACGCCGTCGCGCCAAACGTCGGCGTTCTCGCCGGCTGCCATTTCGCCGTTGCCGATGTTGTGGCCCTCGTAAAAGGCGAAGCGCGCGCCACCGGCCGCACTCTCGGCGAGCAGCGCGGCCGCGTCGCCGTCGCGGTAGCGGAAGCGAAATAGCGCCTGTTGCGACTTGGCGAAGTTGTAGCGGCCGCCGGTGTCGAAGACGAACGGGCTCGACGTGGCGTTGGCAAAAAACTTTTCGGCGAGGGCGTTCCATTTCGTGTCCTTCGTCATCGCCTGCGGGGTCAGGCCGGTGCCGGCAACCAAGCGCGCGAGGCCGTTGACGACGCGTTTCGCAATGCCGTGGTTCGCGTAGAGGAAGCGGACCTTGCGGAGAATCTCGTTTCGCGTGTAGCTGGAAATTTCGCGGCGTGTGTCGAGTTCGGGGAAGTAGGCGTAGCCGCGCAGCCGGGAGTAGTCCGCGCCTTGGTGGCCGTTGTTACCCCAGCCGGCGAAGGTGCTGGACGCGTCGCGCGAAGGGACGTCGGCGGCCGCGGCAGGGAGCGCGCGGGACGCGGGGGCGAGGCGGTGGCGGCGGCTCATGTTTGGACGAAGCCGCAGCTGAAATCGGCGAAGCGGGTCGGCGCGGGTCCGACGGGCGCGTTGTCCGGATCGATCTCGGCGAGCAGGTCCGTCATGGCCTGCAACTTCGCCAGCGGTTCAAGCGTGAGCTGGCCCGTTGCCTGCCCGCCCTCGAAACCCTCTTGCGTGATGACGACGGAATCGCCGGCGGCGCCGGTCGTGTCGTCCATCAAAAAGAGAATCGCGGCGCGCAAAGCGGCGATGCCGGGAGCCGTCGCCGGGTAAATCAGGCGGAGGCCGGTCTTGTAAGCTTCAATGCGCGCGGTGTCGTCCACGCCTGCGCGGGCGTGTCAAACGGCGGGGGGAGGCGTTGCAGGCGGGGGTGTTGTAAATTTTTGGTTTACAAGCATGGGTAACGTCCCTTGTTGTGCCGGAACCGTTACGGTGACCCGATGCTCATTACCCGTGCTCTTGCTGCCACCAATTTTTCCGACGTTGCAGGGAAGTTTCTGGACAAAATCGACACCCAGTTCGGCTCTGGAGCGGTTTTTGGCTCTTTGCTGGCCGCATATTTCTATTGGATGGCGGGGAGCGAGCGCCGTGAGCGGCTCAAGTTGGATGTAGCTCGCGAAAAGGAACTTTTGACGCAGTTGCGGAACAAAGATGACAGGATCGACAAACTTCACGAGCAGATTGACAAGCGCTTGAACAAGAAAAACGAAAAGCCATGAACAGCGACCATACATCTGTCGTCGTCCTAGTCGTTCTGGCGATTTTGCCAGGACTGTTGGTTTGGCTCAATGCCCGTCGACTCACCCGCTTGGCGCGTGCCAAGCTTGAGATATGTCGTGCCGTTACAGGCATGGAGGAGCTGATGCGCGATGGGAAATTCACCGTTGGTCAGGCTTGCCACGATGATTTGCTAAGGTTGATGCAGAAGGTTCAGCGCCTCGACTCTTACCCTTTGAAATCGCCGTTTCATCCCGTGACGGAAAAAACCGTCAGATTCAGAGATCGGATGGTTGATGAACTCAATCGTGTCGGTGAACCCGCAACCAAATATGTTGCCCAATTCTGCACGGCGTATTTTTCCGCCTTTCGGAACAGTCGCCCAGTTGTTAGCTTAGTGTTTGTGTCGGGACTAATGATTCAGCTTGGATTTATGAAGTTGTTTCAGCACCGGCACCGTTTTTTTTCCAGAATCAAATCCCGATTTGTCGCTCGCCCGCTTATCGCGCAATTCGCATTCGCCAACTGCGCCATTGCGCTTTCGCCGGTTTCGGCCCGTGCGCGGGACACCGCGCATGGCTACGGTTCCGAAGTTGAACTAGCGGGGCGCCCGTAGCCGATCGTGGCTGTCAGATGCCGGACGTCAGCGCGAACTGCGGTTTGATGATGTGCCAGAGGCCGAGAGCCATCTTGAGGGCGTCGCCCCAGTCGTTCGGGGCTTTCGGTTCAAGCCAGAGCCAAGTCGGGCGGCCGCGGTGAATGACGAGGCCGCGCTTTTCCTGACAGAGTTCCGCGACGAATTCGGGTTCGGCGTATTGCGGGAGCCAAAGTCGAGGGACGGATGACTTGCCCTTGGCGATGGCGTCGAACTCGCCGATGCGGCCGAGGTAGAGTTCGCGTTTCAGATCGTCGTCGGAGAAGTGATAAACGGTGATGAAGTCGCCGCCGGTCGTTTTAAATTTGTCGACGACCTCCGTGACGATGTCGCGGACGTGCGCGCGAGGCACGCCCTTGGCGGGGAAGAAACGCGGCGGCGTCGGCGGGACGGTTGAGGCGTCGCCAGTGCCGTGGCAGAAATCGCGGACGACGAACGTCTCGTGCCCCTCGTCAATCAGGCCGAC
The DNA here is from genome assembly GCA_031379235.1 of Opitutaceae bacterium. GTDB lineage: Bacteria > Verrucomicrobiota > Verrucomicrobiia > Opitutales > Opitutaceae > ER46. The sequence continues at coordinate 19,173 of JANNEY010000263.1, read as the reverse complement.
GCTCGCGGCGTGCCACGCTTGGCCGGGGAACCGCTCGCGAAGCAGCGCGAAGTAGTCGCGGCTTTGCGCGATGGCCTCGGCGCGAATGGCGTCGAGTTCGTCCTTGGCGGGCTTGCGGAAGCCAACCCACACGGGCTCGTCGGCGATGGCCAAGAGTTCCTGATACGACAGACAGCGGCCGTAGTCGATGACGAACGCCTCGCCGTCGGCGAGGAAGCCGACCTTCACCCATTTCTTCTCGGTGGCCTGCACGTCGGAACAGAGGACGACGGCGGCCGCGCCCGTCGCGGGATTGAGCGCAGGTGCCTTGGGGATGCAGCCGTGTTCGTAGCCGCCGGCGAGTTTGTAAAGATCGCTTTGCGTGACTTCGGTCTTCGCTTCCTTGCGCGGCACGCCGAGCGTCTCGTTGAAAAAGTTGCGGAGTTTCGAGGGCGATTTCTGCGCATCGATAAACTTGGCGGCGAGGCGGCCCCAGGTCGTTTGCGCGTCGAGCGAATAGAGATCGGAAATCCAAATCGAGACGCGGCCGGGATAGGGTTTGTGATCGTCGGCGCCGGTGTTGTGCGCCACCCAACGGGCGCGCGGGAGGATGCGGCGCTTGTCGGCGTCGCGGATCGGCTGGTGGCAGAACTCGCATTCGAGAAACGTCTCGGCAAGCACTCGGTCGTAGTCCCACGATCCGGCGAGGTCTTTGCAGTGATCGAAACGCATCTGTTCCCAGCGGAACGGCTGAAAATGATCGCAGTGCGGGCAAGGCGCGTGGAGTTCCTCGCGCGAGCCGGAGAGGAAATTCTGATTCGTCTCGGCCTCGAAACCCTGCGGCGTGCCGCCCGCGATGAGTTTGCCCTCGGCGACTTTTTTCAGGCGGTCGCGCGCGAGGTCAATCGTGTTGGCGTGGCCGCCGGGCGCGGGGATGTGCTTGTCGAGTTCCTCAAGGATGGCGAGGCCGACGGACTTGTTCGCGAAGGCGCCGGCCGAACCGGAGCCGCAGAGGTGAACGTCCATCCCGCGAAGGCGGAGCAGGAGGTTTTGCAAATCGTCGGCACCCTCGTCCGTGAACACGCCATCGAGCGCGCGGTTCGTCGTGAGGAGACGTTGCAGGCGAAGGGAAATGTTCTTCGCCTCCTTGGCAGAATCCATCGCGTAGAGGACGTGGGTCGGGCGCGTGGCGGCGACGTAGCAGATGACGAGCAGCGTCGCCAAGGTAAAGCCGAGCTGCGCAGATTTGCGGATAATCAATTCGCGCTCGTGAACGGCGGGCGTGGTGACGAAGTCCATGAGTCGGCGGACGTAGGGCGTAAGTGTGCCGTCATAGGGGCCGTGGTGATCGCGTGATTCCTCTGGCGTGATGATGACGCTCGCGTGAACCCACGCCCAACACGAGAGAGCGCAGGCCGGCGCGTAGATGCGCGAGAGCGCGGCGGCGAGCTGCGCGTGAACCTCGGGATTGACGCGCGCGAGTGCGGCCGCGATAGCGGCGGTGATGTCCGGGGCGGGCGAGTCCAGGTCGACCGGCGGGGAGGCCGGCGCGAGGGCGAGGGCGAGCGAGTCGGGCGCGGCGGTCATGCGGCGACGGCGGGCGGGGAGTCGGCGGGCGGCGCCGTGAACTTGCTCGCGCGGAGGCCGGCGAACAGCGCCTCGACCTCGGCGTGCCACGCGGCGTCGTGCTCGGCGGGCGGGAGCGCGGCGAGGCGCGGGCGGATGCGGCGGAGCAGGCCGCGCAGTCCCTCGCGCAAGGCGAGATGCGCGACCTCCAGCGAGGCGAGCACGTCGTCAGCGAGCCAGACGCGGCCGGACGCGGAGAGGATTTTCTCGGCGTCGCGCTCCATCGCGCGGAGGCGGTCGACCAATTCATCCCATGCGCGGCGCGCCTGCTCGGCCTCGGCGGTCAGGGTGGCGCGGCGGTCGGCGTCGCGCTCGGCCGCGGCCTCGCGGAGGAGGCGCGTGTAAAGCTCGCCCGCGGATGCCTCCGCGGTGCGACAACGCTGCAACGCGCCCGAGAAACCCACGGGCGAGGGGAGGGCGGAGGCCGCGCCCGGCGGGGCTGCGGCCGCGGGGGGCACGGCGTCAAAGAGCGGTCCGACTGACAACGGAGCGGGCGGCGAAGGTGAGGGCGCGGCGGCCGCGAGCGCGGCGCCGAGCGGGGAGGACTTCGCGAGCTGCGTGATTTTCTCGGGCACGCGATGTTTCATGTGGCGTAGCCACCAACCTTTCATGCGCGGCGGGTCGTCGAGCGGCGGCAGCTCCGGCGGCGTGGCGTCGCGCCCGATGGCAATCCAGCGTTTCAGCGCGCGGTTTTTCGTGGCGAACGTCGTTTCGTAGGTTTCGAGCGGTCGCTCATAAATCGCGCGGCGGCCGGGCTTGCGCTTGCCGCCCTCCGCGACCTCGCCCGCTGGAGAAAATTCGGAACCCGTGTCGGCCATGATGAAATGCGCCCTTCCTCTTTCGCGTCGTTCGGTTAGGCGGATCGCGCAGGCGGCGCGGCGATTTTGTCGCCGGCGACAAAATCGGCGGCCGCGCCGCAACAGGCGCGCGCTTTCGCCTTGGCCGGTGTGAAATGATGCGTCCCCATACCCTCCGCGCGGTGTCAAAACGGGTCACAGAAGTTTCAACCGGCGGGCGCAAAAATCGGGTTGGGGACGCCGTAACCGAACGAGGGGCACGGTCGGGGAAAAAGATTCCTTTGCCGGGGTGCATGGGTCAGGTCGCGCTCACTCCCATATATACACATTTCACCTTTCTTATTTTTATTTTTAACCTCCTATGCTTACCCATGCTCACGCCTGAGGCGTAGCCCCAAAGCAATTGGTTAACATGGTTTTGCCAAGTGTTCTGGTGATGTCGGAAAACGACGAGGGTTCGCATGGGTTCATTCCCAAGACAAAGAGGGCGAGGAGAGGTGAAGCGTCGCAATCGCAAGCGAGCGGCAGGACAGGCAGCGCGCCGGCCGTGTTCGCGCCGTTCGCCGCATGGGTGAACATGCCTTTGGCCCCCCCTACTGACGCGGAAAACGTGCGCCAATTGAGGCGGGGGACTAGACCGCTACCCATCCGCCCTTCGTTTTCGCCGCGATCCGATCGACGGTGTAACGCTTGGCGCGGCCTTCGCCCGTCTTGCCGAACCGCAGCCGCTGGCCGTCCGGCATCGTGAACAGCCGGCCCGCCATTTCCTTTGTCCACATGAGCCCCATCACGGACCAACACTCCGACGTGGGCTCGAACCACTCGCGGCCATCCTTCTCCATCGCCCGGCCTTTGATCTTCCACATGAAGAGTTCGTTCTCGACGCAGCAGTCGATCAATTCCTGCGCGGTGTATTCCATCATCGGCATGTCGGCGCTCAGCGGCCCGGCGAGCAATTGCACGAGCTTCCTTTGATGCTGCGGCATCGGGCTCGCGCTCTGTTCATCCTTCGGCTTCTCAAGTGGGTTGCCGTAGCCCGCGGCTTGTATGATGCCCCCGAATATGTCCGACCATTCGGCGAAGCCCGCGATCCGGTGCGGCTTCTCACGCGTGCCGGCCGGCGGCCGCCCGACCGCATACCAGTGGCGGACGAGCGCCCACAGCGCGCCAAGGAATTCCCCGCGCACTTCCGGGCGGTTCAGCACAACCGGATTGAGGTCGCGCTTGTGCTCACGGTCCTGCAGCTCGAATTCCTCGACGAAAATGTCGCACTGCAAAAGCCGGCGCTGCATGTCCGGCGACACCGTGAGATTGTTCCCGGTGACAATCAGGACGGTGCAAACCTTGCCACGCATGAACCGCTGCGTGCCCATCACGCGCGCGCGCCACACCGGGCTCGTCATGAAGCCCTCGACCAACGCGTTCTCGAAATGTCCCTTGAGGTTGTCGAAAAACAGATACGGCGAACCCTGCAACACGACCGCGTCGAGAATCTTCCTCAGCTCGTCTTCCTTCGCCTTGGCCGTGTTCTCCGGTAGGCCGAAGCTCGGCGTGATGCCCATTTGCGCCACGAGGGACTTGCCTCCGCCCTGTGAGTTCGCGCGCACGATGAAGCCCATCCGGGCCGCCTCGACCTCCTGCAATCCCATCCCGAACAGCGCCACTGGCAGCGTCAGCGCCACCGCGAGCGAGCGCGGATCGGTGAACCCAAACTCGCCGTAATACTCCGCGAGTAGCAGCTTCGCCTTTTCCAGTGTCATCGTCTCGTCAATCACGAGCGCACTCTTGAGCGTGAAAATCTTCGTCGCTTCGTCGTAGCCTTCGGGGAGCAGGCGTGGCTTTCCGTCCGTCGTCATCACGGGCATCCGCACGCTATGCACGCGCACCAGTTGCCGGAGCTGATAAAAGAATTGATCGGCCGCGAGCACGCCCTGCGCCGTCGACTTCGGCATCGTCCGGCGCTGTTTGGAAATCTGCCGCTTGTCCCCGCGCCCGGTGTGGACCTCTTCATACACGACCGCGTAGTTAGACACCCATGACAACAGCCGCTCAGGCGTCATCACCTTCATTTCGCCCGTCGTCGGCTCCACCGTGACGACGACCTCCTCCCGGCGAAACACCGGCGCATCCGCCAGCACGGCGCCGAGCTCGCGCGCGAAGTCGCTGAGGTCGCGGTGCCCCGTGCCGGGTAGTTCAACCCAAGGCAGCGACGGCTTGCCCTCGCCGTCCGCGGCCGCGGGCGGGACGACCTTCATCCCCGCCGCGCCCGCGGCCGCGTCCACGTCGCCGCCGAAATGCCGGCGGGCAAATTCGTTCGCCTTGTCCGTTTGGTCGTCGCTCATGCGGCCGCCCTTTTGATGCCGGCGATAAACGCCTCTTGCAGCGTCTTCATCGGCCTGCCTCCAAATCGCGGCGCAGGCTCGCGAGCGCCTCGCTGCGCGACTGATAGAACGCCAGCGCGCGGCGCAAGTCCGGCGCGTAGTCTTCATGGCCGTCGAGAGCCAGGTGTGCCCGCGCGAGCCAGTGCGCCTCGGCGTCGCGTTCCGGTGGCAGCTCACAGATCGGCCGCGTCGTTGCGCCCGGCCGCACGTAGAGCAGCTTTTGCTCTCCCGGCGTTTCGTAGCGTTGCCAGATTTTTGCCGGATACCCTTTCAGCGTGACGAGGTTTCCCGCCGCATCGCGCCGCTCGACCATCTTGCCGTGGCGGAGGCAGCCGGGGAGCCGCGAGAGCCGGACGGCCGTGGAAAACGTGTTCTTGTCCCCGCCGACCATCATGCACGCCACAAGGAACGGCATGAGCGCGCGTTTCTTTTCGTGCCATTCTTCATAGGTGCGCGCGTCGAGCCGAACGAGCGCGTGAACGGACCGCGCGCCGCTCGTGTAAAGCGCCTCGATCCGCAACGGCGCTTGCACGATGAAGCCGAGCCAGTCGCGCGTCGGCGCTTCGTCGCTCTCAATCACGAGATACCGGAACGCCGTCACGCAGCGGCCGATGCGCCGCGACGGCGGCGGCGGCTCGCCATCCCTTCCGGCCTTGCCCTCGGGGTTCGGCTGATACTCGCCGCTGACCGGCTGCGGGAGAAACCACACGCCGCACTTTCCCTCGTCCGGCGGCGTCTTGTCCGGCCACAGCGCCTCGCCTTGGCTGTATTCGTTCGTGAAGCAGAGGATTTTTTCGCCCGGTGCATAGAGCAGTCGCAGAAAGTCCGCCGGGGCCAGTGTCGCCGGATCGGCCGCCGAGCGATTCGCGAGCCAGAGCAGATCGACGCGGTCCCGCCACGGCGCGGCGATGCGTTGCAGCTTCACCAGCTCAAACTCGATTTTCTTCCGCACCTCCGCCTCGGTCGGGATGCCGAGGTCGCGCCGCTGTGCCTTGCTCGGCTGCCACTCGCCGTCATTGCGCAGGTAGCCGCGCGGCCAACGCGACGACAGGCCGTCGACGCTGCGGAGCTTGTGATTCAGTTCGCCCTCACTCCACGGCGGCTGACACGAAGTGGCGTTGTAGTTCTCCACGAATGGCCGCGCCTCGTCCGGCGTGAAGCCGAAGCCGTGAATCAGCGCCCGCACTACGTTGAACAGCGCGTCGTGCCCGTTCTGCCCGGCAATCGCGGGCGGCATCGCGGCGACGTAGCGCCGCGCCCGTTCCTCCACCGGGACTTTGGGGAATGGCGTGGGCATGGCGGTTTCACGTCCGGCGTGGGGCGAGCTGCGGGCTGACGGCCGCGAGCCGCTCGGCGGCCGTCATGCCCGGCATCTCGCTCCATTCGAGGCCGTCGAGTTTGCGGCCCGCGGCCGCCTTGCCGACGCGCTCCATGAATTGCCCGTCGCCGAAGTCATGGAGCCGCTTGAATCCCTCGTGGGCCGTCTGGCCCATCGGCGCCCACTCGCCCCACTGTTTGAAGAAAAACGGCACGTTCGCGGCGCGGCATTGGTCGCGCAGCGAGCGCGCCCATTCGGGATGCGCCGACCGCGCGCCACCGCCGCTCTCCCCGCCGGCAATCACCCAATGAATCCCCGGCATCGTGCCAAACGAATCCGCGCCATTGAAAAGGGCATAGGCAAGATCGACCGGACCCAGCAACGGCTCGCACGAAAGAAACCGCACGGCCGCCGGGACATCCAACAGGGTGGGGATGCGCTTCGTCGCCTCTGCGTTATTTTCGACCGTCGTGCCGAGCCAGACGTGCGCGGGCCAGCCGCGGGGACGCAGCCATTCCGGCGGCACCATGCCGCGCACGTTTTCCGGTCGCTTCGTCAGGAGTAGAAAGTCGACCTAGCGCGTCTCTGACATCAACAAGAGGGCGAGGCAGCGCGTGACGTTTAGCACGTCGTTGGCTTCAAACGTGTCCGACATGGAGTTGACGAACACCCGCGGCCGCTCGCCCGTGCGCCGCGCCCGGCGGATAATTTTCAGGAGGTCGCGCATGGCGGCGTCGAATCGGAGCCAGCGTTTGCCCGCCGGGCCCCATGTCGTGCGGTCCCGCGCGAAAATCTTCGCGATGCCCTCGGCGTAGCAGTGCGCGCACGCCGGCGAAACCTTCGTGCAGCCCCACCAAAAATTCAGCGAGTCCGTCGCCCACTCGATTTTTGTCCCGAGCATGGCGCGGCCTCAGGACTGCGGGTTGAAGCACGGCGTGTTCACCGGCGTCGCCATAAACGCCTTGGCGGCGCGACGGGCGCGCTCCAACGCCTTCTCCTGCGCGGGGGCGAGCATCCGCTGCGGGTCCGACGTGGCGATGATCGATGACATTTGCTCCGGCCTCTGCGGCGGGTAGAAAAGAATTACGGCCTCCAGTTGCGGCGGCGTCATTTGTCGGACGACGGCCGCGATGGCGGTCATCCCTCTTTCCTGCGCGGTCATTTCGCACCGCCTTTCTTCTGCCGGACGGTTTTTGCCTTCGTCGCCTTCGCCTTCTTCGGCGGCCGCGCCGGCTTGTCGCCGGTCCCGAGCGCGCCCGCCACGTCGGCGACGCTGACCTTGTAGGAGCGCGCGATTTCCTTGTCGGACATCCCTCCGGCCCGCGCCATCACCCATTGCTTGAGGATTTTCGGATCGTTCGTCGCTGTCGCGGCCGCTTCCTCGCCGTCAATTTTTTTAAGCAGTTTCGCCAGCGCGCCCTTGCCGAGTTTCAACGCCGTGCGGATTTCCGCGTCGCTCGTCTTCGCCCGGCGCAGCTCGCGCACCTTGGTTTCAATCTCCGCGAGTGTGAGCTTCGCCGGCTTCGGCGGTGTCGCCGCGGCCTTGGCCTTCGCCTTCGCGGCTTTGGCGATGACGGACGGGTCGAGGCCATAGGCGGCGCAAAGTTCGGCCGTGTCGTCGGTCGGTGGCACCGGCGCGCCGAGTGCATCCGCCAGCGCGGCCTCGACGACGAAGCGCGCGACGGCCGGGGGTTCCCCGCCGGCTGCCAGCTTTTTTGCCAGTGCGGCTAGGTCCGCGAATGCCTTCACACCGTCATCCCCGGCGTAGTCCTTGCCGTGCCGTTGGCAAAGCAGCAGTGCGCCGGCCGGCGTGCGCACTTCGCGGGCCAGCAGAGGCGCGAGCCAGCGGAGCGCGGGGCCGGCGTCGACGTTCTCGCCGACGGCGTCGAGTTGCGCGAGCGCCACGGTGCGCGCGAGCGCCGCGCGTTCCTTCGCGGCCTTCTGCTCCGCTTTCCATGCGGCGTCGGCCGCCGGGCGCGGGCCGTCGCTGCCGCGGAAAATTGGTTCGCCCGCTTTCTCAATCAGCGCCATCGCCGCCTTCACGTCGACCAATTCGCGGACGACATGGCCTTGATCGCGGGCGAGGAAGCGGGGGAGCTTCGCGCCCGTCTTCTCCTCCGCGTCCTCAATCAGCCGGCTCCAGGTCGGCGGCTTCACGACTTCCTTTTTCAGCAGATGCGGTTCGGGCTTGTGCCCGATTTCCGCGAACCGCGATTCCGGCGCCATGAGACCGTCGACGAATTCCGGCGGATAGATGGCCGCCGTCTCCGCTTCCGAAAGCAGCGTCTTGCCCTTGGCAACCTCGGCCGCCGTCTGCCGCTGCAACAGCGCCGCGAGCTTCGCGCGATGGCACGTCGGGTCGAGGCAGAGCTTGTCCCCCTTGCGGCGGCCGCGCTCGCCGTTTTCCCATTCTTCCCCGAGGTTGCCCGACATTTTGGGGCACGCCGCGCACGCGCCGGCTGCCGGGAGCAGCTCGGCGTCGGTGAGCTTGAAAGGCGCCCCGGCGAGAGGGACCGTGAATTTCTCTGTGCGCACCCGCATCGCCGAGGAATAGCTCAACGGCCCTTCCTCAAATTCCGGCCGGAGAATTTCCGTCGTGAAGCGTTCGCGCAGGTCTGGCGTCGGCAGGACGGTGATGAGTTGCGCGACCTTCGCTGTCAGCTTGCCGTCGGCGAGCGCAGCCTTCGCCGTGTCGGGGAGTTTCAGTAGCTCGCACCGCTTGTAAACGTAGCCGACCGCGTGCCCGATGCGCTCCGCGAGGGCGGCGACGGTGTAGCGCGGTTTCCCGGCGTCGTCGCGCAATTCGAGCATGTCGGCGAAGCCCTGCGCCTCCTCCAGCGGAGAGATGTCCCGGCGCTGCAGGTTCTCAATTGTCTGCGCCTCCCGCGCGTCGTCGTCCGTCAGCTCGCGCACGATGCACGGCAGCGTCGCCCGCTCCGCGAGGGCCGAGGCGCGCAGCCGGCATTCGCCGCAGACGAGGACAAAACGCACCTGCGGCCCGTCCTCGAATCGCCGCGCCGCGACAATGCCGGCGTGCGTCTTCTCGCCGACACAGTATTGCAGGCGGACGAGCGCCGGCTGAAGCACGCCATGCGTGCGGATCGTGCCGGCGAGATTTTGCAGATACGCGACGGCCGCCGCGCTCGTGAAGTCCTTGCGGGGATTGGTTCCGCTTGGCTCGATTTGTTCCAGTGCGATTTCTCTGAGTTGGGTGGTGATCATGGGGAAAAGTGCCGCGGCTATTTCTTCCGCCGGTTCTGGTTGCCGCGCTGCGCCCGGGCCGCGGCCGCGCTCGCCGCCTCGCTCCTCTGGAACCGCGCCTTGAAGCCCTTCGCGCCTGCGCCTTTTTGGTAGTCGGAGAAAATCTTTTTGATCCGCCATTGTTGCGCAGCGCGGGTCTCGCCGAACATGAGACCCAGCTCGGCCAGCGTCATCCCGCCGAGCAGTTCCGGCGCGATGGCCTTTGCGAGACCGAATACGCGGCGGAGGACGGAACCCGGATGCTTCCCGTCCGCATAGAAGTAGTGCATCATTTGTTTCAGCACGTCGGCGCGGTCGCCCTCCGGCCCGGCCGCCGCTTCCTCCGCCTCCAGCAGCGCGTCGAGTGGCGTGCGCGTCGTCGTCGCCTCTTGGGTGTAACCGTGTTTCGCCGCGCGCTGCGCGAGCGAGGCGCGGATGCGCCGGGCGTGCTGCGCCGTGCTCATTCGGCGGCGTCTTCCTTTCTCCGCATCCGTGCCACCGGCGGGCGTGGCTGCGGCTCCTTTTTAGACATCCGGCACAATCCGCCCCACACGACGAAGCAGCCGAGGAGATAGACAACCCCGGCGACGATAATGAACTGCGCGGAAGGACTCAATCGAATTGCCCTTTCTGATACCATTCCACGCGCTCCGCGGTTGCGTCACCGCCGGGCGCCGCCGCTTTGAACTCGCGCAGCCAGCACGCGCGGAGCTTTTCCGATGCGGCCGGCTCGTCACCCTCGCCGAGCGTGTCCGCCAATTCCGGCAGCGCGGCGACGTTCACGAGGCAGCGCGTGCCGTCGACGTAGAAATCCCGCGGGGCACCCCAATGCGCGGGAAAGAACCGCGTTTGCAGCCGGTAGGACGAAACGCCCGTCACTTCGGCGATGACAGACAGCGCGAGGAAGCGCCGCGCCTCCGCGGGCGGATGCGTGTTCGGATTCAAGCCGTGCCTCCCTTCGCCACGCGCCGCAGCCCGGCGAGGTAACGCCGCGTCTGCTCGCGGAGCGTCGCGTTCACGAACACGCCCACAACTTCGCCGTCGAGCAGCAGCGGCGTGCGGTGGCACGGCTGCGCGCGTTCGTATTCGCAAACCGAAGGAGCTAGCCGAAGTAAATCGACACGAGCGGGCGCGCCGGTGGGCGTGCTCGCCGCGGCGGGGGGCGTCCCCTCCGGCGCTGCGCGCCTGTGCTCAGGCAATTGAGCCGTGCCCGCATCGAAAGGTAGGCCGAACGCCGCGCGCTCGCGCGCTTCACAGTCGGCGCAGATCGTGTGATTGAGGGCCAATCCCGCGGCCAAACCGAAGGCATCGGCCTCCGCTTTGCCCGGACACCAGCCGCAAATTTGCGCTGTGCTCCCGTCCGCGGATACGCCACGCCAAGCCTTGTTGCAGATTTGAGGTGTCATACGGCACCCCTGCTTTTTTCACGAGAACGCGCACCCCGAACACGATCCGCACCAAATCTCCTAGCTAAGTTACATTCCGCTCCGGTCCACCATCTTTCGCCGCAACTGCGCGAAGCTGAAAGCGGCGCTTTCAATTCCAGCGGAGATGAACGATTCCGGGGATCTGTTGCGATGCTAGTGCCACTTAATGGCAGTCGCGTTCGATTGAGTGGGGCGTTCCGAATATTCGGTAAGACGTAAATTCCTTTGCACGTAATCGCCTGTCCGGCGCGAGTTTCGCCGTGGGCCGGCGCTGCCGCGAAAAAATCACGCAGACGTGACTGGTGCATTGGCCCCAGCTTTGCTACGGTGGGAATTGAATAAGGGGCAAGTCCCACTCCGAGATCCAACCATGAGCACATCAAAAAAGACCAAGTCGAAAACCGTGAAGTCGCCCGCCCCAGCGACAAAATCCGTCGTGCCGAAACCGGCTGCGAAGAAAAAACCCGCCGCGGTCGCGCCGCGCGTCGTGGTCAAACCCGCGCCGGTTCCCAAGCCGAAGCCCGTCGTCAGCAAGCCCGTGCGCACCACAATTAGCGCGCAGGTCGACGTGGGTTTTGGCAACGCGCTCTTCATGCGCGGCGAGGGCGCCGGACTCAGCTGGGACGTCGGTGCGGCGATGGAGTGTGTGAGCGCCAATCTCTGGCGCATCGTGCTGCCGGAGTCGGCTCACGGCCACACGTTCAAGTTTCTTGCGAACGATCTCACCTGGAGTCTCGGGGAGGATTATTCCGCGGCGAACGGCGTGAGTGTCACGTTTTCGCCCGAGTTCTAAATCGCGCGGGAATGACCGCCCCGGGCGCCCTCACTGGCGTCCGGGTTGAGGATCAGGAGCCGCGCTTGGAGCCGGCTTACCGCGGCATCGCGATCCGCGAGTTCATCGGCGGCGATTACTTCGCAGCGCATGCGCACGCGCGAAAACGGTTTTGGCAGATAAAACCGGTCCCAGCTGCGCAGCCGCCACGCGTCGTGAAATTCTGCGCCGATGAGGACCAGCGGCGCGTGCGTGCGCCGCGCGACGATCACTCCACCCGGTTTCAATTCGTAGCACGGGCCGCGCGGACCGTCTGGCGTGACGCCGATATCAAAGCCCGCGCGCAACGTCTCGACGAGCGCGCTGGCGGCCTCGCGACCGAGCCGGCTGCTGGAACCGCGCACGGTCGCGAGCCCAACGAGGGAAAAAAAAGCGGAAAGCCACGCGCCGTCCTGACTCGCGCTGACGAGCGCGTAGGCCGGCCTGCCACCGCGGTAACGGCGCACGATTTCAGCGGCGAGAAAAAGCCGGTTGTGCCACAGCACAATAGCGACGGGCCGATCTTTTTTGCCGTAGGCGACGAGGTCAGCCGGCATTGTGTCGAAGCGGAGGCTGCGTCCCCAGAGTCGGAGGAGAAAGCCAAAGGGCCAAAGTAAAGCGCGCCGCCAACCGGTAATTTCGCGCACAGGTTTGTCGCGCGACGGCGGCGTGGCGGGCGTTGGGCTTTGATTGGCGGGCGGAGTGTGCAGAGTGAGCGTTGTTGTGGAAACGGCGTGGCTCGCCAAGCGAAACCCTTCGTGGCGGAGTGACCGATTGACCTCCGGGACGATCGCCGGCACCTAGCCCAGATGCCTGTCGTGTTGCCGCCCTGTCCTCACTTGCCCGCGCCCCGCGCCGGGCTCGACTGGCGGGTGCTGCATGCGTTTCGCGATGCGGACCGGGGTGGGGCGTTCTACCTCGCGTGTTTGGAATACGGCCATGCGCTCTGGCAACGCGGCTTTGCGGCGCGCGCGCTCCTCTGTCTAGACCGGGCGCTGGGCGCGGAGCTCGGCGGCGGCGAGGCGGAGCTGCGCGCTCGCTCGCTGCCCTACGCGGCGATGGCGTGGCTTATTGCGCATACCCCGAGGGGCGTATTCCTCGGTAATCCGCGCGTGCACTTCCAGCACTACGCGGATCGGATGAATGAACCGCGTCGCGAGCAACGCCGCTGGCGCGCGTGGGCCTGCTGGGCGCTGGCCCGGGCTGTGCGCCCCGAACTCGCGGGCGATCCGAAGCATCGCGTTGTGGAGCCGACGACGGCCGACATTGATGCCGCCTTGCGGTCACATGGCTTGCCCGGCGAGGCAGATTTATGGCTCACGGTGCTAAATGACGTGAAGCATGAGTCCCTCGCTGGCAGCTGCGATTGAGCTGAACTGCGCTCAGGGCGCCGGAGTTAGTGCTCCCGCTCCAGTTGGTCGCGCCTGCGATCCTTCTTGCGGGCAAATTCCCCCGTTCATATCTCACAGCAACGTCGTTTTCGGCGCACGCGGTGGTAGCTCAGCTGGATAGAGCAGCGGTTTTCTAAACCGCCGGTCGGGTGTTCGAGTCACCTCCACCGCGCCATATTTCCGGCGGAGGCAGTGCGATGCCATTGAGCGCTTTCACGGGGCGTTTGAGGTATCAGGTGGTTTGCCGATTTTGCCGATCAATTCAGCGGGAGTTACCGGCGGGAAAACCACGCTTGACTCGTCTTCCGTCAAACCTACGTTCCGCCTCCTTTCCCAATTTTTGGGGTGGTAGCTCAGCTGGTTAGAGCGTCTGCCTGTCACGCAGAAGGTCGCGGGTTCGAGTCCCGTCCATCCCGCCAGTTTGTAAAAGCCCGTTTCCATCGAAACGGGCTTTTCTCATTCTAGTAATGTGCTTTCCCGGATAAACGGACACGCGTTGAGCGTGTCCGTTTATCCGGGGAAGCACAGTCACGGCGTGGAGATTCCGGCCTACGCGCGCTGCGTGCCGGGACGCCGCATGGCCACGGTGGCGAAATGCCAGTTCGATCTCGAGGTGTGCGGCGGTCTCTATGTCGATGCACCGTGCGCGGTGGACGGCAATCTTATCTCCGGCCGCACCTACCGCGACAACGGCCACCACAAAGGGCCGTGGATCAAAATGCTCGAAGCCGCCCGTGCGGCTGGCCCACACTCTGCTCCGGTTCGTTAGGCCGTCATTCGGCGGGATGCGGGAGGCACCCCACGCAGTCAAAGCACCCACCAATGAAAACACTACCCCGCTTCGTATTCACCCCGCGGTTGCTTCCCCTCATCGCATTTGTCGCCGTCGCCCCTCTGCCCGGCCAAAGTGTCAGCCAGGGTAGTCCCTCAACGGCTGAGGACAACCCGGTCAGGCTTTCGCCGTTCATCGTCGATACCACGAAAGACAACGGTTTCGTCGCCACCTCGTCGCTCGCCGGTGGGCGCCTCGCCTCCGACCTCGCCGACACGCCCGCGGCCTATTCGGTGCTCACGCGCGAGTTCATCGACGCTCTCGACATCACCAACCTCGCGACGGCCATTGAGTGGACGGTCAACACCAACGCCAACACCGACAACGGCGCGCTACAAACCAGCCAGGTGAACAACCTCGTCACCATCAGCCGCGGCGTGACGGCCGGCACCCCGCAGCGGAATTTTTTCCCGTTCGGCGTAAACTTCGACAGCTACAACCTCGACCGCTTCGATTTTTCGCGCGGCCCCAACTCCATCCTCTTTGGCAACGGCGCCCTCGGCGGCTCCGCCAATGTCGTGACCAAGACGGCGCGCTTCGACCGTCCTGCCCGCGAGCTCTCCACCTCTGTGGGATCGTGGTCCAACTACCGCGCCGCGATCGACGTCAATCAACCACTCAACCAGCGGGTCGCACTCCGTGCCAACGCTGTGTGGCAGGACGGTCGGGGCTGGCGTGATCGCGATTTCTCACAAATCCAGGCCGCGTCGCTCACCGGCACAGTGCGCGTGGGCCCCGCGACAGAAATCCGGCTCGAGGGCGAATACGGTGAGAGCCGCCGGATGTCTGCCTACACCACGATCGCCGACAACTTCGCCGGCTGGGACGGAAAGACGACGTTCTCCGCGCCGCTCACGGCCACTCCCGCCAATGCGAACGCCGTCGGGATTAACCGCAATGCCACGACCGGCTACTACGTCTACGCGCCTAGCTCCGGTTTCAACGGCGTGATGAATTACCAGAACAGCGCCATCACGCTCGGCGCCGCGGCCAACGCGCAGGTGCCGATCGGCGGCCGGCTCTACGTCGGCAACACGCCCAACTCATCGGGCACGGATATCCTCGAATCGATCGGTCTGCCCGAAGATCGCTTCGCCAATGCCATCGCCGGCTCCCAATTTCGCCTACCCGGCCGGCGGTTCACGCAGTCCCTCGATGCCCCGAGCTTCTGGCAGCGTTTCCATGATGTCGCGCTCTACGTGAATCACTCGTTCGGGCGCTCGCTGTTCGTCGAGGCCGCCTTCGACGCGAACCAGAGTTTCCGTTACGCCGAATACACGATCACCAACGGGCTCATCAACACGCTGATCGACATCAATCGCAATCTGCCCAACGGCGCGACGAATCCCAATTTTCTCGTCCCCTACAGCGAAGCCGGCCGCGCCAAACAGATTCGCCACTACACGTTCTACAACGCCCGCGGCGCCATCGCCTGGCTCAAGGACACCCGGTTCGGCGATTTCAAGTTCAACGCCTTGTTCGGCCAAAACGATCAGCGCACCACCGCTCGGTTCATGCAGCTCAATGCGCTCGTTGATCCAGACCCGCGGCGCTCGCCGCTCGGAAATCCGATTCGCTACCGCTACTATTGGAGCGACCGCAGCCGGTCACTGCCGGAGTTTGAGCAGGTCACTCTGGTCGACCCGGTGCTCGGCCTTAATCGGGTGGTCCCGGTGGCGTTCCAGCCCATCGCCGCGCAGGCGGCACTGAATTCCACCGGCGACCAGAGCTACCAATACGCCTTGGCCGCGATGAACGCGAAATTCTTCAAGCGACTGAATGTCCTCACCGCTGTGCGCTTCGACGACTACGCCAACACGGTCGCCTACAATTCCGCTTACGGCGACTACCCCGCGAACTGGGGTGGCCAGGCGATCATGTACCGGCCCGCGGCCCCTGCGGATTACGCGACCCTCGCCTACGTCCCGAAGGATGCGCAGGGGCGGCCCATCGGCCCGGCGATTCCTGCGGCCACCCGACCGCGCGATGCGAACGGCCTGCGCCAGCCGCTCTACGCCAACGACCGCTTTCAGGACGACTTCAATTTCCCAACGCTCAAAGACCGCCAGGTCACCTACTCGGCGGGCACCGTCTATCACGTCCGGCCGTCAGTGAGCGTCTACGCCAACTACGCCGAAACGTTCACGATCCCTCCGGCCAATACCACGATTAACAACGATCTTTTGCATGCGACCGTGTCCGAGGGCATTGATACCGGCGTCCGGCTGAACCTGTTCGATCAGCGCGTCCGCGTGAGCCTGAATCATTATTTTTCACAACAGATCAACCAGCCGTTCACCGGCCCGATTGCCGGCACGGTCTTCAATGGCATCATCAGTGCCAACGCCGTCGGCGATTTCTCCGGCGGCGGCGTCAACCGGCGCGATGTCGCGCAGGTGCCACCCGCGTTCATCCAAGACCAGCGCGATGTGAAGGCAAACGGCTACGAACTGGAAATCGTCGCGAACCTCACGAAGTCGCTGCGCCTTTCCGCCAACTACGCCATCGCCTGCGTCAACGCGACCAACGCCGCCAATCTCACCGCCGCCTACATCGACAAAAATCTGCCCGTCCTCCGCCAAATCGTGCTCGACGCCGGCGGCAACGTCGACGCCAGCAACGTTGCGACGATCAACACCGCGATTCCGATCGACCAGCGCTCGCCCGATGTGAATGCCGCCGTGACCAACTGGAATTCGATGGTGACTGCACGACGCAACATCGCGCCGGGTTCGCAAATCGTGCAGGACACGAGTTCCGGCAACCTCTACGCAGACTACACCATCGGCGAAGGCCGGCTCAAGGGTCTGCGGATCGGCGGCGGCGCGCGCTACCGCGGCCCGATCGTAATCGGCAACCGCGGCGCCGACACGATTGTGAATCCCGCCAACCCGGCCCAAGCCATCGACAACCCGGCGGTCGACGCCTACACGCCCATCTACGCCGCCGGCTACACCACGGCGACCGCCACACTGGGTTACACCCTGCGCATCGCCAAGAATCGTCCCGTCGTCCTCACCCTGCGCATCGACAATCTCCTCAACGAGGACGACCCGCACTACATCAACACTCTGCCTCGTCCGCCCGGTGGCGATGTCACGAATCCGGCGCGCGTGTCCGTCGGTCGCTCCTTTTGGTATCAAGTGCCTCGCAGCTACAACCTCTCGGCCAAGGTTTCGTTTTGATCGCATCGTCCGGCATGCACGATTCTATCCCGACGAACCGCGCAAATTTGGAGTTACACCGCGAGCGGAGGCCTGAAGGATGTCCGCTGCACGCGCATCGTACCCTCGCATGATTCCACGCCGCCAACTTCTCCAATCCCTTGCTGTTGGCGCGCCGGGCCGGACGGCCGTCTACCACCGCTGGTGGTGGCGACCGAGCGTCGTCGCCCGGCAGTGTGGCACGCGCTCCTCGCAATCGCCTTCATGCCGGATGGGCGCGTCGGCTTGAACGCGGCCTGAAGGTAATGGCCGTAGGCAAAACCCATTTACTCTGTGGAACTAGAACTTCCGTCCGACGGAGAAATAGAAATTACGGGGATCGTCGATCGTGTTGCTGCCTTGCCCGACCGCAAACGTGGGGAAGATGACGTTCGTCAGATTCACCAGCCCGACTCCGAATGACCAACTGTCGTTCCTGTAGTCTAACCCGATGTCGTAGCGCGTCGCCCCTGGAAGCGAGTAGGTATTGGATGCCCGGCCATAGACGGAGGTTTGGGAGACCACGCCGGCCTTGACCGCAAATCCGCCGTCCTTCGTTTTCTTGAACTGATACCGCGAGAACATCTGGATCTTGTTTCGCGGGGTGCCGCGCAGTTCGAGTTGGCTGCCGTTTGGTTTGGTGCCCGGCGCGCTCGTCTCGTCGAAGACGAAGCCGCCGAAGACCGAAAGATTGGCCGTCAAATCACCCGCCCAGCTGACGTCCACGCCACGGGAGCGATTGCCGCTATCGATAAAATTCCTGCTCCCGCCGGGATAGGAGGGATCGGTTTGGTTGCGGGTAATGCCGCTTTGCAGGGTGTCGAAGTGAGAGACTCCGAGGGAGAAACGGCCCTTGAAAAAGGTAAACTTGGCGCCGAATTCCTTGTTCGTGGTGTCAGGCGTGACACTGACGAGGATCTGGCGCGGGTCGGTCACGGGCAGTCCCCCATAAGTGGAAACCGTGGCTGCGGCGGCCCCGGCGTCGCTGTAGACGGCAAACAGCGCGATCCAAGCGGCCGGCTTAAGGGTAAGGCCGACCAGCGGGCTGGTAATGACGGGAGTCGTGGGCGTGTTGGCGCGGGTGTTGTTCAGGTTGTTCTTCGTCCACCCGGCCTTGTTTTGATCGCGCCTCACCCCACCGGTCACAATCGCGTAGTCGTTGAACAAGCCGACCTGCGTGTTGGCAAACGTCGCGAAAGACCCGCCTTTAGAATTGCTATTTCCGGTGTTGAGCAGGCTCGTGGGCAGGCCGGAGTCATACACGGGAGCGAGGAAACTGAAGGGCAGGACGCCATTGGCCGACGCAAAATTTAGGCTGTCGCTTTTGCTCCGAGCCACTTCGTAGCCCACCAGGGTCCGCATCGTAAACTTGTCGCCGGCTGATTTCAGGCTCATCGCCACGTCCCCTTGAAAACGATAGGCCTGCGTGGAGGCGCGGCTGCGATTCACGGCATAGGTTCCCATGAGATAGCCATCGGCGTCGTAGGTGAAGTTATCCGCCAGTGCGTTCCGATAGAGATCGGTCGTGATCGTGTAGAGCTTGCCCGATTGCCGGAACGAGAAGATGTCGTTGAGGCGATGCGTGAAGACGAGGGAGAGGGACTGGAGATCCGTCGAACGCCCCATGCCGGCCGCACCGCTGGAGTTGACGTTGATCGGCATCCAGCGGTTGAGCTGAATCTTGGCATTGGCAGGCACGATGATCGGCGTCGCGCCCGCGCCGAACGTGGGTGCCAAATAGGCGGAACCAAATCCGCCGGGCGTGAAGTTGGACACGCTGGCAATCTGCGCGAGCAGTTCAGAGTCCTTGGTCAGGCGCCACGTGAAGGAGGGATAGACCGCGGTTTTCTTGGTGCGCTCGTTGTCACGGAAGCTGTCGGAGTTCAGGTAAGAGCCGACAATCCGGTAAGCCATGTTGGCGTAGCCGGGCACGGCGCCGGTAAAGTCGACCACGCCGCGCAGGAAATTCCAGGAACCGACGGTGACATCCGCGGAACGCTGATCCGTGAAGAGCGGCTTCTTGGTAATGAAGTTCAGGAAACCGGTCGACTCCGACGCGCCTGCGATTGAAGCGGAGGGCCCCTTGATGAGTTCAATGCGGTCGATATTGCCCAGGTCGGACGCAATTGAAGGAGCAAAGTATCCGTCTTCGTAGTGGCTAAAGGAAG
>JANNEY010000617.1:0-5481 GCA_031379235.1 Opitutaceae bacterium | reverse complement strand
GGCTGATCGTAGTCGACTGAAACCGATATTTTGTTGGCCATGATGTCCTCCTGATTGGGCGGTTGGGATTTGGGTTGGAACGGAAAGGCAGGCGGCGGCAAAGCCTCACGGCAGCTCGTAGATTTCCGCGAGGGCGACGCCTGTGGTGTTGGCGGCGCCGCTGACCTGAGCGGTGTAGGAGCCGGGTTGGAGCGTGACGCTGAGTGCCGCGTCCTTTGACGCGGCGGGCAGACGGAAAGCGCCGACGGAGTCGAACGTGGCGGTGAGCGCCGCGCTGCTGCCCCAGTCGTCGTTCTGATTCGTCTGTGTGCCACCCGAATTGAAAATCGCGAGCTGCGGATCGGCGAGGGTGCCGGTGACGCCGAACTGCGCGAGCGAGGGTCCGACGGCGCGGATGAGCAGGTTTTTCGGGCCGTTGCCGGTGATGTTGAAGCCGACGATCAGGATGTTGCCGCCGGTGCCGACTTGGTTGCGCGCGGAGAGATTGGTGTAGCGGGCGAGGGGCGAGCCGGCGTCGGAGTCGTAGGCTTCGAGGAGCACGACGCCGCTCGTGCCGGCGGCGCCGCTGACTTGCGCGGTGTAGCCGCCGGCCGCGAGCGTGTTGAGGAGCACGGCGTCCTTTGATGTCGCGGGCAGCCGGAACGCGCCGACGGCATCGAACGCGCTCGTGAGAGAAGCGTTGCCGCCCCAGTCGTCGTTCTGCGCGGTCTGCACGCTCGACGCGCTAAACAACGCGAGCCGCGGATCATCGAGCGTGCCGGGCACGCCGAAGGTGCCGAGGGTGGGACCGACGGCGCGGAGCAAAACATTCTTCCCGCCGCCGCCGAGGGTGAAGCCCACGATGAGGACGTTCGCGCCGGTGCCCGCCGTCGAGCGCACGGAAACGTTGGTGAGGCGAGAAACGGTCGGCGCGACGGTGAGCGCGGCGGGCGCGGTGGTGACCGTGCCCTCGGTGTTGCCGACGATGCAGGTGTAGTTGCCGGCATTGGCGGCCAGTGCGTTGGCGATGTTGAGCGTGGCGGAGGTGGCGCCGGCAATACTCACGCCGTTGCGCTGCCATTGGTAGGATGTGCCGTCGGTGGCGGTGACGCTGAAGACCGCGGCGCCGCCTACGCTGGCGGCCTGAGCCAGCGGTTGCGCGGCGATGGTGGGTCGGCGACCGCTGCTGTCGTAGAGCTTAAACATCCATCCTTGGGTG
Source organism: Opitutaceae bacterium (assembly GCA_031379235.1). Taxonomy (GTDB): domain Bacteria; phylum Verrucomicrobiota; class Verrucomicrobiia; order Opitutales; family Opitutaceae; genus ER46. The sequence goes on along the minus strand of JANNEY010000617.1, from coordinate 4,283 downwards.
ACGCCGTTGCGGACGCCGTTGCCGGAGACGTTGTAGCTCTCATCGCGATTTTTCACGATGGCGGTGACCTGGTTGAGCACCCAGCCGGTCATGTCGGCGCCGAGCCCGAGCAGGAGCAGCCGGAGGTTGTAGGCTTTGCCGAGTTCGCTCCAAAGGGTGGCGGTGCCGTTGAACGCGGCGTCGTAGCTCGCGCCGCCGATGAACGCGCCGTCGGGGGACAGGCAGAACGCGCCGGAGTAGGGCATGCCGGGAAGATTCGGCAGGGATTTCATGCCGCCGGCCTGCGTCCACGTGAAGGCGTTGCCGCAGTAGCCGACAATCTTCGAGCCATCGGGGCTGGAGGCGTAGGCCTGCGCGGCGTTTTGTCCGGGCAAATAGCCGAGATCGAGGAAGCCGGTGGGCTGGGTCCAGCGGTAGGCGTGCGTCAGATTTTGCGCGCCGAAATAATAGCCGAGCACCGTGGAGCCGTCACCGGAAATGCCGAAAGAGTAAGTGCGCGTCGCACCCGGGTAGTTGCCGATGTTGCGCACGGTGTAGGAACCGCCGGGCGCCATGGTCCAGAGGTTGGGGCTGTTGGTCTGGCTGGCGCCACTGCCACGCGTGGCGTCGCCCACGAGGACGGAGCCGCTGGGCGTGCCGGCGACGAGAGTGGCGGAGGCGTCACCCGCGAGCATGGCGAGATCCTTGCGTGTGATGCCGGGGACGTTGATGGTCACGTTCGGCTGCCAACGCGTCTCTGGTGCGGGATTGGGGAGTGTGACGATGAACGGCGTGTTGCTCAGGGTGCCGTTGACCGGGGCGAGGTAGTAGCCGTAGGCCATCGGACCCGTGGAATCGAGGGCGAAGCCCGTGAAGAGCCGGTTGGTCGCGGCGGCGGGAAAGTCGATGGTCAGGTTCACCGACGCCACCGAGAGGGCGCTGCCCGCCGGGGTCGCCTCGATCCGACCGATGCCCATGTAAGTATTCGGTCGCAACGTGCCGCTGAAATCGCCGCGGCCGATGAGGAAAATGTTTCCGTTGTTGGGCTGCTCCTCGGAAACAGCCGACACGTAGGAGGAGGAGAGGCCCGGTAGCAGGAAGGCGGCCGCGTAGGCCACGCGGAGCTTGCTCGCGCTTTGGTTTTGCAGCGTCTCGTCGGCAAAATCAAAAGCGTCGAGAAGCACATCGTTGGGCACGCTGTTGAAATCGTCGTAGCCTTTGGCTTTCAGGAAGCCTTCGATGATCAGATTGTTCGCGACAAACGTGTCCCGCACCCTCGCGGCCAGCCGGACTGGGGCGAGAGAGCCGAGGGTAACGAGGAGCACGACAAAAGTCCGAAACAAGTGCGGACGCGGCAAACTGAGGCGGGTGGGAGTGGGCATGGTGGAAGCGGGGAGGAGCGTGGTGCGAGCGCGAGAAACGGGGCGGAAGACAAGAACGGGCCTAAAACGTCGGTGCACGGGCGCTTCTTTCAAAAATCGCAAAATAATTTTCCGCCGCGCGATTTTCCTGAAAGATTCAGGGTCGAGCCTCCGTTTTAGGGGCACCTGAATTCCATGAACCCCGAATCGATCTCCGACCTACGCACGCGGTCCACGCTGCTGTTTCGGCTCCGCGATTGGAAAGATGCGGCGAGCTGGGAGGAGTTTCACCGGCTCTACCGCAGGCTCGTCCAGGGTCTCGCCGAGCGCGCCGGGCTCACGCACGAGGAGGCGGAGGAAGTCGCGCAGGATGTCTTCAAGCGCGTGGCGGAGACGATCCACGAGTTTGAGGCCAACCCGCAGCGCGGCTCGTTCCGTCGCTGGCTCATGAACCTCACGCGCTGGCGCATCGCCGATAAATTCCGCGAGCGCCCCGCCGGCGCCGAGCGCGGCCTGCGCCGCGAGGGCCACGAGGGCACCGCGACCGCCGAGCGCATTCCTGACGACGCCGCGCCCGATCCCGGCTGGGACGACGAGTGGCGCAGGCACGTGCTCGACGCCGCGCTCGACCGCATCGCGCGCCGGATCAAGCCGCGGCATTTTCAGGTGTTCGATCTCTACGTGCGACAGAACTGGCCGGTGCTGCGCGTGGCGAGCCAGCTCGGCATCGGCCCGGCGTCGGTCTACCTAATCGGGCATCGCGTGAAACAGCAGCTCAAGGCCGAGGTCGCGCGGCTCGAATCGCAGCTGGGGTGAAGTGATATTCCGATCCCAGAGCCCCGAAGGGGCGGAAGTTAATCGCCCAAGGCAACGCCCCGGGGATTTTTGAGGAGAAATTTTGAGCCCGGAAAGGGCGACACCTCCGTGATCGTGTCGCCCCTTCAGGGCTCGGAAATTATTGCCGGATGGGTTTTCCTAGGGCGGTGCCGTGGGCTTTCAACTGTGGCCCGTTGGGGCCAACTTTACGCCGACGCGGTCCTGCCGTTCGCGAGACTCGCGCTACATTGCGAAGCGTCGCACGAAACGCGTCATCCGCTGCTTTCCCATCGACCGCGAATCTTGCCGGTGCCTTGCTTTCGGTCCGTGACGCCGTCGATCCCCGACTACGAATTGCTCCGCCTCATCGGACGCGGGAGCTATGGCGATGTGTGGCTGGCACGCGGCGTGACGGGGATTTTTCGTGCGGTGAAAATCGTCTGGCGCGACCGTTTCGAGGACGAGCAGCCCTTTGAGCGCGAGTTCAAAGGCCTGAAGGAATTCGCCGCCATCTCGCTCTCGGAAGCGCACCAGCTCGCGCTGCTGCACATCGGGCGCAGCGCCGACGGGGGGTTTTTCTACTACGTGATGGAGCTGGCCGACGATGCGGAGGCGGGCCGCACCATCGACCCGGCGCGCTACGTGCCGCTCACGCTGAAGGAAGTGCGCGCGCGCCGCGGGCGACTGCCGGCGGCCGAGTGCGTCGCGCACGGCGTCGCGCTCGCGCAGAGTCTCGCGGAGCTGCACGGGCGCGGGCTCGTGCACCGCGATATCAAGCCCTCGAATGTCGTGGTCGTCGATGGCCACGCGAAACTCGCCGACATCGGGCTCGTCGCGTCCGTGTCGGACGCGAGCACTTATGTCGGCACGGCGGGCTTCGTGCCGCCCGAGGGCCCCGGTGCGCCGTCCGCCGATGTCTTCGCGCTCGGCAAAGTGCTTTACGAACTCTCCACCGGACTCGATCGCACTGACTTCCCGCGGCTGCCGCCCGGCCTGCATGAGCTTCCCGACCAGCGCGCTCTCCTTGAACTCAACGAAACGCTACTGCGCGCCTGTGATCCGTCGCCCGCCGCGCGCTACGCGGACGGCGCGGCGCTGCTCGCGGACTTGCTGCTCCTGCAAGGCGGCCGCTCCCTGCGCCGCCGACGCCTGCTCGGGCTCGTCGGGCGGGCCGCGGCTTTGATCGCGCTGGTCGTGGGCCTCGCGCTCGGCGGCGGGTGGTTTTTTCAAACGCGAGTCGCCCCCGCCGCCGCCGCGCCCGCCAAGTTCCGCCACCCGAAGTCGATCGCGGTGCTGCCGTTTTCCAACCTCAGCCCCGATCCGGCGAACGCGTTTTTTGCCGAGGGCATGCACGACGAGCTGACGGCGCAGCTCGCGCGCGTGCGCGACCTCAAGGTGATCGCGCGCAGCTCCACGCTGGCATTTCCTCCCGGCCCGCGGAGCCTGAAAAAAATCGGCGACGATCTCGAGGTCGCGCACGTGCTCGAGGGCAGCGTGCGCCGCGACGGCGAGCGCGTGCGCGTGAGCGTCGAGCTGATCGACGCGCGGACGGAGACGCGCCTCTGGTCGCAGACCTACGAGCGTGATCTCGCGGATGCCTTTGCGATCCAGGCGGCGCTCGCGGGCGAGATTGCCGGCGCGCTGCACGCGACGCTCACCGCCGGCGAGCGCGCGCAGATCGAGCGGCGCCACACCTCGAGCCAGGTCGCCTACGATCTCTACCTGCGCGCGCGCGGCATCGGCCAGCAGGCCTTCATCGACCGCGAACCGCTCGACCGCGCGGAAGCGCTCTACGAGCAGGCGATCGCGGCGGATCCGGCGTTTGCGCTCGCGCACGCGCAGCTGGCCCTCGTGCACAGCACGCTCTACTGGTATGGCCACTTTGATCCGACGCCGGCGCGATTGGGAAAAATGAAGGCATCGGTCGACGCTGCGATGCGCCTCGCGCCCGATTTGCCGGAGTCGCGCCTCGCGCTCGGCACGTATTTCTACCGCGGCCTGCGCGATTTGCCGAAGGCGCTCGCGGAGTGCCGCGAGGCCGAGAAAGGACTGCCAAATGATGCGCAGCTCCACCTGATGATCGGTTTCATCGAGCGGCGCCACACCTCGAGCCAGGTCGCCTACGAT
>JANNEY010000613.1:0-37543 GCA_031379235.1 Opitutaceae bacterium | reverse complement strand
CAATCGTCTGCGGAATTTGATGCAGTTGAAGACGCCCGATGTGATCATTCACAACGAAAAGCGCATGCTGCAGGAAGCAGTCGACGCGCTCTTCGACAACGGCCGCCACGGTCGCCCCGTCACGGGCGCCGGCAACCGGCCGCTAAAATCTTTGAGCGACATGCTCAAGGGTAAGCAGGGACGTTTCCGCCAGAATTTGCTCGGCAAGCGCGTCGATTACTCCGGCCGCTCCGTTATCGTCATCGGTCCCGAGCTCAAGCTCAACCAGTGCGGTCTGCCGAAGAAGATGGCGCTCGTTCTCTTCGAGCCGTTCATCATCCGCCGGCTCAAGGAACTTGGCTTCGTGCACACCGTCCGCGGTGCGCGCAAGATGATCGAGAAGAAGTCGCCCGAAGTGTGGGACATCCTCGAGGAAGTCACGAAGGGCCACCCGGTCCTTCTCAATCGCGCGCCGACGCTCCACCGTCTTTCGATCCAAGCTTTCGAGCCGATCCTGATCGAAGGCGAAGCCATCCGTATTCACCCGCTCGTTTGCACCGCCTACAACGCGGACTTCGACGGTGACCAGATGGCCGTGCACGTGCCGCTGTCCCTCGAAGCGATCATGGAGTGCAAGCTCCTCATGATGGCGACGTCGAACATCTTCTCGCCGTCCTCCGGCAAGCCGATTCTCACGCCCTCGCAGGACATCGTCCTCGGGGCGTATTACCTGACGATCGAGCCGCGCACGAAGCCCACCAAGAACCAGCGCGTGCCGCTGCTTTCCGGTTTGCAGGAAGTGCTTTATGCCAAGGCTGACGGCGCGCTGAAAATGCACGACTGGGTCGAGGTGCCGAATCCGGACTACGGTCGTGAGACCGTCTTCGGCGACACCAAGCGTAAAGTTGTTCGCACCACGGTTGGTCGCGTGATCTTCAACCAGATCTGGCCGGCGGGGCTCGGCTTCGTGAATTTCCCCGTGCCGAAGAGCAAGCTCGGCGACCACATCCTCAACACCTACAAGATCGCGGGCAATCTCATCACGGTCGAGACCCTCGACAAACTGAAGGAGCTCGGTTTCGCGACCGCCATGCAGGCCGGCATTTCGATCGGAATCGATGACATGATCATCCCCGACTCGAAGAAGGACATCGTCGCTGACTCGCGCAAAAAGATCACCGAGGTCGAGGGCCAGTTCAACAAGGGCATCATCACCGACGGCGAGCGCTACAACAAGGTCGTCGACATCTGGACTGGCGCCACCGACAAGATCGCGAAGGAAGTTTTCGCGAAGCTTGAAAACAACGATGGCAAGACTGAGGTCAACCCGGTCTACATCATGATGGACTCGGGCGCGCGCGGTAACAAACAGCAGGTTCGCCAGCTATGCGGCACCCGCGGCCTCATGGCCAAGCCTTCCGGCGAAATCATCGAGCGCCCCATCCTGTCCTCGTTCCGCGAGGGCCTCACGGTGCTCGAATACTTCATCTCGACTCACGGCGCCCGCAAGGGTCTCGCTGACACCGCGCTCAAGACCGCTGACGCCGGCTATCTCACCCGCAAACTTTGCGACGTGGCGATGGACGTCATCATCGCTGAGGACGACAGCGGCTCGCGCGACGGCGTGTGGAAGAAAGCGATTATGGAAGGCGACGACGAAATCGTCCCCCTGCGTGAACGCATCATCGGCCGCTTCTCCAGCGACGATGTCATCAACCCGATCAACCCGACCGAGATTCTCGTCGGCTCCGGCGAGCTCGTCACGGAAGAGATGGCGGCCCGCATCGACGAACTCGGCATCGAGCGCGTCAAGATCATGTCGCCGCTCACCTCGATCGCCAAGGGTGGCATCGACGCGAAGTCCTACGGTATCAATCCCGCGACCAGTCGCGTGGCCAAGATCGGTGACTCCGTTGGCATCATCGCCGCGCAGTCGATCGGCGAGCCCGGCACACAGCTCACGATGCGCACGTTCCACATCGGCGGTGTCGCGACCGGTGGTTTCAAGACCCCCGAGATTCGCGTCAAGGCCGCCGGCAAGATCAAGTATCGCGGCCTCCGTCTCGTCGAGACGGCGGACGGTGGTTCGATCGTGCTGAACAAGACGGGCACCATCCAGGTCCTCGACACGGACGAAAAGGAACTCGAGGTTTACAACATCGTCGTCGGCTCCTTTCTCCACGTCGGCGACGGCGAGAAGATCGACAAGGGTGCGGTCCTCGCGCAATGGGATCCATACAACGTCCCGGTTCTCTCCGAGAAGGGTGGCTCGCTGCACTTCAAGGACATGATCCCCGGTGTCACGGTGAAGCGTGAACTCGACGAAGCGTCGGGCCGCATCGCCACCGTCGTCATCGAGCACAAGGAAGACCTCAATCCTCAGATCGAAATTCGCGACGGGAAGAACAAGCCGCTCGCGGCCTATTCGATCCCTGTCGGCGCGCAGATCGCGGTCAACGAAGGCGACACGATTGCTCCCGGTGCGTTGCTCGCCAAGACGCCTCGTCAGGCGTCGAAGACGAAAGACATCACGGGCGGCCTCCCTCGCGTTGCCGAGCTGTTTGAAGCTCGTCGGCCGAAGGATGCCGCTGAGATGTCACGCATCGACGGAATCGTTTCCTTCGAGGGCACGGTCCGCGGCAAGCGCAAGCTCGTCGTGAAAAACGACGAGACGAGCCAGGAAGAGGAACATCTGATCGCCACCGGTAAGCACATCATCGTGCAACCCGGCGACGTCGTGCACAAGGGCCAGCACCTCACCGAGGGCTCCGCCGACCCGCACGAGATTCTGGAAATCCTCGGGCCCTCCGCGCTCTACGACTTCCTGATTTCGCAGGTGCAGGAAGTTTACCGTCTCCAAGGCGTGACGATTAACGACAAGCACATCGAGATCATCATCCGCCAGATGCTCCGCAAAGTCCGGATCACCGACCCGGGCGACACGGAGAACTTCTGGGGCGAGCAGGTCGATCGCGCGACGTTCCTTCTGGAAAACAAGCGCATCGAGGAAGCCGGCGGCAAACCCGCCGAGGCCGAACCGATCCTCCTTGGTATCACCAAGGCCTCGCTCGAGACCGAGAGCTTCATCTCGGCGGCCTCCTTCCAGGAGACGACGCGCGTCCTCACCGACGCCTCGACACTCGGCAAGGTCGACCTGCTAAAAGGCTTCAAGGAAAACGTCATCATGGGGCACTTGATTCCAGCGGGCACGGGCCTGCCGACCTACAAGCAGCTGCGGATTACGCTGCCATTCGGCGCCGAACTTCCCTTGGAAGAGCCGAAGCCCGTCGAAGCGAGCGCGAGCTGAGTCGTCGCTCAAAGTTCGTCCAATTGCCAAAGCCGCGGACAATGTTCCGCGGCTTTGTTTTGTCTACCAATCAGCGTGGTCTCATTTCCACTCTTTGGAAACTCTCCGACGCGGGAGTCCGCGTGAGACACCACGCGGTTGGTCGAAGATTGTCTCGCTCGCAGCGAATTCGTGCTTGAGATCGGCTAGGAGTGGTCAACTCTCGACCCCCTTTCGTCAGCTTCATTCGCGTTACCTGCCTCGGTTGGTGAGCGCTTTTTCAGCCGCGAGGTATCTTCGAACACAGAGCATCGCGACAATTTCTACTTTTCACCAAAAAGTTCTTGCCGACTTTTCGGTCCAGAGTAGCGTTCATCCCTTTTCGTTAATTTCCACTCTCTAAGACTCACTCTTCTCGTATGCCGACCATCAACCAACTCGTGCGCAAAGGCCGCCGCCAGGTGACTACCAAATCGAAGTCCCCGGCTTTGGCGGGTAATCCTTTCCGGCGTGGCGTGTGTGTGCAGGTCATGACGCGCACTCCCAAAAAGCCGAATTCCGCCATCCGTAAGGTCGCGAAGGTCCGCCTTACCAACGGTAACGAGGTCATCTCCTACATCCCCGATGAAGGCCACAATCTCCAGGAGCACTCTATTGTGCTCGTGCGTGGTGGACGCGTGAAGGATTTGCCCGGTGTTCGCTATCACATTGTCCGCGGCACCCTTGATGCCACTGGCGTTGAGAAACGTCGTCGCTCCCGTTCCAAGTATGGCGTCAAACGCCCGAAGGCTGCCAAGTAATCCCCCGTTTTTCTTAAACCGATTTCGCCATGTCACGTCGTCACAGAGCAGAAAAACGCCAGGCCACTCCTGATGCCCGCTATAATAGCGTGCTGGTCGCGCACCTCGTCAATGTCATCATGAAGAGTGGCAAGAAGAACCTTGCTCAACGCATCGTTTACGGGGCGTTCGAGAAGGTCTCCGAGAAGCTCGAAAAGGGCGATCCGGTTGATCTGATGTTGGGTGCTTTGGAGAATGCGCGCCCGCGCCTTGAGGTGAAGAGCCGCCGCGTTGGTGGTGCGACCTATCAGGTGCCCGTGGAAATTTCGTTCGAGCGGCAGGAGTCACTTGCGTTGCGCTGGATCGTGGACGCGGCTGGCGGCCGTAAGGGTATTCCCATGAAGGACGCTCTCGCCGCTGAAATCATCGATGCCTACAACAATACGGGATCGGTGGTGAAGAAAAAGGAAGACACCCACAAGATGGCGCAGGCTAATCGTGCCTTCGCTCACCTCCGCTGGTAACCCGTCCGCGCCCTCCGCCATGTCCGCTGTTGCTGCACCTAAGATTACTGTCGTCACCGATAAAGCGAAGATCTCGCCGGTGAACTCCAAGGATCGTCCGTTCCCGCTCGAGTGGACGCGGAATATCGGCATCGCCGCGCATATTGATGCGGGCAAGACGACGACGACCGAGCGCATTCTTTTCTACTCCGGCGCCGTTCACAAGATGGGCGAAGTCCACGAAGGCACTACTGTGACCGACTGGATGGAGCAAGAGCGCGAGCGTGGTATTACGATTACGGCAGCGGCCATTTCCTGTGCATGGAATGCGTCTTGGGGTCCGTGGAAGGGAATTAAGCAGCGTATCAATATTATTGACACCCCTGGGCACGTGGATTTCACGGCTGAAGTGGAGCGTTCGCTCCGCGTGCTCGATGGGGCCGTCGCCGTGTTCTGTGCGGTTGCCGGCGTGCAACCCCAGTCCGAGACCGTGTGGCGCCAGGCTAACAAATACAAAGTGCCGCGCGTCGCGTTCATCAACAAGATGGATCGCACGGGTGCCGATTTCTTCCGCGCCGTTTCCGAAATGCGCGAGAAGCTTAAGGCCAACGCGCACCCGATTTTCATTCCGATCGGCAAGGAGGAAAATTTCTCCGGCTTGATCGATCTGGTTCAGAACGTTGCTTATCTTTTCGCCGACGTCACGCCCGGCGACGAGCTTGGGATGAATCCGATTACGACCGAGATTCCGGCCGAATACGCTGCGCAAGCTAAGGAATACCGCGACAAGCTCATCGAAGCAGTTTCCGATTTCGACGACGTCATTGCGGAGAAATATCTTAATGGTGAAGAGATTTCTGTTCCTGAGCTGACGCTCGGTGTGCGCAAGGCGACTATTTCGCTCCAGTTCACAGGGGTTATCCCCGGCTCCGCGTTCAAGAAAAAGGGCGTGCAGCGTCTGCTCGACTGCGTCGTCAACTACCTGCCGTGCCCGATCGACGTTCCGCCAATGCAGGGCCAGGACAGCGACGGCAAGCCGGTTGAAGCGGTCGTCGATGACAAGGCCAAGATGGCTGGTCTCGCCTTCAAGCTTTGGAATGACCCGTTCGTTGGCCGCCTCGTTTTCTTCCGCGTTTACACCGGCAAACTGCCCCGCGGCATGGCGGTCTACAACCCGCGCACCCGTCGCACCGAGCGCGTTTCGCGTCTCGTGCTCATGCGCGCCATTGAGCGTGAGGAAATCGATCTCGCTTATTCCGGCGACATTTGTGCGGTCGTCGGGGTGAAGGACGTGATCACGGGCGACACGTTGTGCGATGAAGATTTCGACATCCGCCTTGAGCCGCCGTCCTTCCCGGAACCGGTTATCTCGATGTCAATCGAGCCGAACTCGAAGGCTGACCAAGAAAAAATGGGCACGGCGCTCCAGCGTCTCGTGGCCGAGGATCCCACTCTCCGCGTCAAGACCGACCCCGATACGGGACAGACGATTCTTGCCGGCATGGGTGAACTCCACCTCGACATCATCCGCGACCGTATGAAGCGCGAGTTCAAGGTTGAGGCCACCGCTGGTAAACCGCAGATCGCGTATCGTGAAACGATTTTGAAGTCGGCCGAGGCCGAAGGGAAGTTCATCCGGCAGTCGGGTGGCAAAGGCCAATATGGCCACGTCTGCGTTACCATCGAGCCGAACGTCAAAGGCAAAGGCGTCGAGGTCATTAACGAGACGGTGGGCGGCTCGATTCCGAAGGAGTTCATCAAGCCCGCAACGGAAGGTATTCTCGAGGGTTGCAACAATGGCGTCGTCGCCGGCTATCCGGTCGTCGATGTAATCGTTCGCATCACCGACGGTTCCTTCCACGAGGTCGACTCATCTGAACTCGCGTTCAAGATGGCGGGCATCTTCGGGTTCAAGGAAGCGATGAAGAAGGCCAATCCGATTCTCCTTGAGCCCATCATGGGTGTCGAAGTGACCACACCGGAAGATTACCAAGGTGACCTGATGGGCGACATTAACCGCCGCCGTGGACAGATTCAGGGCATGGAGAACAAGGCTGGCGCTTGCATCATTAACGCCTTTGTCCCGCTTGAACTGCTCTTTGGTTACGTAACCGATATCCGCTCCCTCTCCAAGGGGCGTGCCAGCGCCGGCATCACGCCGTCGCACTTCGAACAGGTCCCCAATTCGCTCCTCGCGAAGATCGTTGAGACCTCCTCGAAAGCCCCCGCCCGCACTTAATCCTCCGTTCTTTTTCGCCATGAAAGGCCAACGAATTCGCATCAAACTCCAGGGCTTCGACTATCGCGTCATCGATCAGTCGGCACAGGATATCGTCGAAACCGCCAAGCGCTCCGGCGCTCGTGTCTCCGGTCCGATTCCGCTGCCAACCCGCATCGAGAAACTATCAGTCAATCGTTCTCCGCACGTCGACAAGAAATCGATGGAGCAGTTCGAGACGCGCACACACAAGCGGCTCATCGACATCATCGAGCCGACCGCTCAAACGGTCGACGAGTTGAAGAAGTTGAATCTGCCGTCCGGCGTCGACATCACCATCAACGTATAATCCAACCCTCAACCCGCGAAGCGAAGAACCATCCGCACCCGGATTCCTTCACTCTACAGTTAGCAGATGTCTGTGTGCCCTCGGGCACCGCCAGACTCCCCGCTAAAGTAGGTCCGCAATAAACGGAAATTTTCCACCTACCGCTTAGCCTATGATCTCCGAAATTTTAGGTAAGAAACTCGGCATGACTCAGGTCTACGATGCACAGAACGTGCTCGTGCCAGTCACCGTAGTCGAAGCCGGACCCTGTGCAGTGGTCCAGGTCAAGACTCTCGAAAACGACGGCTACAACGCCGTCCAAATTGGTTTCTCCACGAAGAAGCCCAAGAACACCGCCGCCGGTGAAATGGGTCACGCCCAGAAAGCCGGCCTCCAGATCGCTCCACGCGTGCTGGCTGAGGTCCGCCTCACTGAAGCTTCCAAGCTGAAGGTCGGCGATGTCGTCAACGCGACTTCGTTTGCCGAGGGCCAGCTGGTCGATGTGATCGGCATCAGCAAGGGCAAGGGCTTTCAGGGCGTCGTGAAGCGCTTCCGGGTAGCCGGCGGCCCTGCGTCGCACGGTTCCATGTTTCACCGCCGCATCGGCTCGATCGGTATGCGTCAGACGCCCGGTCGCTCGTGGAAAAATCAGCGTATGCCCGGCCACATGGGCAGCGAGAAACGCACGATGCAGAATCTGCGTATCGTGAAAATCATCGCCGACAAGAATCTCATCCTCGTGAAGGGTTCGATTCCCGGTGCCAACGGAGACGACGTGATTGTCCGCTCCGCCATCAAGGGCCAGTGGGCGCTGCCGACTCCGGCCGCCGCCGCTCCGGCCGACGCCAAGAAGGGTGCCGCGCCCGCCAAGGCCGCCGCGAAACCCGCCGCGAAGCCCGCCGCCGCCCCCGCCAAGAAATAAGGAGACGACCACCCATGAAACTCACCGTTTTTAGTTCCGACGGGAAAACCAGCAGCGAAAGAGATTTCGCCGACATCCCGACCTTCGAAGGCGACAAGGGCCTGCAGGCCGTGAAGGAAGTCATCGTCGCCATCAACGCCAACAACCGCCAAGGCACCCACTCCACGAAGACCCGTGGTGAGGTCCGAGGCGGTGGTAAGAAGCCGTGGCGCCAGAAGGGCACCGGCCGCGCCCGCGCCGGCTCCATCCGCTCGCCCTTGTGGTCCGGTGGTGGCGTCGTTTTCGGCCCGAAGCCCCGCGACTACTCGAAGAAAATCAACGCCAAGGTTAAGCAACTCGCTTTCAGCCGCGCGCTTTTCGATCGCGTCATCGCCAACGAAATCGCCGTCATCGAGCAGTTCGATCCCAAGGTCGCGAAGACCAAGATCGTCGACCAGGTTGTTGCCCGGATTGCGCCGAAGGGCCGCGTGCTCCTCGTCGATGCACCGTTTGCGAAAGTGACTGCTCTGGCGTCGCGCAACATCGAGCGCGTCACGATGCAGGATGCCACGAAACTCAACACCCACGACCTTGCGCAATACGTCAAGATCATCGTAAGCGCCAAGGCGATCGAGACCATCATCGCCCGGGCCAACGGAGGGAAAAACTAATGCAAGCCGACAAGATCCTCAAACTCGTCCGCCTGACCGAGAAGTCCAACAAGCTCTCGTCTCTGCTCGGCCAGTATACCTTTGAAGTTTACGGCCACGCCAACAAGCACCAGATCGCCGAGGCCGTGGAGCAGACCTTTAAGGTCACGGTCCGCCGCGTGAACACCGCGACCTATCGCGGGAAAAACAAAAAGAGCCGCCAAGGTCGCCCGAGCATCGGGTCTGAATACAAGAAGGCCATCGTGACCCTTAAGGCCGGCGACAAGATCGAGCTCGTCTAAAGCGATCACGCTCAACCGGAGCCCACCCAACATGCCTATCATTTCATTTCGTCCGCTCACGCCTTCCGGCCGTTTCACCTCCCTTAACATGGAGGCGGGCCTCTCGAAGGAGCGCCCTCAGCGCGCCCTCACCGAGCGCAAATACAAGACCGGCGGCCGCAACGTCTATGGTCGCGTCACTTCGCGCCACCGCGGCGGCGGTCACAAGCAGCTCTACCGGATCGTCGACTTTCACCGCGATTTGTTGGACATGCCCGCCAAGGTTCAGGCCTTGGAGTATGATCCGAATCGCTCGGCAAACATCGCGTTGGTCGCCTACACGAATGGCGAGAAGCGTTACATACTTGCCCCGAAGGGCCTCAAGGCCGGCGACACCATTTTCGCCTCGGACAAGGCGACGACGAACGACTTCACGGTCGGCAACAACTTCCCCTTGGCGATCATCCCGCCATCGACCAAGCTGCACAATGTGGAGCTCGTTCCCGGTCGTGGCGCGAAGATCGCGCGCGGTGCCGGCACGAGCTTGGAGTTGGTCGCCATTGAGGGACTAGTCGCCACACTGAAGATGCCATCCGGCGAACTCCGCCGGGTGCATGCCAACTGCCGCGCCACGATCGGTGAAGTCGGCAATGGTGACCACAACCAGCAGTCGTTAGGCAAGGCTGGCCGCAAACGCTGGCTCGGTGTTCGCCCGACCGTCCGCGGTGTCGCCATGAATCCTGTCGATCACCCCAACGGTGGTGGCCAAGGCAAGTCCAAGGGTGGTGGCGGTCGCCAGCATCTCGTTTCGCCGTGGGGTCAGCTCGCCAAGGGCTACGTCACGCGTCGTCGTTCGAAGCCTTCGACATCCCAAATCATCGCCCACCACAACGGCCGCAAGCCGCGTGGGAAGAAGTAATCTCGCCCCTCTCGCACCATGGCACGCTCCATCAAAAAAGGTTTCTTCGTCGACTATCACCTGCTCGAGAAAATCGAGAAGGCGATCAAGACCGGCGCCAAGAAGCCGATCCAAACTTGGTCCCGCCGCTCGACGATTACGCCGGACTTCATCGGCCACACGTTTAGTGTGCACAATGGCAAGGTCTTCATTGCCGTCTACGTCACCGAAAACATGGTCGGACACAAACTCGGTGAGTTTTCTCCGACGCGCATCTTCAAGGCGCACGGTGGCATGACGCGCAAGGAAATCTAAGTTTGCCCGCCGCTCCGTCCATGCTTCACCGCCTCCAGCTTGCCGCGCTACTCTTCGCCGCTGCCGTGCCGTTTTCGGCCCGCGCCGCTACGGGTGCCGCCGCGGCTGAAGTGCTGGCGGTGCAGCCGACGCGAGTGGCAGATCTAGTCCTTTTGCGCGGTGGCTTCAATGCCGGCCTGCGCCAAGGTATGGTGTGTCGCATCACGCGCGGTTCTACTGCCATCGCCGAGGTGTTGCTCGTCGAGACTCGTCCCGCGTGCAGTGCGGCGCTGATTCTTAGCGTGACACCCAAGCAGGCCATCCGCGCTGGTGACATCGCTGCCATTAAGCTTCTCAAAACCTAAACCAAATACTGAAACCAAAAGGGCAGGGCACAGCGTCCACGACGCACCGCTACTGTCGCCGAGCCGCTCTGCGGCCGGAATCTTCACCACCAACATGGAAGTCCAAGCCCTCACCCGCTACGCGCGGATGTCCCCTAAAAAGGTCCGCGAAGTCGCCCGCACCATCCAAGGCCGCAAGGCATCGGATGCCGTTGACTATTTGATGCTCGTCCCGCGCAAGAGCGCGAAGCTGATCGCAAAGACGCTGAAGAGCGCCATCGCGAACGCCGAGAACAACAACAATCTCTCCGCCGACAGCCTCACAGTGAAGAGCGCGATCATTGAGAACGGCCCCGTGCTCAAGCGTTTCAAGGCCGGTGCCCGCGGCACCGCGATGCCCCGTCGTAAGAAAATGGCGCACATCCGCATCGTCCTCTCCGACGGCAACTCCAACTAAACCACTTCCATGGGCCAAAAAACCAATCCGATCGGTTTCCGTCTCGCCGTCCGCCGCAACTGGCAATCTCGCTGGTTCGCCACGAAAAAAGATTTCGGCAAGCTCCTCGCCGAGGATCAGCTTATCCGTTCGAAGCTGATGGAAAAGCTCAAGCAGGCGTCCGTGCCGCGCATCTTTATCGAGCGCGCCTCCAATCGCGTCCGCGTCAAGATTTACACCGCCCGCCCGGGCATCGTCATCGGCCGCAAGGGTCAGGAGATCGAGAAGATCAAGGAAGAGCTCGCGAAGCTCACCGGCAAGGAAATCCTCCTCGACATCCAAGAGGTAAAGAAGCCCGAGATCGAGGCCGCACTGGTGGCTGAGAACGTTGCGCTCCAACTTGAGCGCCGGATCGCTTTCCGCCGCGCCATGAAAAAGGCTGTAGAAATGGCCATGGCGCTCGGCGCCGAGGGCATCCGGATTCAATGCTCGGGTCGCCTCGGCGGCGCCGACATCGCCCGCCGCGAGTGGCAACGCAAGGGCCGCGTGCCGTTGCACACTCTCCGTGAGAACATCGACTACGGCTTCGCGGAAGCGTTGACCGTTTACGGCAAGATCGGCGTCAAGTGCTGGATCTGCAAAAAAGAGTCCGACAACAACTGAGTCAGACGTCTCTTAAACCACTTTTCCCAGGAGAACTACTCCCATGGCAGCTATTTCACCCGCCCGCACCAAATACCGGAAAGCGATGAAGGGTTCCCGCGCTGGCAATGCCAAGCGCGGCAACACTCTCGCTTTCGGCGAATTCGGCCTTCAGTCGCTGACCCGCGGCCCGATGACCGGCCAACAGATCGAGGCTGCTCGCGTCACCATTTCGCGCCACCTCAAGCGCAAGGGCAAACTCTGGATTCGCGTGTTCCCGCACAAGCCCGTCACGAAGAAGCCCGCCGAGGTGCGCATGGGCCAAGGCAAGGGCCCGGTCGAATACTACGTCGCGGTCATCCGCCCTGGCGCCGTCCTTTTCGAACTCGCCGGTGTTTCACTCACGATCGCCAAGGAGGCCTTCCGCCTCGCTGACGCGAAGCTCCCGTTCCACTGCCGGTTCATCCAGCGCGACAGCAACGCGGCCTGAGCCACCTCCAAGAAAGCACAGCCATGACTTCGAAAGAAATCCGCGATCTCTCGCCCGGCGAGATCAACACCAAGCTCCGCGAAATCCGCGAGCAACTCCTCCAGCTTCGCCTGCGCAAGCAGACCGGCCAAGTCGAGAAGACCCACGAGTTGCGCACTCTCCGCAAGGACATCGCTCGCCTCGAAACCATCCTCAACGAAAAGAAAGCCAAAGTCGCGACCAAGGCCGCCTGAGCGCCCGCGCTAAATTGAACCAACGCCATGTCCACCGCCACCGCAGGCCAGCGCACCAAGCGCAAAACCCAGATCGGTTTCGTCTCGAGTCGCTCCGGCGACAAGTCGATCAAAGTTACGATCGACTACAAAACGCCGCACCCCCTTTACCAGAAGGTCGTCAAACGCCAGACCGTCCTTCACGTCCACGACGAGAAGAATGAGACGAAGGTCGGCGACAAAGTCCAAGTAATGGAGACCCGTCCGCTCAGCCGCCTGAAGCGTTGGCGCGTCATCTCGATCGTGCAGAAGGCCGTCGTTGCCGACGGAGCCGCCGTCAGCGAGACGGATGTCGCCGCTGCGGTGCCGACGAAAGTCACCAAATCCACTGGGGCCGCGAAATCGCAGGCCTGATTCCTTTAACAATTAAAACCACCCAAGGAGTCACGCCATGATCCAACTGCGCTCCATTCTCGACGTCGCCGACAACACCGGTGCCCGTCGCGCCGCCATGATCTCCCGCATGGGACAGATCACGGCCACCGCCAGCATCGGTGATATCATCACCGTCCACATCAAGGAAAGCACCACCGATGCAACGGTGAAAAAGGGTGAGGTCGCGAAAGCGGTCGTCGTCCGCACCAAGACCGCGGTCCGCCGTCCCGACGGCAGCTACCTGCGATTCGATTCCAATGCGATCGTCATTATCGACGCGAGCAACAATCCTCGTGGCACCCGTATCTTCGGACCGGTTGCCCGTGAACTGCGCGCGAAGAATTTCATGAAGATCATCTCGCTCGCTCCGGAGGTTCTCTAACATGGCCCAGAAATTTCACGTTAAACGCGGCGACCAGGTCGTCGTTCTCGCCGGTTCCCAGAAGGGCAAGTCCGGCAAAGTGCTCGAGATTCTCGCGGCCAAACAACGCGTCCGCGTGGAAGGCCTCGCGATGATCAAGAAGCACGAGAAGAAGTCGGAGAAGAACCCGCAGGGCGCTATCACCGAGCGCGAGGGTTCGATCCACGTCAGCAACCTGATGCTGCAGGCGACCTTCGACGCCAGCAAACGGAAGAAAACTCCGGTCGCCGCTACCTGATTTCTGGTCGAGCGAAAGCGCGCTTGCCAACCCGGCGGTGCACCTGCGTTACTCGTCCTTTTTCCACTTACAAATCACACTCAATCGCCTCCCGGTCGGTAATCGGGGGCCAAGAAAATGAGCTACGTTCCCACTCTCAAAAAACTCTATAAAGAGCAGATTATCGCCGAGCTAGTCAAAAGCCGCGGCTACAAAAACAAGCACCAGGTGCCGAAGCTCGTTAAGATTAATCTTAACAGCGGCATTGATGCTGAAGCCGACAAGAATCAGATTGCGGATGTTGTCCGTGATCTCGCGGCCATCGCCGGTCAGAAACCGATTCAGAACCGCACCAAGCGAGCAATCGCGAATTTTAAGCTGAAGCCCAACCAGATTACCGGCTGCAGCGTGACGCTTCGTGGAAACAACATGTGGGAATTTCTCTACCGCCTGCTTGCGGTGGCGCTCCCCACCATCCGCGATTTCCGCGGCGTTGGCTCCAAACTCGACGGCCAGGGCAACTACAGCCTCGGTATCACTGACTTCACGATTTTCCCGGAAATTACGGTCGAAAACGTTAAGAAGACCATGGGGCTCGACATCACGATTGTGACCACGGCCGAGACCGACGACGAAGGCCGTGAGCTGCTCAAGCTGCTCGGTATGCCTTTCCGCCGCGTCGAGACGACCACGGCGCCCAAGGCGACCGCCGCCTAATTTAGTTTACACCTCCGCCATGCCCAAGACCTCCGCCATCCAGCGCAACGAAAAGCGCAAACGGCTCTCCGCAAAGTTCGCCGTCAAGCGCGCCGAGCTGAAGGCCATCCTCATCAGCCCCGCTACGACTGACGAAGAGTTCCACGCCACGCAGAAGAAGCTGCAGAAGCTCCCGCGCAACTCCTCGCCCACGCGCATCCGCAATCGTTGTGCTTTGAGCGGCCGGCCGCGCGGTTATAAGCGTAAGTTCGGCGTTTCCCGTATCACGTTCCGTGAGCTCGCGCTGGCGGGTAAGATCCCCGGCGTCATCAAATCTTCCTGGTAAATACTCTTTGGCTCACGGGGGTTGGTGCGCTTTCAGCGCACGGGATATGACCCGCGCGGCCGCTTCAAAAAAACATCCAACATGACCGATCCGATTAGTGATTTCCTCACGCGTCTCCGCAACGCTGCCAAGGCGAAGCTCGATGAATGCGTCATGCCGCACTCGAACCTCAAGGAAGGCCTCGCTGTCATCCTCAAAGCCGAAGGCTATGTGGCTGCCCACAGCAACGCCGCCGATGCCCAGGGCCACAAGACCCTCGTCGTGAAAATGAAATACGTTGATGGCGCGTCTGCGATCACCGGTATCAAGCGCGTCTCGACTCCCGGTCGTCGCCTCTACTTCAGCTATACGGAAATCCCGCGCGTGCTCAACGGTCTTGGTATCGCCATCCTCTCGACCTCAAAGGGTCTGATGAAGGACGCCGACTGCCGCCGCAGCAAGGCGGGCGGCGAACTTCTCTGCAACGTCTGGTAACCGGCCCTGCGCCACCAAGCACTTTTCAAAAATGAGCCGCATCGGCAAACAACCCGTTCCAATCCCGGACAAGGTCAAAGTCACCATCACTGGTGACACTGTCCTTGTCGAGGGTCCCAAGGGCAAAGTCCAGAAAACATTTGCGCCCGTCGTCAAAGTCACCATCGCCGACAAGAAGGTCACCTTTGAGCCTACCGAGGACACGCGCTTCTCGAAGGCCATGTATGGCACTGTCCGTTCGATCGTCGCCGGCATGGTCAAGGGCGTGACCGACGGCTACACCAAAGATCTCGAAATTCAAGGCGTCGGCTTCAAAGCCAACCTGACTGGCAAGAAGCTCGATCTCGCACTCGGCTACTCGCACCCCATCGTGATGGAAATCCCCGACGGGATCAAAGTCACGGTGACGGACCAGACCAAGGTCAAGGTCGAGGGCGCCGACAAGCAGCTCGTCGGTGCCGTGACCGCGGAAATCCGCAGCTACTACCCGCCCGAACCTTACAAGGGCAAGGGCGTCCGCATCGTTGGCGAGCGCGTTCGTCGCAAAGAAGGCAAGACCGTCGCCTAAGGAGCACACCCATGAGCACCAAGACCATTACCAAGTCCCGCCTTTTGCAGAATCGCCGCTGGCGCATTCGGAAAAAGGTGACCGGCACCGCCCTGCGCCCCCGCCTGGCCGTTCGTTTCACCGCCAAGCACATCTACGCCCAAGCGATCAACGACGACCTCGGCACCACGCTTGTTTTCCTCTCCAGCCTCGATGCCGAACTGCGCAAGCAGAAGCTAAAGGCCAATGTCGCCAGCGCCAAAACCCTCGGGGTGGCTTTTGCCGCCAAGGCCAAGGCCGCCGGTGTCACCGTCGTGGTCTTCGACCGCAGCGGTGCACCCTACCACGGCAAAGTCAAAACGTTCGCCGAAGCCGCCCGTGAGGGTGGCCTTCAATTCTAAGCACCCGCATGAGCACCGAAAAATCCGCGCCCGAGACCGTCAAACCCGCGACCGAGTCCGCCGCGCCCGCCGCGGCCGTCGCGGCCCCTTCATCCGACCGCCCGCAACGTGAACATCGTGGTGGCCAAGGTGGCTTCCGTGGTCAGGGCGGTGGCAATCGCGGCCCTGGCGGTAATCGTGGCCCGCGCCGCGACAACCGCGACAAACCGCAAGAGGGTGACGGCCCGACGATGATCGAGAAGGTCGTCTTCATCAATCGCTGCGCCAAGGTTGTAAAAGGTGGCCGTCGTTTCTCCTTTGCCGCTCTCGCCGTTGTTGGCGATGGCAAGGGCAAGGTCGGCATCGGTTACGGCAAGGCCAACGAAGTGCCTGACGCAATTAAGAAGGGCACCGCCAACGCCCACAAACACCTCGTCAACGTGAAGCTCAAGGGCGACACGATCCCGCACGATGTCTTCGGTCAATACGATGGCGGTCGTGTCATGCTCAAGCCCGCCTCACCCGGCACCGGTCTCATCGCCGGCGGCGCGGTGCGTGCCGTGCTCGAGGCAGCTGGCGTGAAAAACGTTCTCACGAAATCGATGGGTTCTTCGAACCACATCGCGGTCGTCCACGCTACCCTCAATGGTCTCCTTCAACTCCGCCTCGCGGAGAACATCGCGAAGGTTCGGACCACGACCTGATCACTCCGCGCCTTTTTTAAAATAATCCGAGTCGCCTGACGCTTGAACGCGCCGGGCGGCGCCATCCCTAGGAATCACATGAAACTCCACGAACTCAAAAACGTCCCCGGTGCCATTCACCGCAAAAAGCGTGTTGGCTGCGGCGAAGGCGGCGGCCACGGCAAGACCTCCGGTCGCGGTGGTAAAGGCCAGTCGGCCCGTTCCGGCAGCAGCATTCGCCCCGGCTTCGAAGGCGGTCAGATGCCGCTCTACCGTAAACTCCCGCATCGTGGTTTTAATCAGTTCAATTTCCGCACCGAGATCGCCGTCCTCAACGTTGGCGACCTCTCGGCGCTCGACGCCACGGTGACGTCCGTCGACGCTGCTGCGCTCGCCGCAGCCGGCCTCATCCGCCATGGCGAATCCCGCGTCAAGATTCTCGGTGACGGTGAACTCAACCGTGCGATCAAAGTTACCGCGGCCAAGTTCTCCGATTCAGCCAAGGCCAAGATCGAAAAAGCCGGCGGCCAGGCTATCGTGGGCTGACGCCCGGATTATCGATTGCCGCTTTCGCGTTTTTGATTTGGACCAAGCTCCGAATCGGAATTGACGAATCGAAAATCGAAAATCGAAAATCGAAAATCCCATGTTTTCCGCCTTCACGAACTCCCTGAAAATCCCGGAGCTCCGCTCCCGGATTTTCTACACGCTGTCGCTGCTGTTCGTTTCGCGTGTCGCCTCGCACATTCCGCTGCCTGGCATCGACCCGCGGCCGTTGCAGAATTTCTTCGCCGAGCAGTCGGCCGGCGGCGCAGGAGCGCTCATCGGTCTCTACAACATGTTTACCGGCGGTGCGCTCATCAAGGGAGCGGTCGCGGCGTTGGGCATCATGCCTTACATCAGTGCCTCGATTATCTTTCAGTTGATGACGGCAGTGGTCCCGGCGCTGAGCCGTCTCCAGCAGGAAGGCGATGTCGGCCGCCAGAAGCTTACGCAATACACGCGCTACGCGACGGTGTTAATCTGTGTGATTCAAGGCGCGCTTCTCCTGCTCGCGCTCCAGAATCCCGGCCAACTCTTCACGGGCTACGATGTCGCCACCTACGGTCCGATCGTGATCGTGGACAAGTGGAGCTTCATTCTGACCTCCGTGATCTTCATGACCGCGGGCACGATGTTGCTCATGTGGCTCGGCGAGCAGATTACGCAGCGTGGCATCGGCAACGGCGTCTCGCTCCTCATCACCGTCGGCATCCTTGCCGATATTCCGGGGGCGGCGACGCAGACTTACCAGCTCTTTTTCAAACCCGTGGGCACCGGTGCCAGCCTCGGTCTCCCTCAGGCCGTCATCATGGTCGCGCTCTTCGTGCTCGTGACGATGGGCATCATCGCCGTCGTGCAGGGCCAGCGAAAAATTCCCGTCCAATACGCGAAACGCGTGGTGGGTAACAAAGTCATGGGCGGCCAGAGTTCGTTCCTCCCGCTTAAGGTGAACTACTCGGGCGTCATGCCGGTTATTTTCGCGAGCGCGATTTTGCTCTTCCCGCAGCAGATCTTCTCGTGGGTGGGTGCGCACTTCCAACTGAAATTCCTCACCGAGTTCTCCAACGAACTTCTCCGCGGTAATTTTTGGTATTACTTCCTGAACACTTTCCTCATCCTTTTCTTCAGCTATTTCTGGGTATCGGTCATGTTTAAACCGATCCAGATCGCGGATGATTTGAAGAAATACGGCGGCTACATTCCCGGCGTGCGTCCAGGCGAGCCGACGGCCCAGTTCCTTGATTTCATCATGACGCGGCTGACTTTGGCCGGGGCGATCTTCCTCACGGTCATCGCGATTATGCCGGACGTATTGCTGTTCGAACTAAACGTTCCTACGCGCATCGCTTACTTTTTCGGCGGCACCGGCATGCTGATCACGGTCGGCGTGATCCTCGACACGATGCGCCAGATCGAGACTTTCCTGCTCCAGCGGCACTACGACGGATTCCTGAAGAAGGGCCGGATTCGCGCCCGCAGCGCCAGTCCTCAGCAGGGGAATACAGGCGAGGCGTTGAGCCAGGAAGCCGTGATGAAGCTCGCCCTTCCGATGCTTGGCTTGCTGGTGCTTGGCACCGCGATTTGGGCATACAAAGCGTTTTTGAAATAAGTTCTTTACTCCTGCGGCTGTGGCTGGCTTCTTCGACCCCTTTGCGGGTTACGGCCCTGTCGCTAGAGGCAGGTTCCTTCTCCTCGGTTTGCCAGATTTTCGCTCTGAAAGCCTGATGAACCAGTTTCGTTCTTTGAATCTTGAGCACGTCTCTCCCCTGGGCCTAAAAGGCCCGGAGATTTCGCGCCGCGCGACTTCGGTCGCTGCGGATGAAGTCAACCGGCTGGCGCTGATGCGCCGATGGTTCTTTGCGCGCAAACCTGATGCGGGTTTTTTCCTCACGGACTTCCCGGCTACGCTGCTCCAAGCAAAAGTGTTCGACGAATGGCTCGATGCCCGTGACGAAGCGCTCCATGCGGTCTTCGCCGGCTCAGGCTCCTCCGAGCCCGTCGTCCAACACTATCGCACGCTTGGCCTCTTACACGAGGCGAGCGACCTCGCGCCAGCATGACCATCCCGATTAAGAACAGTCACGGGATCGCCAAAATGCGCGAGGCGTGTGCCATTGCCGCTACGGTGCTTGAGCAACTCAAGCCCCTCGTTCGGCCTGGTCTCACGACGCAAGACTTGGAAGAAGCCGGCCGTGATTGGATGGCCCGGCTAGGAGCACGCAGTGCCTGTTTCGGCTACCAACATGGTTCGCGCCGTTACCCGGCCCACACCTGTATCTCGGTTAATGACGAGGTCGTTCATGGCATCCCGTCATTACGCCGCGTCCTTCGCGAGGGTGATATCGTTTCGCTCGACATTGTCGTCTGGAAAGATGGCTACGTCGGCGACAACGCCTTCACCGTTCCGGTTGGTTCAGTCTCCCCGGGCAACGCGAAACTCCTTCGTATCTCCCGTGAGGCTCTCGTCCTCGGCATCAAGCAGGCGCAAATCGGAAATCGCATCGGCGATATTTCCTCTGCGATCCAGCAGTATGTTGAAGCCAACGGCTTCAGTGTCGTGCGCGACATGGTCGGCCACGGGGTTGGGGTCTCGATGCATGAGCCGCCGGAAATTCCGAATTTCGGCAAGCCCCGCACCGGTGATAAAATCAAGCCCGGCATGACGCTCGCGATCGAGCCCATGGTGAACGCCGGGGCTTATAAGACGAAGACGCTCTCCGATGGCTGGACAGTGGTAACGTCGGACGGATCTCCCTCCGCCCATTTCGAACACACCGTCCTGACTACCGATAACGGCCCTGAAATTCTCACCCTCCCGCGGCCGGCCGGTGCTCAAGTTTCCTCCTGAAAAATTTCTCTCAATTCTCAACAATCAACTCTCAACCTAATCCAACATGCCTCGTCTCCTCGGCGTAGAAATCCCCGCGAAGAAGAAAGTCGCGTATTCCCTCCGTTACATCAACGGCATCGGTCCCACCCGTGCCGACCTGCTCGTTAAGGAGTGCGGCCTGAATCCCGATATGCGGGCGCAGGACCTCACCGAGGAGCAGTTGAACAAAATTCTTCACGTCATCACCGAGCACAAATGGGTGCTTGAGGGCGACCTTCGCCGCGAGATCGCGAGCAACCTGAAGCGCCTGCAGGCGATTAATTGCTATCGTGGCATCCGCCATCGTCGCGGCCTCCCGGTCCGTGGTCAGCGCACCAGCACCAACGCCCGCACCCGTAAGGGCCCGCGCAAGACCGTTGGCGTCACCAAGGCCAAAGTCGAATAAGCCACCTCAATCTTTACTCACATGGCCGAAGAAAAGTCCGCTCCCAAGAAAGAGAAACCCGCCAAGCCCGCCGCCGAAGGCGCGCCGGCTGCCGCTGCTGCTACCCCCGCCGAGAAAAAGGCGAAGGGACTCAAGGCCGCAGCCGATAAGGCCGCCGGTATTCCCACCGAAGGTGCCGCACCTGCCGCGGCTCCCGCCGGCGAACAGAAACCCGTTGAAATGGTTCACGGTGTCGCCAAGCAACCCACCGCTGAGGATCTCCTCAAGGAAGAGTTGGGCACGATTAAGGTGCGCAAGGCCAAAGGCTCCAAGAACGTCGTCTCCGGCGTCGCCAACGTCCTCGCCTCCTTCAACAACACCATCGTCTCCATCACGGACCAGAAAGGTGCCGTTATCGCCTGGTCGTCCGCCGGTAAGTGCAACTTCCGCGGTTCGCGCAAGTCCACGGCCTACGCCGCGCAGGTGGTCGCTCAGGACGCCGCGCGCAATGCGATGTCACATGGTTTGAAGGACATTGTCATCCGGGTCTCCGGCCCCGGCCTCGGCCGCGATTCGGCGATCCGCGCCCTTCAGGCCATCGGCCTTGAGATCGTGTCGATCGTCGACGTGACCCCCATTCCCCACAACGGCTGCCGCCCGCGCAAACGCCGTCGCGTCTAATTCGCCGGCAATCTCAATTCGAAACTTTTAAACCGAAAATTCCATGGCTCGTTACACCGGCCCCACCACCCGCATCAGCCGCCGCTTCGGCACGTTTTTCCTCGGCTCCGGCAAGGCCTTCGAACGCCGTCCGTTTCCTTCCGGCGTTCACGGCGCGAAGATGAAGCGTAAGGTCTCCGAATACGCCGTCGGCCTCAATGAAAAGCAGAAGCTCCGTTACATCTACGGCCTGCTCGAGCGCCAGTTCCGCCGCGTCTTCGAAATCGCCAAGCGCGAGCGCGGCATCACCGGCGAACGCTTCCTCCAGCTCCTTGAGAGCCGGCTCGACAGCACCGTCTATCTTCTCGGCTTGGCCAAGAGCCGCGCCGCGGCCCGCCAGTTCGTCAATCACGGCCACATCCGCGTTAACGGCCACAAGGTCGACATCGCGAGCTACAACGTGCAGCCCGGTGACGAGATCGAGGTCAAGAATACCCCGGCTTCCCGTCAGCTCGCCACGCGTTGCCTCGAGGAAAATCGTATTCGTAATGTCCCCGGCTGGCTCACCATGAATGCCGAGACGTTCAAAGCCACCGTTGTCCGCCTCCCCACGCGCGAGGAAATGACGCAGGACGTCAACGAGCAGCTCATCGTCGAATTCTACTCGCGCTTCTAAGCCCGAGCCGCCTCCACCCACATTCTCCACCGCTTAACGTCAGAACTCCCCAGCCATGCCAAAACGCCTCGGAAAGTTCGAACTGCCCAGCAAGCTCACCAAGGTCGAGGAAGGCGCCACGCCGACCTACGCCAAGTTTATCGCCGAGCCCTTCGAGGCCGGCTACGGTCACACCGTCGGCAACTCGCTCCGCCGCGTTCTCCTCAGCTCCATTGAAGGCGCCGCCATTTCTTCGATTAAGATCGATGGTGTGAACCACGAATTTCAGTCTATCGACGGCGTTGTCGAGGATGTCACCGACATCGTCCTCAACCTGAAGAAAATCCTGATCGTCTCGACCAAGCGCGAGCCCATCACCCTCCTCATCAAGGCTACCAAGGCCGGCGCCATCACCGCCGCCGACATTCAGGCCGACGCCAACATCACGATCGTTAATCCCGATCAAGTGATCTGCACGCTCGACCACAAGCGCTCCTTCGAGGCGGAAATCGAAATCAAGACGGGGCGCGGTTACTATCCCGGCGAAGCCAACAAGAAGGAAGAGCAGGCCATCGGCGTCATCTCCATCGACTCGCTCTTCTCCCCGGTTCGTCTCGTGAAGTATGCCGTGGAGGCCACCCGCGTCGGTCAGATCACCGACTACGACAAGCTCAACCTCGAAATCTGGACCGACGGCCGCATCACGCCGGACGACGCCCTCAAGCAGTCCGCTTCGATTCTCAAACATCACCTCGATGTATTTGATCGCGTTTCGCAGGAAGAATACGAGTTCGAGAACCAACAGTCCGAGGTGAGCGAGGAGCAGAACAAGCTCCGCAAACTCCTCAACATGTCGGTCAACGAAATCGAGCTCTCCGTCCGCGCGGCGAATTGCTTGAACAACGCGAACATCACTACCGTGGGCGAACTCGCGATGAAGACCGAGCAGGAGATGCTCAAGTATCGCAACTTCGGCAAAAAATCCCTCAACGAAATCAAGGAAAAGCTCGAAGCCCTCGGCCTGTCTCTCGGCATGAAGTTCGACGAGCGCCTCCTCGAAGCGAAGAAGGAAGCCTGAGTAAATTTTCGATTTCGGATTCCCGCTTGCTGCGGCGAGCGGGAACCCAAATCCAAAATCGAGAATCCCACATCGAAAAATAATTCTGACTCTCGCGCCGTCCGCTGCCGCCTCACGCTGCGACCGGATTGCCGATCGGGAGTCGACTAATAATCCAAACCAATGCGTCACAATAAACATCACGCTTCTCTGGGCGTCACCCGCGAGCACCGCGCCGCGATGCTGTCCAACATGGGCGCCTCGCTCATCGAGCACGGTCGCATCAAGACCACGCTGACGAAGGCCAAAGCCCTGCGTCCCTTCATCGAAAAAATCATCACCAAGGCCAAGAAGGCCGGTGCGATTGCCCGGATCGAGAAGAACGGCAAACAGCTTCTCGACGCGCGCGCCCTGCACCTGCGCCGTCTCGCGCTGAGCGATGTCCGCAACGAGGACATGATCACCAAGCTGTTTAACGAAACCTACAAGGAGTTCGCGAATCGCACGGGTGGCTACACCCGGATCTACAAGCTCGGCGCGCAGCGTCTGGGTGACGCCGCCGAGATGGCGCTCATCGAGTTCGTCAAGGCCGATGACCCGGGCTACAAAAAGTCCAAGAGCCGCAAGTCCGGCAAGAGCAAGAAAGCCAAGGCCCCCAAGGCCGACGCCGCTGCTGCTGAGGCCGCTCCCGCGGCGACCGAAAAACCGGCGAGCTGAGCTCGGTCCCAAATCCAATTCAAACGCGCCGGGCTTTTTGCCCGGCGCGTTTTTTTGTAGCCCCGCACTCACGAGCGATGATGCTGAATGCGCGATGTTCGAGTTTACCACCGCCACCGTCATCTATTGCGCGCTGGTCGCGGTCCTCTTCGTCGGACTCTGGCTCTACTACGATCGGCGCGATCACCAGCGGTTCGAGCTGGAGCGT
Organism: Opitutaceae bacterium; assembly: GCA_031379235.1. GTDB lineage: Bacteria > Verrucomicrobiota > Verrucomicrobiia > Opitutales > Opitutaceae > ER46. The sequence continues at coordinate 14,009 of JANNEY010000613.1, read as the reverse complement.
CGCAAGACCACGTTTCACTGCGTCCGCTGCGACGCGCTTTACAGCGCACCGGATGGCACCGAGCTATGCCGTTGTCCAAAGTGCAGCCACGAAAACGTGCGGCTGCGTTTCTGACTTTCTTCGCCGCGCGCGTGGGTGAGTGGGCGGCTGGCCGCTTGCGCCCGCTCGCGGCGGCGCAGCGTTTCAAAGCGCCCGCTTGATGGCCGCGCTCAGCGCGGTGTAGTCAGATTCGGCCAGTAGTTTTTTCGTCGCGGGCATCATTTCGAAGGGGGCGCCCCACGCTGCACCGCCGTCGTATTTCGGCACGAGGTGCATGTGCAGGTGCGGCAGCTTGTCGGAATACGCGCCGTAGTTGATCTTGTTGGGCTGGCAGGCTGCTTTGATGGCCTTGGCGGCACGGGCGACATCGCGGGTGAACGAGATCAGCTCGGAGTCCGGCAGCTCAAAGAGTTCGTTGACGTGGGTGCGATAGGCCACGACGCAACGTCCCCGGTGGGTCTGCTCGCGAAACAGGTAGAGCGTCGACACGTGCAGCGGAGCAATCTCGATCATCAGATCCTGCAGGCGCTGATCTTTGCGGCAGTAAAGGCAATCGGGGAGGGGGCTCATCTCCGGTGAACGTGCGGAATTTTCCTGGTTCGGCGACGATGAACTTGCGCGGCGCGTGCCTGCTTGCACGCCGGTCTAAGGTCCGCCTTCCTCGCCCGTATTCTTCACGTGTCCTCTTCCTCCCTTCCTCTCGATCCCTACGAACCGCGCCCCTCCGTTCTGGAACGGCATGGCGAGTGGGCGGCGGCGGGGGCGGTCTTTGCCCTGACCGTGGTGCTCGCCGTGGGTGCGTTTCCGCCGTTCAAGGCCCCGGAGTTTGCCTACGCGATGCTGACGCCGGGGATTTTCTGGGCCTATACGCGGCCCCGCTGGAAACTCTACGCGACGACCATGCTGCTCGCGCAGTCGGTCGCGTGGACGATTCTTCTCGGGTGGCTGCACCACGTCACGTGGGTCGGGCTACTGTTGCTCGGTCCCTTCGTCGGGGCTTGGGTCGGCACGTGGTATTTTGCCGCGTGGTGGGTGCTACCCCGGATCATTGGGAAACCGACGCTCACGCGCCTGCTCGCGGTGCTCGGTCTCGCGGGGACCTGGGTGGTGATCGAGTGGTCGCGCACGTGGCTGCTTGGAGGTTTTCCGTGGCTGCCGCTGGCGGCGAGCCAGTGGGAGCGCTCCACCATCTTGCAGATCGCGGCGTTCACTGGGGCTTATGGCGTCTCGTTCGTTCTGGTGATGATGAACCTCGGGTTTGCCGCGTATGCGCACCGGCTTTTTCGCGAAGGCGCGACGGGCTTCAACAAACGCAGCCAGGAGTTTTTCCTCGCCCTGTTTTTGCTGATTGCCTGCGTGAGCGTGCATTTTCAGGAGTCGTTTAATCGCCGCGGCTACACGCGGCCGCTGGCGCGCGTGGCCGTGGTGCAGCCGGCGATTCCGCAGGACGTAAAGTGGGACGCGGCCAAGGCGCCGGGCATCCTCGACGTGCTGCAGCGGACAACGCTCGAAGCGGCGGCGACCCGCCCCGATATCATTTTGTGGCCGGAAGCGGTTACGCCCTTTGCGGTGCGTGGCGACGACGCCATTAAGGCTTTCGCCGAAGCGCTGGTGAAGCAGGCGAAGGCTCCACTGCTCCTCGGTTCGCTTGGTCTCGAGCACGTGGGCAAGGCTGACGAACGTTGGTTCAACGGGGCGTTCCTGGTCACGCCCGAAGGCGGCCTGGCGGAGACTCACTACCTCAAGCGCCATCTCGTGCCGTTCGGCGAATACGTGCCTCTGCGGCCCGTGCTGGGCTGGCTGAAAAAATTCGTGCCGATCGGGGACGAGGATCCGTTGCGCGGCGAATTCTCCTCGCCGTTGCTCGTGCCGTTGCGCGGGCTGTCCGCGGTGTGGGGCCCGCTCATTTGCTACGAGGATATTTTCCCAGATCTCGCGCGCCACAGTGCGCTCGGCGGGGCGACCGTGCTCGTGGTGCTCACCAACAACGGTTGGTTCGGCGAGGGTGGCGCGGCTTACCAGCACGCGGCGCACTCGGTGCTGCGCGCGGTCGAGACGCGCCGCCCCGTGCTGCGCTGCGGCAACGCCGGCTGGAGCGGTTGGATCGACGAATTTGGGATCGTGCGTGCGGCGGTAACCGACGAACGGGGTTCGATTTATTTTCGTGGCACCCGCACCATCGAGGTCACGTGCGATGCGCGGTGGGTGGATCGCAACAGCTTCTACACGGAGCACGGCGACTGGTTTGTGCTCGTGGCTGTGGCGCTCGCCATGTTCAGCGTGGCGGTGCTCAAGATGGGTGAAGCGACGACGGCCCCGCGCCGCGCGACTCCGGGCGTTTAAGCCGAGGGGCGGTGGTCTCACCGTCGCGCCAGACTGTCAGATGCCGGGCGCGATTGCTCCACTGGCAAACGAGCGTTCCGTTGGATCTGTATCCCCTGCACCCCTTGCACCCCAGTTCGTCCTCCGCCGTCGCATCGATGCGCTGCCATCGGTCAGGAGTATCGTGTTCGCTCGCGCTGAATTTTTCCCTGCATCCCGTCAATTGAACCCTTGGATCACCATGAAATCGACCGCTCGACCGCTTCGTCTCCTGACGCTTGGCGCCCTCTTTGTCGCTCTGCCCGCCGGGGCGCAAACTGCTTCGAACACCGCCTCCGCCGCGGAACTGGCCAAATACGATAAGAACAAAAACGGCCGGCTCGATCCCGCGGAACTCGCCGCGCTGCAGGCTGACGCCGCCGCGGGCAAAAGCTCGGACGGCGTCGTGCAGCTGACGCCGTTTCAGGTCTCGACCTCGAAGGACTCAGGCTACTTCGCCGAGAACACCCTCGCGGGCAGCCGCCTCAACACCAACCTCGCCGATCTCGCCGCCTCGATTACCGTCGTGACGAAGCAGCAGATGGACGACACCGGTTCGCTCGATATCAACGACATCTTCAAATACGAGGCCAGCACCGAGGGCTCCTCGACCTACACGCCGTCGATCACCGACCGCGGCACGGCGAAGGACACGGTCGCCGGCTACAGCTTCGGCAACAACGGCGACACGACGACCAACGCCCAGTCCAACCGCGTCCGCGGCCTCGCCGCGCCCGACGCCGCGATCAATAATTTCCCGACGAACAACCGCGTGCCGTTCGATTCCTACAACACGCAGTCCGTCGAAATCACCCGCGGCCCCAACTCCCTCCTCTTCGGCCTCGGCACTCCCGCGGGCATCGTCAACCAGACCACGGCGCAAGCCGTGCTCAACCGGAACACGAATCAAGTCGTCCTCCGCACCGATCAATACGGCTCTCTGCGCACCTCGTTCTCGTTTAACCGCGAGCTCGTGAAGGACAAACTGGCCGCCTACGCGGCGTTCCTCTACAACGATCAGCAGTTCCAGCGGGAGCCCGCGCGCGACCTCACCCGCCGCCAATACGGCGCCATCACCTACAAGCCGTTCAGCAAAACGGTTATTCGCGGCTTCGCGGAAAACTTCCGCAACGACGCCAACCGGCCGAATTCCCTCACGCCGCGCGATTTCGTCAGCTCGTGGTTCGCTGCCGGCCGCCCGGCCTACGATCCGACGACGCGCCAGATCACGATCCTCGATTCCGGCCGCGTGGTCGGGCCCTACGTCTCCAACGTCAACTCCCCCGGCTATGTCGCCTCCGTCAACACCATCCTCGGTGCCGGCGCTGCCAGCACGATTGCCAACAACCCGCAGTTCGTCCCCGGCATCCAGTTTGAGGACACCGCGCGCCCGCTCCGCCTGATCGACGGCGGCCAGTCCATTGCGTTCTTCCAGCGCAACCCCGTTTTCTACGCGCCCGCGCAGACCAACCCCGCCACCGCCACGCCCACGCCTGCCACGCTCGGCTACACCGCCGGCGATCCGCGTTTCCTCATGCTCGACCGCCAGTGGTCGTCGTCGCTCAGCCTCCCGATTCCGACGGCGAACATCGGCGGCCGCACCTTCACCTACGGCAGTTACCAGATTCCCGGCGTGACCAACAAGTCGATCTACGACTGGACGAAATACAATCACCTCCAGACCAATTTCGCCCGGCAGCGCGCGAGCAACTACAACTTGGAGATCGAGCAGCAGATCCTCCCGAATTTGTTCTTCAGCGCCGGCTGGCTGCGGCAAGACGTTGATGGCGTCGACAACTACACGATGAACCAGCTCACCGGAGCCACCATCCAGATCGATACCAACGTCAAAAATATCAACGGCACCGCGAATCCCTACTTCGGCCTGCCCTTTGTTTCCGAAGGAGTCGGCGGTGGCATGGACACGTTCTACTCGCCGCAGACCGACGACAACTACCGCGCGATGCTCGCCTACGATCTCGATCTCACGAAGGAGAAAAATTTCCTGAAGTGGTTCGGCCGCCACCGGATTCTCGGCCTCGCGACGCGGCAGAATGTGAACCGCGCCGTCGAGCGCTGGCGCAACGGCTTCATCGACGGTGATGCCGATGGAAAGCTCCGCTTCGCTCCCAACCTCACTGTCCCCGGGCGCGACATCGCGCTCTTCACCGCGCTCATGCGCAAATACTATCTGGCGAGCCCCGGCGGCGCGCAGGGCGTCTCGACCCACTCGGCCGGTTTCTACGGCAACCAAGGTTGGGATCAGCCCTTCTCCTCCGCGATTCAGGTTTTCAACCACACCACGCAGCAGTTCCAAAACGACACGGTGGTCGAGCAGTCTACGTTCTCCAGCGCGGGCAGCTTCCGGACGCGCCGTGAGGTCAAGAGCTGGACCCTCGCCGCGCAGAGCTACCTGTGGGACGATCGGCTCATCGCCACCTTCGGCTGGCGCCACGACGACTATCGCGCCCGCATCACCACGCCCGGTGCGCTCACGGATGTGCTCGGCAAGGTCACGGCTCCGGCGCTCACCAATGCCGAACTCTTCTCCAACGGTGTCTCGGGCATTATTGCACACGACACGGTGATGAGCCGTTGGGCGCGGTGGGATGCGCTGAAGGGCGACACCAAGACGGTTGGCGCGGCATTCCGCCCGCTCAAGGGCATCGGCTTCGTGCAGTCCCTCGCGGGCAACGACTCCTTCCTCTCCGAGCTGCTGCAAGGCACGACGCTCTACTATAACAAATCGAACAACTTTAACCCGCCCGCGACCTACCAGACCGACTATTTCTTCAAGCCGCTCGCCAAGCCGACCGGCAAGGGCTCCGACATCGGCGTCGGGTTCAACCTTTTCAAAAACAAACTCGTGGTCCGCGTGAACTGGTATGAAAACCAGAGCGAGAACGAGCGCACCGGCGCCGCGGGCACTCTGCTCGGTCGCCTGGCCTACGCCGACACCACCACGGGCATTCCCTGGGCCAGTGCCGTCCAACGCATCCGCAACGGCATCGCTGCCGGACGCACGCTCGACCAAATCATCTCGGTCGCGAACTGGAACACAAACAATGTAAACGACGTTTCTGACCCGACCAACCAGCAGAAAATCTACGACCTGATGAAACTCCCGCTGAACTACTACAGCGGCCTGAGTTCCGGTGCGACGCAGGACAGCAAGGTCAAGGGCACGGAGCTGCAGGTCACCTTCAACCCGACCAGCAACTGGACGATGAAGCTCACCGGCAGCAAGGGCGAGAGCACCTACAAGAACATCGCGCCGCAATACGACGCCTGGTTGGCCGAGCGGCTGCCGAAGTGGACGACGAACGCCGCCCCCGACATCCCCGACTTTGTCGAGCCGACGACGAACCGGCGCTGGTCGCTGAAAAATTTCTGGACCGGCTACGGCTACGTCAACGTCGCGCAAATCGAAAACACCGATGGCAACACCAGCGCGCAGGCCTACCATAACAACGTCGTCGTCTCGCAGGTCGCGCTCGCCAAGGCCCTCGAAGGCGCTCGCTCGCCGCTGGAGCGCCAGTATCACGGCTCGTTCCTTACCAATTACACGTTCCGCGAAGGCCGCTTCAAGGGCTTCGCGGTTGGCGGCGCCGAGCGCTGGGAATCGCGCGCCGCGATCGGCTTCTTCGGCAAGGTCGGCGACCCCGTGAACTCGCCCACGGTCATCAATCTCAACGATGTCACGCGCCCCGTCTACGACTCCGGCAACTACTACACCGATCTCTGGGTGTCCTACTCGCGGAAGATCTTCGGCGACCGCATCGGCTGGAAGATTCAGCTCACCGTCGAGAACGCCACCGAGGGCGGCCGCCTGATGCCGACGCAGGTGAACTTCGACGGCACGCCGTGGGCCTTCCGCATCATCGATTCGCGGAAGTTCATGCTGACCTCGACGTTCAACTTCTGAGCGTGGCACGGGCGTCCCGCCCGTGGTTCCCGCCGCGCGCAATGCCCGCGCTCTCACTCCAGCTCCCTCGCCCGCGAGGGAGCTTTTTCTTGTCATTGCGAGGAGTGCCGCGACGCGGCAATCCATCCTTGTGCTGCCAATTGCTCTTCGAACTCAGAGCTTTGAAACGCGGAGGCCACGGAGATCGCGGAGAAATCCCGGCGTCCTCCGCGACCTCCGCGCTCTCGGCGTTGATGTTTTCGATCCGGGTTTGGTGAAGAAATAGCATGACTCCCGCCGCGTCCGTTTCCACCCCGCGCCTGGGCTGGCTCGCGCCCGCGCTGCTTGTCGTCGCCCTCGCGCTCGCCTACGCGAATTCGCTCCGGTCCCCGTTCCTCTTCGACGACGCCGGCGCCGTCCTCAACAACCCCGCCATTCGCTCGCTCGCGTCGTTCGACGTGCTGCGGCCGCCGGCCGATGGCAGCACGACGACGGGCCGCCCGCTCGTGAACTTTTCCTTTGCGCTCAACCACGCGCTGAGCGGGGAAAACGTTTGGAGCTACCACGCGCTCAATCTCGCCATCCACATCGCGACGGCGCTGCTGCTCTTCGGACTCGTTCGCCGCACGCTGCTGGCGCTCAATTGTAGGCCCGGCCGCTGGCCGGGCTCAACCGGCACACGATCGGTTCTGCACCTCGCCTTCGCGGCCGCCGCGCTTTGGGCCCTGCATCCGCTGCAAACCGAATCCGTCGTCTGCGTCGCGCAACGCACGGAGATCCTCTGCGGTCTCTTTTTCCTCCTCACGCTCTACGCCTTCGCGCGCGCCTCCGAGGTGGGCGGACACGTCCCTGTGCCCGCATTTCATCGCTCCCGCTGGCTCGCCCTCTCCGTCGCCTCGTCCCTCCTCGGCATGGCCAGCAAAGAGGTCATGGTCACCGCGCCGCTCATCGTCTTCCTCTACGACCGCACGTTTGTCGCCGGTTCGTTCGCCGCCGCGTGGCGCGCGCGCCGCGGCTACTACGTCGCCCTCGCCGCGACGTGGGTCCTGCTCGCCCTGCTCGTCGCGCAATCCGGCGGCGCGCGCGGTGTCGCCGCCGGTTTTGATCTCGGGGTTTCGCCTTGGTCCTATCTGCTGAAACAATGCGAGGCACTCGTGCTCTACCTGCGGCTCGCCGTGTGGCCGCATCCGCTCGTGCTCGACTACGGCACGGCCGTCGTGACCTCGCCCGTTGCGGTGTGGTGGCAGGGCCTCTTCGTTCTCGCCCTGCTCGCCGCCACACTCTGGGCGCTCGTGCGCAGACCTGTCGTCGGTTTCTTCGGCGCGTGGTTTTTCCTGATCCTCGCGCCGAGTTCGAGCTTCGTGCCGCTCGTCACGCAGACGATGGCGGAGCACCGGATGTATCTGCCGCTTTCCGCGCTCATCGTGGGCGCGGTTGTCGCGCTGCACGCGCGCAGGCCGGTGGCGGTGAAGTTCGCGGTGCCCGCGCTCGCGCTCGTCTTCGGCGTCGCGACCTTTGCGCGCAACCGCGACTACCGCGATGCGCTCACGATTTGGAGCGCCACCGTCGCCGACTATCCTTCGAGCGCGCGCGCGCGCCACAACCTCGCGCTCGTGCTCCACCCGCTCGGCCGCGCCGCCGAGGCGCACACGCACTTCGCGCGCGCCACCGAACTCGATCCCGTCTACGTCGCGGCCTGGTCGAGTTGGGCCGTCGCGCTTCTCGCCGACCGCCGCTTCGACGAAGCGGTCCGCTGCTTCGAGCGCGCGCTGGCCCTCGCCCCGCGCGGCAGCGAGTCCGCGGCCGCCGCGAAGCTCGCCCGTCCGCTCGCCGACGCGCACGTCGAGCTCGCCCGCCTGCTCGAACGTGAGCGCCGTGCTGCCGATGCCGAGACGCACTACCGCGCCGCCCTCCAACTCGCACCCGATCACGCCGGCGCCCACGCGCGGCTCGGCCTTCTCTTCGCCCGCGCCGAAAAACTCGCCGAGGCCGCACGCCACCTGCGCGAGGCGGTGCGCCTCAGCCCGGCCGACCCCGACACGCGCGCCAACCTCGGCAACGTCCTCCTCCTCCAAGGCCAGCCGCGCGATGCCCTCGAACACTACGAGGCCGCGCTCCGCCTGCGTCCGGATGATGCGCGCCTGCGCGAGAGCATCCGCGCCGCGCGCGAGTCCGTGCGTTGATCGGGCGTGGCCGGCTGTGACTGTCCGAGCGGCGCGGCGTTTGTCTTGGCCCGCGAAGTGGCGGTATTTTTCACCTTGCCCCGTCGTTCCCCTCGACCCCGCGTGCTCGCAAACCCGTTGAAAACCCGTTCCGCCATGAAACTCCCCGGCTCCGTCCTCGCCCTCCTCGCCTTCGCCTCTGCCGTTCACGCGCAACAAGCCCCCGTCGCGACGAGCGCAGCCCAGGACGCCCGTAACTTCGCCCGCTACGACGCCAATAAGAACGGCCGCCTCGACCCCGAGGAACTGGCCGTCATGCGCGCCGACGAGGCGAAAGCCGCCAGCGCGCCCGTTGCGTCCGCACGCGATGAAGTCGTCCAACTCACGCCTTTCGAGGTCAACGCCGCCGGCGACAAGGGCTACTACGCCTCGAGCACCATGTCCGGCACGCGCCTGAACTCGAAACTCGAGGACCTCGGTGTCTCCATCACCGTGGTGACGAAACAGCAGATGCAGGATTTCGCGCTCCTCGATATCAACGACATCTTCCTCTACGAGGCCAACGTCGAGGGCACCGGCCAGTTCACCGATCCGACCACCGACAGCCGCGGCAACCCGATCGTCGACAATATCGCGGGCTCCCCGCAGTCCGCCAATCGCGTGCGCGGCCTCAGCGCCGCCAACATCGCCATCGGCAGCTTCGCCTCCAACGGCACCGTCCCGATCGACAGCTACAACCTTGAGTCCGTCGAAATTAGCCGTGGCCCCAACTCCAATATCTTCGGCCTCGGCGACGCCTCCGGCACCGTGAATCTCAATCCCTCCAGTGCAAATCCCACGCGCAGCACGAGCCAGATCCAGGCGCGGGTCGACAGCTTCGGCGGCTGGCGCACGAGCCTCGATCTGAACCGCCCGATCATCCGCGACAAACTCGCCCTGCGCGTCTCCGGCGTTTACGAGGAGAAAGGCTTCGTGCGCAAACCGTCGATCGACCGGACCGAGCGTTTTCAGGGCGCGATCACTTATCGTCCGCTGAAAAGCACGACGCTTCGGCTGAGCTACGAAACCTATCACAATTACAACCAGCGCCCAAACTCCACGCCGCCGCGCGACACGGTCACCTACTGGCGTTCCGTCGGCAGCCCGACGTGGGATCCGGTTACCTTTCGCCCGACGGTCAACGGGGTGCTCGGCCTCCCCGCGCCCTATCGCGGCGGCAGCGACAACGCGCTCGTCGCCGGCGTGCCGCCCATCCCGCCGGGCCTGAACTCCCCCGACACCGCCGGCGTGCGCCCCGCCTACATCATCGATGGCGGCAAGGTCGCCCTCTACACGATCCAGCAGATGCCGGTGAACGCCGCCCTCGGCACCTCGAACAACCAGCGCTACATTTTTTCGGGCACCGACATCCAGCTCCTGGGCGGCGCGAAGTTTGGCCTGCCCCCGCTCACCGCACTTTTTCAGATGCCCGTCGTGAAGGACAAGGCGATCTACGACTGGTCCTCGATTAACATCATGTCGCCCAACTACGGCATCGTGTGGTCTAACAACACGCGCCTCGAGCTCGAGCACACGTTCCTCAACTCGAAACGCCAGGTGCTCGCCCTGCAGGCCGGCTGGTTCCGCGAGGACACCAACAACTACAGCCGCAACATGCTCGGCCAGCAGGACGGCGTTAACTCCGTCCTCGCGATCGACGTCAACCAGCGCCTGCTCGACGGCACGTCCAATCCGTATTTCCTGCGGCCCTTCATCGGCGGCAACGAGCCCAACGTCATCCGCAAGCCCCAGTTCAACGACAACTATCGCGCCACGCTCGCCTACCAGCTCGATCTCACCGGCGAGAAAAATTTTCTCCGGTGGTTCGGCCGTCACCGCCTCGCCGGCTATGGCGAGTATCGCCTGATTATCCAGTCGCCCGCCGGCTTTCGCTACCGCGACGAGGGCATCGCCGCCGACAATCCCGCGCTCGTCGGCCTGAGCCTCACCAACATCACCGGCTCCAACGGCGTCCACGTTTACCCGCGCTACTACCTCGGCGACGCCAAGGGCCAGAACGTCGACTACGCCGCGCGGCGCCCCGACGTGATCAATGGCCCGCTCCCGCTCTACACCTTCGACACCACGACCGGCCGCTGGGTGAACAGCAACGTCACCATGGGCGAGCTCGGCATTTCCTTCGGCCTGCAAAAGCGAAAAATCCGCACTGAGGGCATCACGTTGCAGAGCTTTCTCCTGAGCGACCGCATCGTGCCGACCTTCGGCGTCCGCAAGGATCGGAACTACGGAGAGATCAACCTCCCGCTCGTCACCGGCACCAATGGCATCATCGATCCCACCAACGTCTACAATTTCGGCCGCAACAAGAGTTGGAACGCCGGCACCACCAAAACGCAGGGCGTCGTCGTGAAGCCGTTCCGCTGGCTCAGCGTTTCCTACAACCAGTCCGACAGTTTTCAGCCCGCCGACATCGCCTACAACAACCTCGGCGCGCTCCTCCCCAACCCCACCGGCAAGGGCAAGGACTACGCCGTCACGCTCAATCTTTTCAGCGGCAAGCTCAACCTCCGCCTCGGCCAATACGAGACCACGCAGCTCAACGCCCGCGGCACCATCGGCACCATCGCGACGCGCGCCCGCACGATCGACGTCGGCTCCGGCGGCGGCAACGCCTTCACACTCTTCAGCCGCGCCACCGGCTGGGCGACCACCTTGCACGGCCCCGGCACCGTCGATCCGTGGACCGCCGCGCAGGTCACCGACTACGTCAACAAGACCCTCGGCATGAGCGCCGACTACGTGAACTTCCTCCAGACCGCCACGCTGAACGACATCAACGACGCGCTCTCCAAGGGCAACGAGCTCGAGGTGAACTTCAACCCCACGCGCTACTGGACGATGAAGTTTACCGGCAGCCGCCAGTCCGCGATCGACACCAACATGTCGCCCGCCGTGCAGGGCTACATCGACAGCCGCTACGCCCTCTGGACCACGCTCGAAGATCCCACCACGCCCATCGATCCGGCGACCGGCAAGCGCCAGTTGTGGTGGAACCAGACCGTCGGCGGCAACCAGCCCAACAGCTACTTCGTCGGCAACGTGCTCTCGCCGCTCAAGCTCGCGCAGGCGACTGCCGGCAAGCGCAAGCCGCAGACGCGCGAGCATCAGTTCAACGCGTTCACGAATTTCCGCTTCTCCGGCGTCACCGAAAACGCGCGCCTGAAACCCCTCTCCATCGGCGGTGCCTTCCGCTGGGCCGACAAGGCCGCCATCGGCTACTACGGCGCCGCGCCCGATCCCGACGGCGCCATCCGCTCGCTCGACAAGACCCGGCCCATTTACGACAAGGCGCTCGCGCACGTCGACCTCAACGCGGCCTACGATCTCCGGCTCTTCAACAACAAGGTGCGCGCCCGCGTGCAGCTCAACGTCCGCAACGTCGGCGAGCGCACCCATCTCCAGCGCATCGCCGTGAACCCCGACGGCAATTTCTGGAACTACCGCATCGTCGATCCCACCCAATACATCCTGACGACGACTTTTGATCTCTGATAGCGCGTCGAAAAAGGGCGCTCGGCTCGGGTAGCGGCGGGCGTCCCTGCCCGCCGGTTCAGGACGCTCGTCAAAACCTCGGTGGGCCGGGACGCCCGCTGCTACGTGATCGCTCCTGCCCCCGCCTTTTTCTGACGCCCTCTGGGAAACTTGGAAAAACGTAAGGACGACTGTCCGACCCGTCCGCCTAGGACTACCGCTTTGCGTAGTCCGCGTAGCGCTCGGCGAGTCGCGCGGTCTTCTCGTCGCCGAGGTGGATCAGCACGCGATAGCGGAACGTGATGCTGCCGCCGGCGGGAATTGTGTGGCTGCCGGCGCCGACCGGCGTCGTCTTCGGCTCGAAGTCGTGCCAGCCGAGCGGATTCGCGGCAAACAGCCCGTAGTCGCGCGCGTGCCACCAAGTCGGATGATGCAGATTCTGCGGATTGTCGAAGATCGCGACGCCGTAGACCTGGCCGTTGCGCTCCGCGTGGTAGTCGCACCACGGGGCCCGCTTGCCCCACGCCGCCCGATCGCGCACGCCCTCGGCCGTGACGATCTGGCCGCGGCCGCCCGTGAAACCGCGGCCGCCGTCGTGCGCGCCGGTGGCCGGCCTTGGCAGGTTCAGCCACATCGCGAGCCGGAGCGCGAGCAGCGCATCCTTGTTGTCGCGCAGTTCCGCGGGCGCATTGGCGGGCGCGCGGATCGTGACTTCGTAGTCGATCATGCGCGCGTCGCCGCTGGCGCTGAAACGCTGCACGCGCTCATCCGTGCAAAACACGCGCCCGTCCGGCGCCACCCAGCGGTTGCGATCCCGGATCACGCCGACGCTGCCGCTCGTCACCTCGTCGATGGCTTCGTGAATGATTTTCCCTTTCGGCCGGTTGCTGCCGCCAGTGGGTTCGTTCCAGAAATCCACGCCGTTCACGTCGCTATGGGCGAACCAGAGCGAGCGGTGATGCGGATGATCCGCGTCGTCGCCCGTGCCTTTCTTCATCGGGAAATCGCGCGTGAGCGCCGTCCCGTCGGACGCGAGCACGGGATAGGAGTAGGGCCGGTCTGCGCCGAGGAAAACATACTCGGTGAAAAGCGCGCCGCCGATTTCGACGCGCACGCGGTCGGCGGCGCGGGTAAGCTTGACGGCGTTCGCGGGCGCGGCGGAGAGGCTCGCGCCGATCCACGCGGCGGCGCATGTAGCCAGAAAGCGGGGTGTGCTCATGGCGAAAGGGCAGCGCGGTCCCGGCTAGCCCGCAACCGCAAAGCCCCCGCGCGCCGAAAAGCTGGAGAGTTTTTGTTTTCGTGGTTTTGCTCGCGCCATGCCCGTGCGCCATTCCGCCGAACAACTTCTCGCGTTTGCCCGCGCGCTCCTCGCCCAGGCCGGGCTCGACTCCGACAAGGCCGTCGCCGTCGCCGAGATTTTGGTCGAGGGCGATTTGCTCGGTCACACGACGCACGGGCTCGCGTTGCTGCCCGCGTATCTCGCCGACATCGAGAAGGGCGCGATGGCAAAACTCGGCAAGCCGCGCGTCGTCGCCGATTTTCCCGCCGCGGTCACGTGGGACGCGCAGCGCCTGCCTGGCCCGTGGGTTGTCCTCCGCGCGCTCGAACTCGCCACTGCGCGCGCGAAACAAAACGGCACGTGCTCCGTCGCGATTCGCCGCAGCCACCACATCGGTTGCCTCGCTGCCTACCTGAAGCGCGTCACCGACGAGGGCCTGATGGTGATCCTCACGTGTTCCGATCCGAATGTGTGCAGCGTCGCGCCGTTTGGCGGGCGACGCGAAGTGTTTACGCCCAATCCGCTCGCTGCCGCCTGGCCCACCGCCGGTGATCCCGTGATCCTCGATGTCTCAATGTCGATCACGACCAACGGCCTCACCAAGCGCCTGCACACCGAGGGCAAAAAATTTCCCGGCCCGTGGGCGCTCACGGCCGCCGGAGAACCCACCGACGATCCCGCCGCGCTCTACACGAATCCGCCAGGCACGCTGCTCCCGATGGGCGGCGCCGAT